>CAYYWB010000493.1:0-1505 GCA_964475285.1 uncultured Bifidobacteriaceae bacterium | reverse complement strand
TTCAGAAATGGATTCAATTCATTCGCCGGTCGGATGTTCGTCCTCATGCAATTTTCTTGAGCGACTACGACATGCACTTGACCGAACGCTTGGTGCAAGGGGTGGATGTCTGGCTCAACACGCCGCAGAGACCGTGGGAGGCGTGTGGCACGAGTGGCATGAAGGTGTTGGTCAACGGCGGCATAAATCTTTCTGAATTGGACGGCTGGTGGGCGGAAGCGTATGTGCCGGAGTTGGGCTGGGCGCTGGGGGACGGTCAGGAACATGGCAGCAATCCGGCCTGGGATGCGGCTGAAGCCGAAGCGCTTTACGAACGGCTCGAACACGAGGTGATCCCCGAGTTTTATTCCCGCAACGAAAAAGGCATTCCCACGGCTTGGGTCGCGCGGATGCGGGAAAGCATGGCGCGATTGACTCCGCGATTCTCCGCCAACCGCGCCGTGTGCGAATACACCGAGCAACATTATCTCCCGGCAGCGATCGCCTGCCAGGCACGCGTGGCCAACAAAGGCGCAATCGGCAAGCAAATGGTGGACTGGCGTCACAGCATAGAACAGAAATGGGCCGCACTCCATTTCGGCACCGTGAAGGTGGAGACTCGCGATGGGAAGCACATCATTGAAGTTCAAGTTATTCTTCAAGGCCTTGACCCAAAAGCGGTCCGGGTAGAGCTTTATGCGGACGGGATCAAAGGCAGTCCGCCAGTGCGGCAGGAAATGACCAGCCTTCACCCGCCGGCCGACGAATCGGGCGGCTCTGTTTATAGCGCGACCGTATCCGCAAATCGCTCGCCGACTGATTACACGGCGCGAGTGATGCCGCGCTGCGACGGAGTGATGGTTCCCTTGGAGGACTCGCGAATTTTATGGCAGCGATGACCAAATCAAACGACCGGCTTGAACCGACGGTGTTCGTCATTTTTGGCGGAGCCGGTGACCTCACCTGGCGGAAACTCGTGCCGGCCTTGTTCGATCTTTCGCAGGACCGCAGCCTGCCCGCACGGTTTGCGATCATCGGCGTGGACCGCATCAAACTCAGCGACGACGCGCTGCGCCGTCGTCTGCACGACGGCGTCAATCAATTTTCCCGTTTTGGAAAAGCCAAGTCCACCGTCTGGAATCAATTCGCGCGCCACATCCGTTATCAACAGGGCGATTTCAAAAAACCGGCGACCTACGCGGCGTTGGGCAAACAATGCGCAAAGCTGGAAAAACAATGGGGCACCAAAGCTCATCGCATCTATTACATGGCCACACCGCCGAGCATGTTCGGCGAAATTCCAAAATATCTTGGCAAAGCCGGACTGGCGCGTGACCGGGAATTTGCGCGGATCGTGATTGAGAAACCGATTGGCTACAATTTGGAATCGGCGCGTGCGCTGAACGCCGTTCTTGCCACAAGCTTTGAGGAGTCCCAGATTTTTCGGATTGATCATTATCTCGGCAAAGAAACGGTGCAGAACATTCTGGCGTTCCGTTTCGCCAATCCGCTGTTCGAGCCAATGT
>CAYYWB010000492.1:0-1507 GCA_964475285.1 uncultured Bifidobacteriaceae bacterium | reverse complement strand
CGCGCCGTGGATGCAGCCGATTCACGACGCGCTGGAAATGTTGAGCGATTTGAACATGGGCCACGACCATCGCCGCAGCGGCGACCTGATGCGTTCCGGCACAATTGTCGTCGAGGCGTTGAGCTACATCCGCGGCCGCAGCATTGCCAACCAGTTCATGATCATTGACGAGGCACAAAACCTGACGCCGCTGGAGGTCAAGACCATCGTCACGCGCGTCGGCAGCGGCACGAAAATCGTCTTCACCGGCGACCCGTATCAAATTGACAATCCGTATGTTGACTCGTCGTCAAACGGCTTCAATTACGTCGTCAGCAAATTCCGCGACCAGGCCGTTTCGGCGCACATCGAACTGCAGAAGGGTGAGCGCTCGGAACTGGCGGAACTGGCGGCGAATATCCTGTAACCTTGCACCGGCTTGCGGCGTCGAAACACTGCGGGTGCAAAGGGTGCGGCGCTGGAGTTGGGCCGGTTCTCATTTTGGCAGTTGACAAATGGCCGTTGTCGCCGGAATTTAGATAAAGCTGGAATGGGCGCAAAACGGGCGTCTTCAGCGGGAAAGACAACATTATGATCTCAAACGAAAGACCTTCACCGTTCGGGCGGCGGCCTTATCAGGGCCAGCCGCGGCCACCGTCAAACGAAGACACGCTCAAGTCCGAGACGCTGCAGATTGAGCGCAAAACCTTTGTCTTCACACTCAAGGAAAATCCGCGCGGCCGGTTCCTGCGCATCACCGAGGATGTCGGCGGACGGCGCGACACCATCATCATTCCCTCCACCGGCCTGGAGGATTTCAAAAAACTGTTGGAAGAGATGGTGAAGGCGGCGGATGAAATCCCGCCCAAGGCTCCGGTCGCGTGAGCCGGAAATCGTCAGATTGGTATGTTCCGCCGGATTGGCTGCTTGTGCTCATCCTTCCTGCAAATGCGATTTTAGCGTGTATTCTTCTTCCGGCTTTGAGTTATCTCAAAGCAGCCGATGCGCTCAATTTATTTTATTCAGGACTTGGAATCGGCAGTTTGGGAATTACTTTACTTTTCTTTGCGAGATTTCCGCTTTACCGACAACACAAGTTTTTGACATTTGGCCCGCGGGAGTTACCAGCCGTTCACCGAAAACTTTACTGGCTGGCATACTTGTTTGTCGTCGCCAGCGTTTTACTGCTCGCTGCCGTTTGGCTGAAAGTGAAATAAA
Organism: uncultured Bifidobacteriaceae bacterium; assembly: GCA_964475285.1. Lineage (GTDB taxonomy): Bacteria > Verrucomicrobiota > Verrucomicrobiia > Limisphaerales > UBA11358 > UBA11358. The sequence continues at coordinate 310 of CAYYWB010000492.1, read as the reverse complement.
ATCCCTGGCGGCTCTGCGGCTAGATTTTTCCCTTTGCCGCTTTTTTTCTCGGCCTCACCCGCGCCGCATCGCCCCAGAGGCTTTCCAGATCGTAGCGCTCCCGCACGTCCGCCCGCATGACGTGGACAATCACGTCAAAAAAATCCATCACCACCCACGCGCCATGCACCGAGCCGTCCATCGCGCGCGGTCGCACGCCATGCTCCTCGCGAAGCTGGCCGGTGATTTCCTCCACGATGGCGCGCAGGTGCGGCTCGCTCGTGCCGGACGCGATGACGAAATAATCCGTCACCGACGACAGCTTCCGCAC
>CAYYWB010000491.1:0-1511 GCA_964475285.1 uncultured Bifidobacteriaceae bacterium | reverse complement strand
GCCGAAATGTTTCTGCCAGCGGGCAACCAGCCATTCGGGATGCGACCAGCCGAGCGCGGGTTGCGAAGTTTTCAGGCCGGCCAGCAGTTTTTTGGTTTCGTCAAATTCGCGCAAATAGTGACGCAGGATGGCGTTGATGAATCCGGCCTGCTGGCCGAAGCCGCCGTGTTTGGCGAGTTCAACGGTCTCGTGGACGGCGGCGTGCGGCGGAATCCGGTCGAGCCAGAAAATCTGGTAGAGGCCGAGGCGCAGCAGATTTTGCAGGCCGGATTTTTGTCCGCGTCCGTTCGTTTTCCGGGCGATGAGCCAGTCGAGCGCGGCCTGCCAGCGGACCACGCCATAAACAATTTCCTGGCAAAGCCCGCGGTCGGCGGGCGAAAGCCGCGCGCCCGCCAGCGCCATTTCGAGCAGGTCTTCAACGAACAGGCCGTTCGCACGCCTCTGCCCCAAAACTCTCGCCGCAATTTTTCTTGGATTTTGTCCGTCCATCGCGTTTAATGAATCATTGTGAGTCCGTGACGGGGAAAACGCGATTTTATTATGAGATCAGAATTTGAAAAACTGGCGGCGGCGGGAAAAATCGAGGGGCGTCATGTCGAACCGTTGACGATCCTCGCGGAGAGCGGCTGCTGCGCGCACCGGAGTTGGGGCTTCGGCAAAATCAAAACGGTGGACACGGTTTTCGCGCGGTTCACGATTGATTTCGCCGGCAAGCCGGGGCACACGATGGACCTGGCGTTCGCCGCCGAGACGCTCAAGCCGATTCCCAAGGATCACATCCTCGCCCGCAAGACCAACGACCTCGACGGTGTCCGCCAATTGGCCGCGCATCATCTCGATTTGATCAAGCTCGTGCTGAACAGTTTCGGCGGGCGGGCGACGGCGGAACAGATTCAGCAGGTGCTCGTGCCCGATGTCATTTGCGACGACTGGCGGAAATGGTGGGAAACCGCCAAGCGCGAGATGAAAAAGGACGGCCATTTCGTCGTGCCCCTGAAGAAAAATGAGCCGGTGGTTTTTCAGGCGAAGGAAACGTCGTTGCAGGACCGGCTGCTCGCGGATTTCCACGCGGCCAAGGGATTGAAGGCGCGCGTCGCGGTGGTGGCAGAGGTGCTCAAGGTGGTTTCAGATCTGGCGGACAAGGCGGCGGCGTCCGGCGAAATCATTGCGGCGTTGAACGCGGACATCGCGTCGCACCAGCGCACGCAACCGGCGGTCGCGCTGGAGGCGGTTTTTGCGCGGGATGAATTGCGCGCCGCCGCGGGACTGGCGCCCGCCGCGGATGAAATCACCGACGTGCAAATCTGGCTGCAGGACGGCCTCAAATTCGGTCCGGTGCTCGAACAAGTTCCCGTCGCGAAACATCACCGCGCGCTGGAATCGTTCAAGGCGTCGAATCCCGAACGCTGGCCGGAAATGGTGCGGGGCGCGCTGACCGCCGCGTCCGCGAAATTGTGCCGCGAACTGGCCAGCCTGCTCATCCAGGGCGGCAAGATGGATTTGCTCAAGGA
>CAYYWB010000490.1:0-1521 GCA_964475285.1 uncultured Bifidobacteriaceae bacterium | reverse complement strand
ACACGAACGACGCGCCCGGCGCGGTGACGCGCCTGGTGGACATGGGCGTGGAACCATTCCTGATTTCCTCCACGCTCATGGCCGTGCTGGGGCAGCGGCTTGTGCGAACGATCTGCAAGAACTGCCGGACGCCGTTCGAGCCGACGGAGAAGCAGTTGGAGATGCTGAATCTTTCGCCGCACGATCTGGGCGACAAGGTTTTTCATTATGGACGCGGCTGCTCGGCCTGCAACGACACCGGTTACCGCGGGCGCAAGGGCATTTTTGAACTGCTCATCATCAGTGAGGCGATCCGCTCGCTCATCAACGAACGCGCGCCGACGGTGGTGTTGCGTCAAAAGGCGGTTGAGCTGGGCATGGTGACCTTGCGCGAAGACGGCTTGCGCAGCATCTTTGAGGGTGATACAACGATTGAAGAAGTGGTGAAATATACATGACGCCTGAAGCAAACAATGACCAAACCATAATGACGAATGACCAAAGAATGCCCAATTGTTCAAATGACAAGTCAATTAGTCGTTAGGGTTTAGTCATTAGTCATTTTCCTGTTATGCCCAAATACGATTACACGGCGCTGGATTCCCGCGGCAAGGAGACCAAAGGCTCCATCGAAGCCGGCAGCCAGAACGAGGCCATCGGCCGCGTGAAGGAAATGGGTTTGTATCCCACGAAGATTGTCGAGCCTGATCGCGCCCGGGAGAAAACCGCCGCCAAAAAAACTGCCGCCAAAAAAACCAGGCCGGCCGGCAAGGCCGCCGGCAAAAAAGGCGGCGCGCTCAACATCGAAATCAAAATCCCCGGCCTCGGCGGCGGAGTCAAGCCGAAGGTGTTGATGACCTTCACGCGGCAACTGGCGACGCTGGTGGACGCGGGCCTGCCGCTGTTGCGCGGCCTGCGTGTGCTCGAAAAACAGGAGCGCAACGCAACCCTCAAGCGCATCCTCGGCGAACTGGCCCTGGCCATCGAGGGCGGCAGCACCTTTTCCGAGGCGCTTGCGCAGCATCCCAAGGTGTTCAACCGCTTGTTCGTCAACATGGTCAAGGCGGGCGAGCTGGGCGGCGTGCTGGAAGTGGTCTTGAAACGGTTGGCTGAATTCTCCGAAAAAGCCCAGAAAATCAAAGGCAAGGTCAAGGCCGCGCTGTTCTACCCCGTGGCCGTCCTGATTGTAGCCACGGGCATCATGACCTTGCTGATGGTCTATGTCGTGCCCAAATTCAAGGAAGTCTTCGGCGGCATGGACATGACTCTGCCGACGTTCACAAATATTGTGCTCAAGATCAGCGATATCATAAAACAACATTTTCTGCCGACCCTCGGAGCCGTGGCGGTGTTTGTGGTGATCTTTCTCATCTTCATCAACAAGACAAAGTTCGGGCGCTATTTCTGGGACACGGTCAAGCTCAAGATGCCGCCCATTGGACAGGTCATCACCAAGGTGTCCATCTCCCGGTTCACGCGCACGCTCGGCACGCTCGTCAGCAGCGGCGTTCCAATCCTGCAGGCGTTGATGATTGTGAAGGA
>CAYYWB010000489.1:0-1528 GCA_964475285.1 uncultured Bifidobacteriaceae bacterium | reverse complement strand
CGCAGAACCAGTTTGCCGAGTGAAACCGGCTGCGCGCCGGAATTCTGAATCGCCTGCAATTCTTCCAGCGTGAAATCGCCTTCCGGCCCGATCCAGGCGGCGGCACTTTGCGGACGGCGTCCGTGTCTGGTTTGAAATTCCTCAAAACATTCGCGCGGATGGCGGCGTTCCGTTTGCAACGAGCCGACCAGCGAGAAATCAAATCTTTCCGGTCGCGCGAGAAACTGCCCAATCGTCACCGGCGTTTCGATTTTTGGCAGCCACAGCGCGCCGCACTGTTTTATGGCTTCAATCGTAACTTGCTGCCATTTGTCGCGCTTGTCGGCTGCGGCTTCGGCATCGAGATGTGTTGCAACCCGCTCCGTCAGCAGCGGCACGATGCGGCCCGCGCCCAGTTCGACGGCTTTCTGGATGATGTCCTCGATGATTTTTCCCTTGGGCACGGCGACGAGCAATGTGACGGGGCAGGGCGGGGCCGGCGTGAAATTCTTCAGCGAAACGTCCAGCGCGACGGCATCGCGGGAACAATTTGCAACCGTGCAAAGGAATTCGTTCCCGATGCCGTCCAGCACGGCGACCAGCTCGCCGTATTTCACGCGCAGGACGCGCAGCGCGTGGTGCGCCTCGCGTCCGTGCAGCCGCAGCGCGGCCCCGGCGCAATGTTCGGGTGGCAGATAAAAACGGTGCATGGCAGTAAAAATCGTTCTCGTCCTCATTCTCGTCCTCGTCCTCGAAAAAATCGAGGACGAAGAACGAGGGCGAAGAACAAGTGTGAGAATTTACCGGAACAAACTTTTGGCCTTTTCAAAAAAACTCTTTGAAATCGGATTCACATCTTCATCGCAAAGTTCGGCGAATTCCTGGAGCTTGGCCTTTTGTTCAGCCGTCAGGCGGGTCGGCACCTCGACCTGCACGCGCACGTGCAAATCGCCCTGGCCGTGGTCCTGCAGGTTTTTCACGCCCTTGCCTTTGACGCGGAACGTCGAATGCGATTGCGTGCCGGCGGGGATTTTGATCATCGCCCGGCCTTCGAGCGTCGGCACCTCGATATCCGCGCCGAGCGCGGCCTGGACAAAGCTCACCGGCACTTCGCACAGCAGATCATCGCCGTCGCGCTGGAAAATTTCATGCGGCTTGAGATGCAGCATCACATAAAGATCGCCCGGCGGCCCGCCGCGAAGCCCGCCCTCGCCGTTGCCGGACGACCGCAGGCGCGACCCGCCGTCCACGCCCGCCGGAATCCGCAATTTGATTTTTGAAGCGCGCCCCTGCCGGCCTTCGCCGCGGCAGGACTTGCACGGACGTTCCAGAATGCGGCCCGCGCCCTTGCAGTTGGGACACGTTTGCGCGATGCTGAAAATGCCGCGCGACATCAAGACCTGTCCGCGCCCGCCGCAGGTGGAGCACGTCCGCATTTTTGAGCCGTGCTCCGCCCCGGAGCCGTCGCAGGTTTCGCAGCGGTCCAGTTTTTTCACGGAGATTTCCTTTTCGCAGCCGAGCGCGGCTTCTTCGAGCGTGATTTCCAGAT
>CAYYWB010000488.1:0-1529 GCA_964475285.1 uncultured Bifidobacteriaceae bacterium | reverse complement strand
TCCTTCAAGCTGCGGTGGATGTATTTGATCGGCGGACAGGCGGAATCGAGTTTCACGTCCGGCGGCGGCAGCGCCGCGACAACGCGGTCGGTGATTTCCGGCGTCGGTTCGAGGATGGCAAAGCTCAAGTCCGGCGGTCCCCCGGCTTTCAGAAAATTCTTGTCCACCACCATCGTCGGCGTGCGCCCGACAAAAACCACTTTGCCGCCAGCCGCCGCGAAGGCGCGCAGACGATCCAGCACGGCCTTTTGAATCACAGTCGAAGTGGGAACGACCACGCCGCGATAAATTTGTCCGCTCAAGTTTTTCAATCCGCCTTTTTCGAGGGTGCAGATTGACGCCAGCGAATCGTGGTCAATGTGATCAAAGTCAATCTGGCGCTCCATCAACTGGGTCGTCAGCTTGACGGTGACCGTGTCCGCTTCCATATCGTTCAGCCAATAACTGTCGGAAGGATGATAGAGGGCGACTTGCGCGGCAGGCCGGCCGATGGCCAGCAGGTGTTGGGCGCGCGTCATATACCAGCCGGTGGCCGAGCCAGGCTCCGACGCGGCGGCGGCGGCATTGGTGGCGGAATTGTTCAGTCCACGGATATTCATAAAGTTGATGCCCCGAACCAGTTGATAATCAAAGACGAACTTTCCGCCGGTGCCGAGATTTCCGCCTTCTTCACTCCAAGCCTGCGGATGGCCGAACAAATGGGCGGCGGAACCGGCGAGCTTGGGAAAATCGGCCACGATTCCGGGACCGATCTGGTTGAGATTATCCACTCCGGGCACGCCCATGTAGCGCATGTCGCGGAAAAAGGAGCCTTCGTTCTTGGTCATGCTTTCACCGCCGCCTCGGCTTAACATGGTTTCTTCATGGTTCAGGTGCATCATGTAATCCATGCCGTGCGCCCGGCACCAATCCTCCATCGGCTTGTAGAAATTGTCGCGGAACATGCCGCTCCAAACATCAAAGTAGTCGGCGTAGGCGCGCCTGGCCTCCTCGGTCATTGGCGTGGCGAAGAACCCGGCGATGTAGGGCTTCAAGTCGTATCCTTTTTGCTTTTTAAATGTGGCTAGCAGCTTGGGCGTCCAGGGAATGAAGCCCGTGTAGTCGGTCTCGTCGCCGCGGAAACCGAGAATGGTCTTACCGAATTCGCTGCCAAAATACTTTCCATAAGTTTCCGGAACGAGCTTGATGTATGCGGCGGTGGCTTCGGGATCGAGATAGTCAATCAGCGAATAGAGGCTGTCCTTGTCACGGGTCCCGTCTTCGCGCTGGCCGGCGCGGGTGGGCGAACTGCGATAAACGTGCCGGACAAACGTGATCTCCCACGTTCCAGCGCCGGGCGCAGTCCATTTGAAATGATTGTCGGCAGGCAGCGGAATAATCGTGGATGTCTGCGCGGGAGCCGCCGCGCCACCGCGTCCGCCGCCCGGACCTCCGCGACCGCCAACGCGGGCATTGGCCTCAATGCTCTTCGTCTCCGGCGGCAGCGGAATCGTCAGCGTCTGGCCCGCGACAACGCTGTAGCGCGGTTC
>CAYYWB010000487.1:0-1535 GCA_964475285.1 uncultured Bifidobacteriaceae bacterium | reverse complement strand
GCCGCGCCGCCGTCCAGCACGCGATGGTCGAAGCTCAAGGTGAAGTTCGCCTCCATGATCGGCACGAACTGGTTCTTGACGGAATCCCAACGCGGTTCATGCCGCGCCGCGCCCATGCCCAAAACGAGCGTCTGTTCCGGCAGCGGAATCGGCGTGGCCCATTCCAGCCCGAACGTGCCAAAGTTGGTGACGGTGGCGATGGAACCCCCGGTGGCGCTTGGCGGCAATTTGCGTTCGCGCGCCAGTTCCACCAGATCATTGTAAGGCGCGATCAAATCTTTCAGCAATTGTTTGTCCGCGTTGCGAATCACCGGCACGAGCACGCCATCCTCGGCCTCGACGGCGAACGCAATGTCAATGGCCGATGGATGGACGATTTTGCTGCCGACGAGCCGTCCGGCGGGCGCGCTGTTTTCCGACAACGCCACCGCAAGCGCGCGCAGGGCGCAGAGCGCCGGGCCGGGCTTTGGTCGCGCGATTTTGCGGTAGGCGAACAGCGGATCCAGGCACACCGGCATGCCAACGTGCGCTATGGGCCGTGTCCAACTGCGCCGCATCGCGTCGGCCACGGCCACGCGCATGGTCGAGGCCTGGCTGACTTTTTGCTTTTCAATGTGCGCGATGAATTTTTCAAAATCCTCGACGGTCACGCGGCCCGCCGCGCCGCTGCCGGCGATGCCCGCGAGATCGGCGGCGCTCAAGCCGAGTTCGTGCATCCGCGCCTTGAGACGCGGCGAAAGATAGCTCGCGCCCGCCACGTTTGCCGGCACGGGCAGGCCGCGCACGGTCGGCTGAACCCGGTATTTTCCGCCACCGGCCTCGGTGCCCGAAATGCGGTCCGTGTCGCCGGTTTTCGCAGGCGCGGCAACATCCAGTCCCAGCCGCGCCAATTCTTCCTTCGTGGCTTCAATCCGGCCGAGCATGGCGCCGACGGCGTAGTTTTCACCCAACTGGGCGGTAAGCTTTTCAACGCGCCCGCGGCACGGCGAAGTGACGGTCATCGCGGCCTTGTTTGTCTCGACTTCGACCAAATCCTGGTCGGCCTCGACAGTGTCGCCGGGCTTGACCAGGAAGTTGATCACTTTTGCCTCGGCGATGGATTCGCCGAGTTGCGGCATGATGATGGGAATTTGCGGCATAGTTAAAAGCGAAGATGGAAGATGGAAAATGGAAGATGGCGGAGCAATTCCATTCTCCATCCTCCATTCTCCATCCTCGTTTCGGTGCAAAGGTTCATTTTACGTGCGAAGCAAATCTCTCGCCGCCGCCACGACGCTGCGCGCGGTCGGGCGGTGGGCGGTCCACAAATTCGGATGATACGGCACAGGCGTGTCCCTGGCGTTAAGGCGTTGCGGCGGCACGTCCAGCAGGCCGTAGCCCTCGCTCGTGACGCGCGCGATGACTTCCGCCGTCACGCCGCCCCACGGCCACGCTTCACCCACGCACAACAATCTTCCGGTGCGCGCGACGCTGGCCATTACGGTGTCCGTGTCGAGCGGCTTCACGGAACGCAAATCCACCACCTCGATTTCCCA
>CAYYWB010000486.1:0-1550 GCA_964475285.1 uncultured Bifidobacteriaceae bacterium | reverse complement strand
ACCGGAATGGCCGATTCAAAAATCGCCCGCGCCACGACTTCCTCGTTGAACGCCCACAAATCCTCCAGCGAACCGCCGCCACGGGTCACTAAAATCAAGTCCAATGTCCCAAGTCCAAAGTCCAAAGTGGTTTCGCCTGCCGTGACTTTGGACTTTAGACCCTGGACTTCGGACTGAAACTCGTTCAGCAGCCGGATTGCCGCCGCGATTTCCGCCGCCGCGCCTTCGCCTTGCACGCGGCAGGGCGCAAGAATGATTTCCAAACCCGGATTGCGCCGCCGCACGACGTGCAGCACGTCGCGGATGGCCGCGCCGGTCGGCGACGTGACCAGGCCGATGCGTTGCGGATATTTCGGCAGCGGGCATTTCCGGTCCGGCGCGAACAATCCTTCCGCCGCGAGCTTCTGCTTGAGTTTCTCGAACGCGATTTGCAGCGCGCCGACGCCCTGCAACTCCACCGCGCGCACGATGAGCTGGTATTGTCCGCGCGCTTCATACACCGTCACGTCGCCTTGCAGCAAAACCTTCTGCCCGTCCGCCAGCAATTCGCGATGCGGAACCTTCTCGCGGCTGAACAGAACACAGCTCAACTGCGACGCCGCGTCCTTGAGCGTGAAATAAACGTGGCCGGAAGATTGCGCGCGCAGGTTGGTGATTTCTCCGCCCACCCAGACGGAGCCGATTTGTTTCTCCAGCAGCGACCGGACCTGCGCCGTCAATTCCGAGACGGACAAGACCTTGCGGGTCGCTTCCGTTGGAAACAGCTCGCCGAAGTCCCATTGCGATTTGGCCGGTTTGCTCATCAAATTCAAAACCAATTAAGCCACAGATTGAGCGCGGATGAAATACAGAATGTTACCGTCATGTCGCCTGTTCATGGTTTCGGCGGCGGAATTTTTTCAGGCGGCTTGGAGAAATTCAGTTTGATTCCGAAATCGCCGCGCTCGCGCCAGCCGAAGTAGAAGTTGAAACGTCCGCGCTGGTAGGAAAGGAACGGCAGCACGACCAGCTTGCGCCGGGCCACCGCAAAATCCCAGCCGCCGTCCTGGCTGGAATTGCTCTCCGGAGATTTGCTGTAGCGGACGAATGTCTTGTCCGAAACGCCGATGACGTAATGATCAAAATTATGGAACGGATTGCGGAGGCGCCACAGAAAGTCCCGGTGTTTGGAGTCGGGCCGATACCACGCGGGCGGAACCGGGTCGTCAATGTTCCCGAACCACCAGACCGGATTGAGCTTGTTGTAAAAATGGATTTTCGGCAGGCCGGGTTTTGGCGCGACCTTGACGCTGTGCCAGCGGGCGGAATTCGTGCCGGCGGGCGGTCGCATCTTCGTGACCGGCTGCCAAGCCGCCGGAACGGGCCGCGCAAAAGCGGACGGGCAGGCGATGAACAGCAAAACAATCGTGACGGCCAGGCCGCGCCAATTTTTCATTCCACCGTTACGCTCTTCGCCAGATTTCTCGGCTTGTCCACGTCGCAGCCGCGCGCAACAGCGATGTGATAGGCGAACAGTTGCAGCGGCACGGCGGCCAGGATCGGATAAATCG
>CAYYWB010000485.1:0-1556 GCA_964475285.1 uncultured Bifidobacteriaceae bacterium | reverse complement strand
GGCCGTGAACGGGAATTTTCGGGCCGATGAGCGGGCTGTGCCGGATGATGTCGCATGCCTTGATGACGTTCTGACGTTCGCTGCCAAACGTGCCGAAAAATTCATTGAGATTGTCTGGCAGCAGATGCCGCTCGACGCCGAGCGCCTTGAATTTTTCGAGCAACTGCATGGTGGTCGTTTTTGCGATCTGACAGTCCGTGTGCCCGATGATGGCGATTTCCCTGCCGCCCTTGACCGCGCAGGCCAGCGCCAGCGTGCGGGTCATCGAGCTCATGGGATCAAAAATGATGTTGCCCGCATTGCGCAGCCAGATGAACTGCTCCGCTGGCAGCGCCAGCGCGTTGGGAAAGATGGCGTTGAGCCGCGGGTCAATGCACGTCAGCGCGATGACCGGCAGTTCTTCCGCGAAATCCCCCGGATGCAGGCCGGCGGTCGTGTCGCCGGCAACCGCCCGGTGGTTCGCGTCAACTATGGCTTCAAACAGTCTCATTTGGAGTCAGAGTTTGAACTCCTCGGAAACGATAAGCAACAACTCGCACTCCTTTTCAGCCATCTGGCGGTCGCTGGTCAGCGAATCCTCCAGCGCGGTATAAACCTGTCGCCTCATGGCCGGTGTTGGATAACTTTTGGCAATTTCCGAAATATAACTTCGCGTCGTTTTTGCGGATGCGCCGTGCTTTCGGGCGCGGGCGAAACTGGCATCGAGAAAATACTGGCGCGCGCTGTCGGATTTGAATTGGATTGAATCCAGCACCCGCCGGGCCTTTTCATCTTCAATCAAATCCAGATTGCCGTCCGCATACATTCCCAAGACGAGCAAATCCACCACGGCCTGTTTTTGTTGGTCTGTAAATTCGGTAATGCTCATAAACATTCAATTAAAACAAAGCACCAATATCTTTGGCCGAGCGGACGTTCAATTTGTTTGTCCAATAATCGGTTGATGCTTGAGCCGCTTTTCCCTCAATTTTGAACGCCGCTTCGCCATGCGACAGGATTGCCACGCCTCGATAATCATCCGCATTCACCGTGATGACATCAATCATCTTCCCCGATTTGTCAAAAAATTGCGCTTCCACGCCGACATCTTTCCAACCAATTTTGCTGCGGTTGGTCAGAGTTCCGACCACCGTGTTCCACAGGTTGCTGCTGGAAGTTCGCTGGCTGAATTGAGAATTGACGACGCTGATTTCATTGCGATAAATGGCAAAATCCTCCTTCGGACCAAACATCCGGTCAAAAAAAATCCCAAAGCAGCTTAAGAATGCGAAACACACAATCAACCAAAGCGCCCCCGCGACCTGCGGATTATAAAGAGACAACTTTTTCTGCCAATACCGGCAATGCGGGCAAACCTTGGCCGCAACCTTGATTGTTTCTGCGCAATGCGGACAGACTTTGGTTGGTTCATTCTCCGCCATAACTTCAAAATTGCTTTTTCCACGGCTGCAACGGCGGCGACTCGAGATCCGGCGCGGATCCAATTTCTTCCGGCATCAAATACCAAAGCGCGAGATAAATCACCACGCCGGCAAACGCCGTGAAAATGGTCGCCA
>CAYYWB010000484.1:0-1564 GCA_964475285.1 uncultured Bifidobacteriaceae bacterium | reverse complement strand
ATCATCCGGCACAGCCCGCTCATCGGCCCGAAAATTCCCGTTCACGGCCTGCTGGTGGACACCGAGACCGGCAAGCTGGATTGGATTGTGAACGGTTATCAAACGCTGGAAATGGCCGCCAGCCATCCGGTCGCGCCGACAAATCTCATCGGGCAGACGACGGACAAACTCGGCCATTTCAACATCGGCGAGATGAAATTTCCCGAAGCCAAAATCGGCGAACTGGCGGCTCATGCCGAAAATTGGCTGAAAGAAAAGGCGGCGCAGAACGAGGCCAAAGCGGCGGAAGCGGTGGCGAAATCGGCTGAAGAAGTGACGAAAGTCGCCGCGCAAACTGCGGCGTATGCCGAAAAACACTGGCCGCGAACGCCTGGTCAAACGCCACCACCGTCGTTGCCGCCCAAAGTTCCAATCCCGCCGCCGATTCGCCCGCACATCAGCGTGCGGCGGCCCGGTCGTTAACGACATTTGTTAGCGCATTTTCGGTAATCATCCATCCGCCACCGCAGAAATGCTGAGCAATGTTCCGGTGTGGCCTTGTTCCGGGAGGACCAGAGCGCGTTGAAATCCTTTTTCAGCTTTTTTAATTCGCTAATCCCTTGTTTCGCCAACTGTTGGTAGGGACGCCGCGCTGCGGTGTCCGGTCGGCGCAGCGCGCCGACCCTGCCATGATTTGTGAACGCTTGTTGCCACAGCATGAACCGGCACGACTGCGCCGCCATGCGCGCCGCCAAATCCAATTCGAGTATGGAGCGCCGGTCTCCGATCCGGCGTGTTTTTATACTGGTGCCATGCTCGCCGGGCCGGAGACCGGCGCTCCACAACATCGCGCGCCGCTTCTCAATTTCCTTTAGCGTCGCGCGGATTTTTGCCGCCGAAATTTTGGCGAACCATTTCAGCCCGTTGCGGCAAAACAATTCGCGTTCTTCCGGCTTCGGCGCGGCGATGACCGTGCCGAGCGGCGTTTCATTCAACGCCTTCACGCCAAGCTTTTGATGCGCAAAACCGAGCTTAAATGCCGCGGCGGTGATTCTGGCGGACGAATCTTCAAACACATCGCGGCTCAAAACCGGAACGAGCTTTGATTCATCAAAGTCCTTTGCATTCCAGGCGAGCGAAGCTCCAGCGAGAAACATCGGCCAGCTCACCGCCAGTGGTTGCGGATGGCCGCCGTCGCCCCAATCGCAAATCAAATAACCAATCGCGCGGAATTTCTTTCCGGCTTTGGCGGCAGCTTTCAGATTGGCCAGCGCGTTGTCGTGCCGGCCAATCAGCGTTTGCCAGGTCGAGGTTCCGGGGCAGACGTAAAACGGAATCTTTGCCTTCGCAAGTTGCGCCGCTTCCTTTTCAAATGGATGATTTGCCTCGTAGCCCCAATTCAGGGCGATGAGGTTCGGAGTGCTGGCCTCCGGCCCGGCCTGTTCTTGCGCAAATAGTTTCCATGCTGTGCCTGAAACCGGCGCTCCCAATGCCGCCAGTTCCGGGATCAGCTTCGGATATTTCAAAATGATGTCGCCCCAGAACATCATCGTTTTGCCGCGCGCGGAAACTTCGCGGTGAATCT
>CAYYWB010000483.1:0-1568 GCA_964475285.1 uncultured Bifidobacteriaceae bacterium | reverse complement strand
AGCCGTCGAGGTCGCGGTTCGCGTTGAGCTTCTCGCTCGGCAACGAGTATTGCGCGCCGACGTTTTCGCAGCCGCCGCCCTTCAAGACCAACCGCACGCTGACTTCCGGTGCGCGATGCTGGTGAAAATGAAACGTAGGCGCGCCCGGCCCGCAATTCGTGCCGTCATTTTTTCCGGTGAGCGAATCCACGGAATTTTGCCGGAGAAATCCCTTCTTCGTCGCCAGCTTCACCGCTTCGCGCGCAGTCTCGGCAAACGTGATCTCGTCAAAGCCGACCGGGCAATCCACATAGAACAGAATGCTTCCGGTGTCCTGGCAAATCGGCTGCGACTTTTGTTTTGCCAGCGCGACGTTCTGGTCAATGATTTTGAAGGCGTTGGCGGCGAGGGAATTTTTCTTCTCGTTCTCCAGCGACGCGAGAATGGCCTGATGCACGTCGCCGGGAATCTCGGCGGACGTGCGGCGGATGAGTTCGACCAGTGAATCTTGCAATTGGCTCATAAATCTGCCGACAGCGTAAGACCTCGCGGCGCGGGCGTCAATTGCGCGCCGTCGCCATGCGCGCCGTCGCCAATAATTCGGAGGGACGAGTTCCACGAGTCCCATTTTGGAAGTTTTGGACTCATGGAACTCGTCCCTCCGATAACAACGTGCCAGTTGCATTTCACGCCGCCGCTGGCTTTAATCTGCGCGTGCAACCGAACGGCAGCGACAATTTCAGCGGGAGATTTTCCACGCCCATGCGATTTGGGATTTTTCTCGCGCTGCTGGTCTTCGCCGCGTTTCCGCAGGTGCTGCTTGGCCTGCAAACCTTCGTCATCCGTGATTACGGCTATTATTCCTTCCCAACCGCCCTCTTTCAGCAACAATGCTTCCAGCGGGGCGAACTGCCGTTCTGGGATCCGTTCAGCAATTGCGGCACGCCATTTCTGGCGCAATGGAACACCATGCCGCTTTATCCGCCGGCGCTGATTTATCTCGCGCTGCCGCTGATGTGGTCGTTGAGCTTTTTCTGCCTTCTGCATTTGTGGTTTGCCGGATTCGGGATGTTTCAACTCGCGCGGCGCTGGACGGAAAATAACTTCGCCGCAGCATTCGCTGGAGTAGCGTTTGCTTTCAACGGCCTGACATTGAACCTGCTGATGTGGCCGAGCCACATCGCCACGTTGAGTTGGATGCCATGGGTTGTGCTGACGGTTGAGGCCGCGTGGCGCGAGGGCGGACGGAAAATAGTTCTGGCGGCAATGGTCGGCGCGCTGCAAATGCTCGCCGGCGGCCCGGAAACAATCTTTCTGACGTGGGTGCTGCTGCTGGCGATGTGGATTCAACAACTCGTGATGGGCGGCGGTGATGCAGCGACGACGACGGACGCGCCGCAGCGCGTCCCCACCAATTCCGCGCGCGGCGCGGTGTTCCGGCGATTTCCGTTCATCGTCCTGCTGGTGATTGCGCTGACCGTCATCCAATTGCTGCCGTTCCTGAATCTCGCCGCGCATTCGGAGCGCCACGGCGATTACGCGGACTTCCGCTGGTCCATGCCGGCGTGGGGCTGGGTGAATTTCCTCGT
>CAYYWB010000482.1:0-1590 GCA_964475285.1 uncultured Bifidobacteriaceae bacterium | reverse complement strand
AAATCCATCACAGCGTCGGCGACTACGATTATTACCTGGAGAAGAAACAGAAGGCGGAGGCGGCAGCGGCCCGGCAGAGCGCCGCCATAATTTCAACAAACAAATCAGCGGCACGAGTGGCTGCCGCGCCAAAATCCGCGAAGCTTCGCAAATTGTCGTTCAAGGAAGCGCGCGAGCTGGAAGGCATTGAGGCGCAAATTCGCGGGGTCGAGGCGGAAGTCGCGCGCATCGAGGGTTTGTTTTCCAATCCGGATTTTTTCCGCAAATATGCAACGCAAGTGAACCGGCTCACGGATGAACTGGCGGCGGCGAAGGAAAACGTCTCGAAGCTTTACTCACGTTGGGAAGAATTGGAGGCCATTAAGGCCGGGGCGGAACGTTCATAAACGCAAGCCGTTTTCCTGGATTTGGCGGATTTCTTCGGACGGATTGTGAAAAGCCTTTTTTACGCCGGATTAATTTCCTAGAATGGGGGCATGGCTCTCAAAATCGGCGACAAGCTTGCTCTGACGATCAATGACATCGCCTTCGGAGGCGAAGGCGTCGGGCGCGTGGACGATTTCGTCGTGTTCGTCCCGTTCGTGCTGGTGGGCGAAACCGTCGAGGCCGAAATCACCGAGGTCAAAAAGAATTTTGCGCGGGCGAAATTGCTGCGCGTGGAGAAGCCGTCGCCGGAGCGCGTCGCGCCGGAATGCCGTTATTTCGGCGCGTGCGGCGGCTGCCAGTATCAGCATGTCGCCTATCCGGCGCAGTTGCGGTTGAAGCACAAGCAGATTTCGGATTTGTTCGAGCGCGTCGGGAAAATCCCGTCGGACAAAATCGCGCCGGTGATTCCCTGTCCATCGCCCTACGGCTACCGCAACCGCATCATGATCCGCAGCCAGTGGAACAAGCCGGAGCAGAAATTGAACATCGGCTTCATCCGCGCCGACTGCGGGCTGGTGGAGGACATCGAGGAATGCAAAATCGCCGAGCCGGCGTTGAACGAACAAATCCTTCATGTCCGCGCCCATCCGCCGCCCAAGGGCGGAATCAAGGTCATGCTGCGGGTGCAACCGGATAACTGGGACGTGCCGCCGGATTCGTTTTTCCAGAATAATTTTTTCCTGCTGCCGAAACTGATCGAAACAGTCCGCGAATTTCTGCGCGCGAGCGGGGCGCGGCATTTGATTGATTTGTATTGCGGCGTCGGATTTTTCGGAATTGAGCTGTCGGGCGCGGTCGAGTCATTTGTCGGTGTCGAATACGACCAGCGCGCGATTCAATCGGCGCGCAAAAACGCGGCGGCGCGGGAAATCGCCAACGGTGAATTCGTGGCGGCCAAGGCCGAGGATGTTTTGCCGGGGCTGTTGAAAAAATTCCCGCCGGAAAAAACGGCGGTGATTCTCGACCCGCCGCGCAAGGGCTGCCAGCCGGGAATCCTGCAATGGCTGCGCGAAACGGGGCCGGCGCAGGTCATTTATGTGTCGTGCCATCCGGCGACGATGGCGCGGGACTTGAACATTTTGTGCGCGGACGGTGTCTTTGACTTGGCGGGTGTGCAGCCGCTGGACATGTTCCCGCAGACGCAGCACGTGGAATGCGTGGCGG
>CAYYWB010000481.1:0-1603 GCA_964475285.1 uncultured Bifidobacteriaceae bacterium | reverse complement strand
GGTCCGGTTGAATGACGACATTCAGCCCTGGAATTTTTTGGAGCGCGGCCAGCAGCGGCGTTTTTTCCTCCGCCGGAATTTCAATCCGCAGGATCCCCGCGAATTCGCCGCCGAGCCGGCACATGCGGCTTTCGAGCCAGTTGCCGCCGTGGCCGGCCACGGCGCGCGCGACGGATTCGACCAGCCCGGTGCGGTCCGGGCCGATGAGGGTCATCACCAATGGAATTTGCATGGGGGCTTGGTAGCGGTTTCCGGCGCGGCTGGCAAGCGATTCCCCCGTTGGCAACCATCAGCCGCCTTGAATCTGACCATTCGCCCGACTGAAAACTTCGTTACAGCGCCTTTTTCTGCATTTTTTGCTTTTCAGGTCCGCTTATTTATGCTAAATTGGGGGAAATGAAAGGCTCATTATGATACTCGATTACGCGCTGGAAAAATATCCGCATTCGGCCAAGTTGCGCGACGGCACGGCGGTCGTCGTGCGCCCGCTGGCCAAACGTGACGCCGGCCGCCTGCACAAGTTCTTCCTCGCCGTGCCGGAGGAGGAGCGATTGTTCATCAAGCAGCCGATCTTTGAAGGCACGCTGTTCAAGCAATGGTGCCAGCATCCCGATTTCGAGCACAACCTGCCGTTGATCATGCTGCACGGCGACAAAATCATCGGCGAAGCGACGCTGCACCAGCGGCTCGGCGGCTGGAAACGGCACATCGGCTTGATCACCGTGCTGACGCATCCGAATTATCGCGGGCGCGACGTGGCCAAGATGCTGGTGGAGGAGCAGGTCGAGATTGCGCGGAACATGGGTTTGCGCCGGCTCGAGGCCGAGTTGAACGGCGAGCGCAAGGTCGCCATCCGTGCGCTGGAGCAGATCGGTTTCCAGCCGCTGATGAAGATGGAGGAATACGTGCTAGACATGAAGGCCGTCATGCACGATTACGTGCTCATGGGCATGGACCTGCGGACTGACGAGGAATACGCGGGCGTCGGCGGCTGAACGTCAAGGATGGCTGGTGATTTTTTTCCAGTTGGCGCCCTGCGTGCCGGCGTAAATCGCAAAAGCCTTTTCGTTTTGAATCAGCACCGCGCGCACGACGCTCGAATCGTCGGCGCGGCCCAGGTCCAGAATGCTTTCAGGAATAAAGCTGGTTTTTTTGTGCGCGTAAAGCAGCGCGAACACTGCCTGCGCGACGGCGGCATAGGGCAAATCCTTGTAGGCCCCCTCCACCGCGTCCTCCACCGCGTCGGCGAGAAATTCGAGCTGGTTCACCAGATGCGGAAATTTCGGCGCGTTGATCTGGGTGAATTCGAGCTTCCACTGCGGCAACTGGCGCAGGACTTTTTCGGCGATGCCGGGCGTGATGGCGGCGGCGCCACCGTTGACGAATTTTGCAATTTCAGGCATGACGGCGGCAATCTATGCAAATCCCGTCGCCCGTCAAAGCGAAATCGCCATGACAAATCCCGTTTTCATCCACCCGCCTTCCTGCTAGAAATACGGCGTGCAAGATTTGATCGCCAAAGCCGAAACGCTGCTCGAAGCGCTGCCGTATATCCAGAAATTCAACGGCGCGACCTTCGTCGTCAAATACGGCGGCAGTTTCA
>CAYYWB010000480.1:0-1621 GCA_964475285.1 uncultured Bifidobacteriaceae bacterium | reverse complement strand
ACGCCTTGTCGTCGAACAGCGGCTCCTCCAGCCGGCTTTCGACGCTCACCGCGCCTCCATGGACGCGCCGGATCGTGCCGGATTCCTCCAGTTGATCCAGGTCGCGCCGCACCGTGGCGGGCGAGACGCGCAGCCGGCTGCAGATTTCCTCGACGCGGATCACGCCCTTGCCGCGGATCAACTCCCGCAGGTTGTCGAGGCGCCGGGGCGCCAGCTCTTTATGATTGCCGTTCAGCATGGGCTGATTGATTTAGAACGAATGTAATCATTTTGTGATTCAAGTCAATCAAAATCGCTCAAATAATTTTTTGACAGAACCCGGCGGTTTTACTAGGGTTTTGGCAATGGTTCACGTGGTCTTTCTCAAAATCGCGGCGATGTTTCTCGTCATCGTCGCCGGCTGGCTGGCGCGGCGGCGCGGGTTCCTCGCGGCGGATTTCACGGCCACGTTGAGCCGGCTGGTGGTGGACGTGGCGTTTCCCGCGCTCGTGTTCACCCAAATGCTGCGGACGGTGGACGCGGCGGCGCTGCGCGATGGCTGGGTCGGTCCGGTGGCGTCCGGTCTGTTGATCGTGATTGCGTATTTTGCCGGTCTGCTGCTGGCGCCGGTGTTCAGTGGCAAATTACAGCGCAACACCTTCATTTTTCTCGTCGCGGTTCCCAACTGGGTTTTCCTGCCGCTGCCGATTGTCCAGGCGCTTTACGGCGACAGCGGCGTCCGCACCGTGCTGCTGTGCAACGCCGGCGCGCAGGTGGTTCTTTGGTCGTTCGGCGTCTGGATTCTGCACGGCACAGTCCGGCAGGCGATGAAAAATCTTCTGACGAACATCGGCCTGTGGGCGACGGTGGCTGGAATTGCCATTGCGCTGTTGCTTCCCGCCGTCCGCGATTTGGAGACGATTGACCCGGCGGCGGCTCCGCTGGGCATGATGCTTCCGGCCGCGCTGGTGCAGGCGCTGGCATTGGTTGGCAGCCTGACCATTCCAATGTCGCTGCTGGCCATCGGCGCGCAACTCGGCGAATTGACCATCGCCGTCCACCGCTTTCCGCGCGTGCTGTGGGGCGTGCTGCTGGCGCGCCTGCTGATTGCGCCGCTGGCGACGGTGGCCATCGGACTTGCCTTGATGAAAATGGGCGCGGCGATTCCGACCGAGACGCGGATGATACTTTATTTGATCGCGACGATGCCGGTGGCGGTCAGTTGCAGCGTCATGGCCGAGCGGTTTCACGGCGACGTCACCCTGGCCGCCGGGGGGATTTTTTACAGCACGTTCTTCAGCCTGCTGACCGTGCCCGCGATTTTCTTCCTCATCCAGCGGTTTGGATTTTGAAGATCATTTCGCCTTCGGATCAAACCTGCGGACGGTCATCTCCGACAGGTCAATGTTTTCCGGCTGGCGCAGAAGGAAGACTGCCATTTCGGCGATGTCTTCGGGATTGATCATCGGCTGGCCTTTCAGGCGTTCGCCGAGGTGGGTGCCTTTGATGAAGTCGGTGTCCACGCCGCCGGGACAAAGATTGTAAATGTGGATGCCGTGCGGCTTTACCTCCATGGCCAGCGCGCGTGCGAAGCCGAGCAGCGCGTGTTTGCTGGCGCAGTAGGCGGACTGGTGCAGATAAC
>CAYYWB010000479.1:0-1626 GCA_964475285.1 uncultured Bifidobacteriaceae bacterium | reverse complement strand
CAAAACCCGCCTGGCTCCGGCAGGAATCCGTCGTGAACGTGCTGGGCATCGCCGGGGTGGACTACGCGAAAATCGAGCGGCGCATTTCCGCATTTCCCGCAGATAAAATGTTGGAGATTGAATCCGTGTTGAAAAGATTGCTGGGGTTGTGAGCGACAGCGAGCGGACGGGGCGCGGGGCGCACGCACGAGGCTGGGCGATGACGAAAATCTGACTTGTCGCGCATTCCGCAATCCGCATTCCGCATTCCGCATTTGAACGGCTCTTTTCTGGTTTTCATTTTGGGATGGACGATTGGGGCGTGAACGCTGACATATTATTTTTTTCTTCTGGCGGAACAGGCGGCGGTGCGGCTGCATTTAAGATTTGCCATGCCCGCCGGGCGGTTTAGAGTGTCCCTGTTCAAATGAAAGTTGCATCGCTCATTTTGGGGCTGGCGCTGGCTTCCCTGCCCGGCGCGCGGGCGCAGGTCGTCTCCGTGCAGGTGACGCTGGACCAGGAACAATTTCTGCCCGGCGAATCGCTGCCGGTCGCCGTGCGCATCTTCAACAACTCCGGCCAGCCGCTGCATCTGGGCGCGGACCCGAAATGGCTGACGTTCAACGTGGAATCGGTGGACAACAATGCCGTGGTGATGAGAAACGCCGACCCGCCGGTGACGGGCGAGTTTGATGTGGGTTCGTCGGAGGTCGCCACCAAGCGGCTGGACCTGACGCCGTATTTTACGCTGACTCACGCGGGGCGTTATCGCGTGGTGGCGACGTTGCACATCGAGGATTGGAGCGTGGACGTGGCGAGTCCGGCAAAGGAGTTTGACATCATTGACGGGGCGCTGTTGTGGTCGCAGGATTTCGGCGTGCCGCTGCCCGCCGGCGCGACGAACCAGCCGCCCGTCGTGCGCAAATACACCCTGGAGGAGGCGAATTATCTGCGGAAGCAGTTGCGGATGTATGTGCTGGTGAGCGACCAGTCGGGGTCGCGCATCCTCAAGGTGTCGGCCATCGGGCCGATGGTGTCGTTCAGCCGTCCGGAGGCGCAACTCGACGGCGCCAGCAATCTGCACGTGCTGTATCAAAGCAGCGGGCAGTCGTTCATTTACTCGGTGATCAATCCCGACGGCGACATCGCGCAACAGGAGATTTACGATTATGTGGGCACGCGCCCGCGCCTCGCCGTGAACGCGGCCGGCGACATTGTGGAACAGGGCGGCGCGCGGCGGGTGAAGCCGGGCGAGCTGCCCGCGGTCAAATCGCCGGATGAATTGCCCGCGCCCGCGCCCGCGAAGCGGTGAACATCACCGCGCAACGCCTGGACGAACCCCGGCTGATTCCGGCGGCGACCGATGGTTTTTTTTGAACAAATTCTTGCACGGACTGACTAAATGAAAAACATTTTCTTTGCCGGCTTGTCCGGCAAAATTCATGCGATGCAAACGAGATTTCATTTGAATGGTTCAACGGGCGGCTGTTTTTTTATCCGCGCCGGATAAAAGGCAATCCGCAGGGAAGATTTCGCCGCAGGAGAATTCATCATTCATCATTCTGCCCGCCCATGATTCCGCGTGAAATTCTAAAAAAAATCCGGCAGATCGAGCTGCGCACGAACCGCATCGTGACCGAAACGCTC
>CAYYWB010000478.1:0-1630 GCA_964475285.1 uncultured Bifidobacteriaceae bacterium | reverse complement strand
TCGAAGGGCAGGGGAATGCCCCAGTTCAGCCGCGCCGCCGGACGCGAGATGCACAAATCCTCCAGCGTGTTGTTCTTGAGGAAGCCGAGGACTTCGTTGCGGCGATACGATGGCGAGATGAAATCCGGGTTGACCTCAATGAAATCAATCAGCCACTGCTGGTGCGCGCCGAGCTTGAAGTAGTAATTGTTCTCCTTCAGCTCGACCACTTCGCCGTAGCTCGCGTCAAATGTGCCGTCGGGCAGCCGATCCTTTTCCGTGAGAAACGTTTCCTCCTTCGCGGAGTAAAAACCGGTGTAAGTCGCCTTGTAGAAATGGCCGGCGTCATTGAGCTTGGTGAGCGTGGCCTGCACGAATTCCTTGTGGCGCGATTGCGTGGTGCGGACAAAATCGTCGTTGGTCAACTCCAGCTTTTTGGCGAACGACTGCCAGTCCGCCGCGAGCGCGTCGCAATAAGCCTGCGGGGTTTTGCCATCGGCGATGGCGGCCTGCTGGACCTTCTGACCGTGCTCGTCGAGGCCGGTCAGAAAAAAAACCTCCTGCCCCAGACTGCGGTGCGCCCGGGCAATCACGTCCGCGACGATTTTTTCATAGGCGTGGCCGAGATGCGGCTGGCCGTTGACGTAATCAATTGCCGTGGTGATGTAAAACCGTTTATTCATCGAACGAACAGTCTGGCCGACAAATGCGACAATGGCAATCTCGCTTGCAGCGGAGGCGCTTCGTGTTATCATGGCCGCCGGCTGTCGCGGAAAACCAGCCATGACCAAACACCGCATGAACAAAGAACTTATCTACTTTGCCGCCCGCCTGTGCGGGTTGATTGCCAATCGGCAATCGGCAATCGGCAATCGGCAATTTTCTGAACTCGCTTTGGAACTGTTTGCGCTTCAATTTGAAAACAACGCCGCTTACCGGAAAATCTGCGAGGCGCGCGGTTTGACGCCAAAAGTGGTCGAGCATTGGACGCAAATCCCCGCCCTGCCGGCCGCCGCGTTCAAGGAACTGGAGCTTTCCTGCATCCCGCCGGAAGAGCGCACTGCCGTCTTCCATTCCAGCGGCACGACGGAGCAAAAACCCAGCCGCCATTTTCACTGCGCGGAGTCGCTGGCGGCTTATGAAGCATCGCTGTGGACGTGGTTTGGGCGGCGCGTCCTGCCAGATTTGAAATCTGAAATTTCCAATTTCAAATTAACCATTCTGACGCCGCCGTCCGAATTGGCGCCACATTCCTCGCTTGTCCACATGTTTGAAACCGTCCGGCGAAATCTGGGTGGGGCGGGCGTTTCCACGAGCCGTGCTGATTTTTTTGGCAAACTGGCGGCAGATGGCTCTTGGACGCTGGATTTCGATGCCGCGCTCGCGGCGCTGGGCAACAATCCGCAATTGATTCTCGGCACCGCTTTTTCTTTCGTGCATCTGCTGGACTATTTGGCGGAGCGAGACCTGTGGGTCGAGCTTCCCGCCGGTTCGCGCGTGATGGAAACCGGCGGCTACAAAAACCGTTCGCGCTCGATGCCGAAGGCGGAACTGCAAGCGCTCATCACCGAGCGGCTCGGAGTTCCGCCCGAAAACATCATCTGCGAATACGGCATGAGCGAATTGAGTTCGCAGGCATACGACGGAGTGC
>CAYYWB010000477.1:0-1635 GCA_964475285.1 uncultured Bifidobacteriaceae bacterium | reverse complement strand
TTGGCGGCCATGAAGGCCAGTCCCGTCACCCAGGTGGGAATATTGTGGCCGGATATCAGAAAATCCGAAGAGGTCTTCACATAGCGCGCGAGAACCCAGCCGATGCCCAGCACAAAGGCGACATAGGCAATTAAAATGGTGTAATCCACCCATTGAAGATGTATTGGTTGCATAAGAGTTTGAAATTTTTAATGAATTGCCGCGACAATGTCAACCCCATTGCTCGCCCGGAAACAACATTTCGCATTCACGCCGGACCACTCACGGCGATGGCAAGCGACCCGCACGGACAGATCATTTTGAGGACTTCCGCATGCAAAATAACCGGCGGCGGCACGGTGCCGATCGCGGCTGTTGACGATTACTGCTAAACGGTGGTTGTACGGCCCGGATGCAAGGCTCCCACGGAATCCTTCAACTTGATGTCCACTTTGAGAATGTGATCGTTGATCCACCAGACCATTGTCTCGTGCAACCGCTCCAGCACATGCCTCGGCAGCATTGTGGACTCAAATTCCCCCCTGGCAACCTGTAGAATTTCCAGAAACATCTCATGCTCCTTCTTGTTTCTCTCATGGGCGGGGCAATGGAAGCGCGCCATGCAGGTCTCCTCACCGCTGAAATGCTGCGCGGCATACTGTTCCAGAAAATTCAGCAGGTAGGCGGCCTCCGTCCGTTCAATGTCCGGCTTGTCCAGAAGTTTCCCGACCCGGTTGATGTTGTCGAACAAAACCTTGTGCTGCGTGTCCAGTTCAGGCACGCCCGTCTCGTAATCTGATTTCCATTCCAGCATAGTCTCAAGTTCCCGCCAGCCCGATTATGTCAACCACAATGGCGGTCCTGACAGGACAGCAACAACACTTCCACATCCGCGCCGTTTGTCAACAATCGCGAATCCGCCTTGCGCTCCGGCGCGCTTCGGCAAAACTTCCCGCGTGACTGAAAATTTCCAACCGCGCATCGCGCAACAATTTGAAGCCGCAATCCGCCGCTTTGACGCGGAAAACTCCCGCGACCCAAATGTCGAAAACGGGCGGCCGAGCGAATTGCTTTACGCGCAACGCCTCACCGGCTGGGTTTTGCGGCTTTGCACGGGCGCTTCCGAAGAATTGCGCCTGGCCGCGCGCTGCCAGCACATCTGCCGCTGGGAAATTCCGCGCAATTCCTATCCCTTGACCCGCGCCGGTTATCTGAAATGGCGCGCCGACCTGAAAAAGTTCCACGCGCAAAAGGCTGGCGAAATTCTACAGGAATGCGGCTACGATGAAACCGTCATCCGCCGCGTGCAGGAATTGAACCTCAAGAAGAATTTCCCCGACGATCCCGAAACGCGCGTGCTCGAAGACGCGCTTTGCCTCGTGTTCCTTCAATTCCAACTCGCCGGCCTCGCCGCCAAAACCGACGAGGACAAAACCATCAACGCCCTGCGAAAATCCTGGGCCAAAATGAGCGAGGCTGGACGCGCCGAGGCGCTGAAGCTGGATTTCGGCCCGCGCGAAAAATCCTTGCTCCAACGCGCCCTCAACGGTTAATCAGACTCATGCCGCAATCGTCCGATGTGCCGCCGAACCGCCAAGTCCCGCTCGTCGTGGATTTGGACGGCACGCTCATCAAGACCGACCTGCTCTGGGAATC
>CAYYWB010000476.1:0-1642 GCA_964475285.1 uncultured Bifidobacteriaceae bacterium | reverse complement strand
ATTTTCGCGTTGAGCAGGATGTTCGTGCGCAAATCCGGCAGCGCCCGCATCACGCTGTTGGAACTGAACCAGCGGTTGCCTTCCACCTTGATTGACACAATCGGCGCCTCCGTCACCGTCACCCGCACCATCCCGTTCGTCAGCGGCTGTCGCGGCAGCCCCACCACCACCGTCATGTAGCCGCGCTCGCGATACGCCGCCTGCAAATCGCCCGCCGCCGCCAGAACCGCGTCAACGGCCACGTTCGTTCCAAACGCGGCGGGCACATTTGTGAAAACGCCCGCAACCGTCTCCGGCGACAATATCGTGTTCCCCTCGACGATGAATTTGTCCACGCGAAAGCGTGGGCCGGAATTGGTGGAAGCGGGAACGATGTGGACCTTGGCGACATTTTCCGCCGCGTCCAGCTCCGACATTTTTTGCATCAACGCCGCGCGCAGTTCGGCGTCGGTGCTGCCGGGGGCCGGACCGGTTTGCGCCAGCGCCGGCAGTCCAAGACAAACGCCGAGGGTCGCAAGCAAGGGCGCGATTTTGACGGCTGCCCGCGAAACAATGTTGCGCGTTTTTGCGGGCGCGTTTTTGCGGGCGTTCTGCTTCCGCCATTCGCTCGGCGTCGCGCCGAAACGTTTCTTGAACATCGCGTTGAACAGTCCCAGATGACGGTAGCCGCTGTCATAGGCCACGTTGATGACCTTGGCGTCGGAGTCCGCCAGCAGTTGACGCGCGCGTTGCAGTCGCAGCTCAATCTGCCGCGCCCGCAACGGCACGCCAAATTCCTCGCGGAACAGGCGGCTGAAGTGCCGCTCGCTGCAATGCAGCCGCGCCGCCAGTTCGCCCAGGGAACTTCCGGACAGCTCCGCTTCCAGCATCTGCCCGATGATCTGGTGGAAACGGTCGCGCAATTTGTTGATGCCCGGAGGCGGAGGCGTCGGCGATGGAAACAGGCCGGTCACCGCGCCCGCCCATAATTGCAGCAGCGCGCAGCGCATTGCCAGCCCGTCGCCGTGCGACTGGTTGGCGACGTGCGCGAATTTCTGTCCGACCGGTTCGTGCGCGGTGAAAAAAATGGCGGGCGGGGGCGCGGCGGCGGGCGCGATTTCCAGCCGGTGCCATTCCGCCACCGTGAGAAACCCGTTGAGAAACTGCGGTTGCACGGTGAAGAACTGGAGTTTCAACGAACCCAACTGGCTTGCCCGCAGCAGCCCTCCGCCGCTAAATCCCAGCACCAGCCCGTCACCCGCGTTCAAGGCCCGCGTGTTCGCTCCCTGCATCCAATAACCGCTCCCTTCCGCCACGCGCGCAACCGTCCAGCAGTGGCCGCCGGGCGTCCACTCGCCCGATGGCCTCAAAATCAATTCCTGAAAAATAAGATGCCGCTCGACTGACATTGAGCCGCCAGCCTAAAGACGCCACGTTACTTCCATGCGTCGGAAATGCCACGATTCCGTGACAACCAAACGGAGCGCTGTCCGAAAAGTGTAGGCTGCATGGAGGCTAATCGAGTGATTTGCGCCGTGGGTGTGGACTTTGAAACCTAATTGTAACACCGATAAACACGGATTCTCTTGTTCCCGCCTTGATCCGCCCTAGGGTGTGTTAACACTAACGCAAAGCTTCGACGATGAGGGCAAACAGGATGAAT
>CAYYWB010000475.1:0-1642 GCA_964475285.1 uncultured Bifidobacteriaceae bacterium | reverse complement strand
ATCAATTTCGCATAACCGCCCGTCGCGACGACCGGCAGTTTTTTCACGCGCAGCTCGCGTTTCAGCTCCGCGATCAGTTCGCGCACCAGGCCGCGATATCCATGCACCGCGCCGATGAGCATCGCCTCTTCCGTGCTTTTGCCGATGGTGGTTCTGACCTCGGCGATTTTGATGCGCGGCAGCAGCGCCGTTTTCTCGTGCAGATAATCCGTCATTGCCGCCAGCCCCGGCGCGATGATGCCACCGGCGTAATCGCCCGCGCGATTGACGACATCAAACGTGACCGCCGTTCCAAAATCCACGACGACCACCGGCGCGCCAAAACGCCGGCGCGCCGCCACCGCGTTGGCCAGCCGGTCGGGGCCAATGGAACCGGGCTTGGGATAATCAATACCCACGCCGCAGACGGTTTCCGGCGTGAGATCCATCACGTCCAGCCTCCAAATCGCGCGGACGGTTTTGCGGACGAGAGGCGTGACGCGCGGCACGACGCTGCATAGAATCGCGCCGTCAATTTTTTCCACGCCGACAAATATTTTGGCGAGTGCGGCGGCTTTTCCGCCAAACCATTCGCGCGTTGGAACATTGATTTGCCGCAGCACGCGCAGTCTGTCGGCCAGACCGACGTGCGTGTGCGTGTTGCCGATGTCGAAAAGCAAAAGCATAAATCCGCGAATTTCCCGGATTATCGCAAATTAAAAATCTTTTTCCAAAAAATTCGCGCTCATTCGCGGAATTGGCGGATTCATTTTTCCAGCGCCACGTCGCCGCCGGTAATGCATTCCAGATGGCCGTGTTCGGTGCGGACGAGCAATGCGCCGTCGCCGTCGAGCGATTCGGCGCGTCCGCGAATTTTCCGCCCGCCAATCTGAATCGTCACATCACGGCCGATGGTCGCGCAGTGCGCCTCCCATTCGTCGGCCACGGCGGTGAATTTGCCCGCGCAAATTCGCGCATAATCAAAATCCAGTTCGCGCAAGATTGCCGCTGCCAGCGCCGCGCGTTCCACCGGGCCGCCCGATTCAATCTTGAGCGAAGTCGCCGATTTGCGGAGTTCCGCCGGAAATTCGTTCGCGGCCAGATTCACGTCCACACCGATGCCGAGGATGACGTGCCTGATGCGATCCAATTCCGCGCTCAACTCGGTCAAAATGCCGGCGACTTTTCTGCCGCCAACCAAAATGTCATTCGGCCATTTGATTTGCGGCTGCAAGCCGGTTTCCGATTGAAGCGCGCGGCGCATGGCCGTGGCCGAGGCGATGGTCACCTGCGTGGTTTCCTGCGGACGCAATTCCGGCCGCAGCAAAATCGAAAACCAAAGCCCCTTGCGCGCCGGGGAAATCCATTTGCGGCCAAGCCGTCCGCGCCCGCTTGTTTGCGACTCGGCAAAAACGACGGCGCCTTCCCTCACGCCGTCGCGCGCGAGTTTTTCAACCACGTCGTTCGTGGAGGTGGTCCGCTCAAACACGCGGATGTCGCGTCCGATGACCTTGGTTTTGCCGAGGCGCGCGAGCAAATCGTCCGCGTGCAGCGCGTCGGGCGCGCTGACGAGCCGGTAGCCCAAATGCGGTCCGGCCTCGATGTCGTAGTCGAGCGAGCGCAATTCCTCGATGCGCGCCCAGACCGCCGCGCGGCTGATGCC
>CAYYWB010000474.1:0-1644 GCA_964475285.1 uncultured Bifidobacteriaceae bacterium | reverse complement strand
CAATTGGTTAGAGCAGAGCACTCATAATGCTTTGGTTCTCGGTTCAAGTCCGAGCGGGCCCACCAGCCTTCAATTTCAAAATCTCCTCTCGCAACTGCACCGCCAGTTGCTTGCGATCCGCGCCGGTTCGTTGAACCGGCGCAAAGCGGACGGTGGCGAGGACGGCGCATTTGCCCAGCAGATTGAGCAAATGCGGCAAAAAAGTGTGGTCGCCCCAATAACAAACTTCTTCGCTCACGTCGCCGTCTTCGATGGCGTATTGAATCGCGCCGACCGAGAGCGGATGCGCGGATTGCGCCGCCGGTTCGAGCAGCGACGATTTGAAGGGCAATACCGTCCGGCCGTTGGAACTGGCTCCTTCCGGAAACAAAACCACGAGCGCGCCACGGTTCAGCGCGGCTTCAATTTCATCGTTCACCCGGCTGACTTGCACCCGGCGTTCGCGGTTCACGAACAGCGTCCCGCCCATTTGCGTGAGCCAGCCGACGACCGGCCAGGATTTAATTTCGCGCTTGGCCACAAACACCGCGGGCGCGAGCGACGCGAGCACGAAAATGTCGAGGTAGCCCGAATGATTGGAAACAAGCAGACCGCGCGCGGGAACCGGTCCTTCGACGCGCGCTTCCAGCTTGAAAACTTTCAGCACGCGTCGCGAGTGGCGTTGCAGCCAGAGCGCCCGGGCGGTGGGCGTGGAATTTTCCGGGCGGAATGCGCAGCGGAACAGAAAATCGAACACGGCGGCGAGCACGACGCCGACAAACCAGAGAAATCTTCCGGTGACGCGAAGCGGATGCTGGCAAAGGCCATTCATGCGCGGATTTCAAACGGGTTGCCCGCGCCCGTCAATCCAGAAAACGCCGGCGCGCCCTGACGCCGCTCATTTCGTTTCCGTGTTCGCGGTGGCGCGCTGCTGGAGCTGCCGTTGAAGAAACGTGTCCTCCGGCGCTTCGAGCCAGGCGGTCAGCCAGAGGTTGCCGAGCATCTGCCCGGCCTTGACGAGCTGCCCGTCGAGAAACGGCACGCCGTCCATGCCCTTGCCAGCTTCGCCGGTAAGCTGCCCGTTCTTGTCCATTTCATAAAGCGGCTCGACGAATTTGTTTTGCTCGACGAGGTAATTCACCGCCGCGCGAAACATGCCGTCCGGCTGGTCCGCGTTCGCGATGCGCGCGGCGGGCTGGATTTTTCCGATGAGCGCGTCCACTTTTATTCCGCCGGTCTTTTTGAAATAACCGCCGTCAATCCAGGCATGAAATGTTGCCTTGGTCGTGTAGCCCTTCGGATTGTCGCCGACCCAGCCGTTGTAATGCACCGTCGTGTGCAGCGGCTGCGAGCCGTCACCGACGTAATGCCCCATCACGCCCATCACATAAACGCAGTCCGCCTGCGCGTTGGCGATTTCCTCCGGCGTGCCGCCGTATTGCCTGAACGTCTTGAGCGAACCGAAATCGGATTTCAATTTCTCGAAATTTTCCGTGATGGCCCACGGCAAAAATCCATCCAGCTCGCGCGTGTGGTCGGCGTCCTTTTCCGGGTCAATCGGCGGAAACCGGTCGGGATGCGCCGCGCGCGCCTTCGCGATGTCCGCCGCAAAATCGTAGCGCATCATCGGCAGCGTCTCCGGCGTCAGGTCGTAAAGCTTCAAAT
>CAYYWB010000473.1:0-1673 GCA_964475285.1 uncultured Bifidobacteriaceae bacterium | reverse complement strand
GCGCCGCAGGCAAATCGGGAAGCCGACGGCAAAGAGCGGCAGGATGCTGACGCCGGGCGGATTGGCCGACAGCGCGTCAAATCCCAGCCCGCCAAGCACGGCGAGCAGCGATACGGTGGGAATGTTCGTGTTCAAGGCCGCGTAAATCATCAGCGCCGGCAGCAAATCAATCTGCGCGCCGAGCAGATGGCGCGGCCATTGGAACGCGGCCTCGGCAAACACCGCGAGAAACGCGGCGACAACAATCAAAATGGTGTTGAAAAAATTCATTTAACTTTTTTAACGCAAAGGCACAAAGGTGCAGAGGCGCAAAGGAAAATTATTTTCTCCCGCGACTTCGTTACTTTGCGTCTTTGCGTTAAATTGTTCATGGCAAAAGCACCCAGACTTCATCCAGCGCGCCGAGGTTGGCGGACAGTTTCACGCGCGCCTCGGTGTAAAGGCCGTATTCGGCCTGGCGCGCATCCACGATCTGGCCGATGTTAATCCCCGGCGGAAAAATGCCGCCCTCGCCGCTGGTGACCACCTGCTGGCCCGGCTTCAAATTTGCGTTGCCCGAAAGGTAGGACAAATCCACGAGTGAGTTGTCAAGCGGCCCGCCGGGACCGATGACGCCCATGTCGTGCGCCGGATTGACGACGCGCACGGAAACGCGGCAGCCTGGATCGCCCACCATGACGACCTGCGAACGCGCGTAGCCGACGGATGAAATGCGTCCAACGAGTCCATCGGAAGTCAAAACCGGCATGTTGGTTGTCACGCCATCGCGCCTGCCGAGGTCAATCTGGACGGTGCGCCACCAGTTGGCCGGGTCGCGCAGGACGATACTGGCGGGCTTGAGCCTCCACGGCTGCTGGCGCTGCCAGCCGATTTGAGCGCGGAGCTGGTCGTTTTCGCGCGCGATGAAGGCGGCCTGTGAATTTTGAAATTTAAGCTGCTGGTTTTCGCGCTGGAGAGATTCGACTTTTTTGAGCAATTCGCCGCGGGGCAAAAGGGCGTCGGCGGCCCGGTCCGGCAGTTGCCGGACGGCATTGACGCTTCCAAACAGCGGCAGAAACAGTCCGCCAATGGCCAGTTTGAGTTGCGACACCGCGCCTGACGGCAGGCTCAAAACCAGAGCCGTCGCCAGCGTCACCGCGCCAAGCGCGAGATAATGTTTTTTTCTAAGCATCCTGCAAACACGGCTTTTCAACCGCGTGCAGGTGAACGTGCGGGCCTTCGCTCAACAGCTTCGGCCTCGCAAGGCGGGAAATCAATACTTCGGATTGTTCGCGATGCGTTTCACGAACTCCAACTGCTCCAAAACCCGGCCGGTGCCTTCGGCCACGGCGCTCATGGGATCGTCGGCCAGATGAACCGGCAAACCGGTTTCGCCGGCCACGAGCCGGTCAATGCCGCGCAACAGCGAGCCGCCGCCGGCCATGACCAGGCCGCGATCCACAAGGTCGGCGGCGAGTTCGGGCGGGCAGCGTTCGAGGGTAATCCGGATGGATTCCAAAATGCTCGTGAGCGGTTCCTGCAATGCTTCGCGAATTTCCTCGGAACGGATGGTTAATGTTTTTGGGAGGCCGGAACTCAAGTCGCGGCCTTTCACGTCCATGGTCAATTCCTGTTCGAGCGGAAATGCGGAGCCGATGCGTATTTTGATTTCTTCCGCGGTGCGTTCACCTATC
>CAYYWB010000472.1:0-1694 GCA_964475285.1 uncultured Bifidobacteriaceae bacterium | reverse complement strand
CAGCCAGTATTTCAAGAATGCGCGGAGCTTGGGCACGCCGGATGAAAGCCGATGGAGTTTCCGGTTTCAAGTTTCAAGTTTTCGGAAACTGGAATTGAAGACTTGAAACCGCGGCCCGCATCTGGCAGAGAAGGGCGTTCGATGGGAAATTTGTTTTCAATTTATGCTCAAGCTCGGAGTCAACATTGACCACGTCGCGACGTTGCGCGAGGCGCGCTATCGCGGACGCGGATTTGGCGAACCCGATCCGGTGGCCGCCGCGAAAATCTGCGGGGCCGCCGGCGCGCACGGCATCACCGCGCATCTGCGCGAGGACCGCCGGCACATCCAGGACCGCGACATCTGGAAGCTGCGCGAGGCCGTCAAAACACGGCTGAATCTCGAAATGGCGAACGTCCCGGAAATTGCCGGCATCGCGCTGAAATTGAAACCGGAAATCGTCTGCATCGTGCCGGAGCGCCGGCTGGAAGTCACGACCGAGGGCGGACTGGACGTGGTGGCCGCCGAAAAATCCCTGACCGGGACGCGCAGGAAAATGAACGACGCGGGCATCGAAGTGAGTCTGTTCATCGCGCCGGACGCGAGGCAGATTGAAGCCAGCGCGCGGACCGGCGCGCAATTTGTCGAGCTGCACACCGGACAATTTGCGGAACACTTCTCGAAATCCGAAATCCGAAATCCGAAATCCGAAATTGAATTGCAGCGGTTGGTTTCCGGCGCAAAACTGGCGCACGCGCTCGGCTTGAAGGTGAACGCCGGGCACGGTTTGAATTACGAAAACCTGCCGGCGCTGTTCCGCGTGCCGCATCTGGTGGAATTGAACATCGGCCACAGCATCATCAGCCGCGCGGTTTTTGCCGGCCTGGAAACCGCCGTCAGGGAAATGCTGCGCCTGATGAAAAAATATCGCGGGCGGAATGTTTGAAACCGGAGCAAGGCGGCGCGCGGACAAAAAACGGCTGTGAAATCATTTGTCATAACCGCCCGGATTTTCCAAACTCTCCCCGCCATGAAACCAATCTTTCGCGCCCTTTTCGCCATCGTCGCGCTCGCGGCCATTGTTGTCCCGTCGCTTCGCGCGCAAACGCCACCCAACCAGCCCGCGCCCGCGCCAGCGGCGGACGCGATGCGCCGCGCCACGACGCCGAATTATCCCTTCCCTTACGGGCTGACCACCGTCGAGTCCATCACCGAGGTGCTCAACCGCGTCCACGCCTATCTTGATGCAAACACCCCGGCGCGTCTGATTGACAGCCAGACCCGCGCGGAGATCACGGATTTTTCCAAGCCGGATCCCAATGCCGTCGTCGAGCGCGGCGCGTTTCCGATCATCGCCTACGAATGGGGCGTCACTTACTCCGGCATGCTGCACGCGTCGGAAGCCACCGGCGACCCGCGCTTCAAGGATTACGTCGCCAAGCGGCTTGGATTCGTCGCGGACCGGACGCCGTATTTTCGCGCGCTGGATGGAGGCGGCGTGGCCGGCAATGCAAACCCGTTCCGCTCGGTGCTGCATCCCGCCGCGCTCGACGATGCCGGCTCCATGTGCGCCGCGTTTATCAAGGCCCAGCGCGCCGGACTCGTCCAGGCGCAGCCGCTCATTGACAACTACATCAATTACATCAGCACGCAACAATACCGCCTCGCCGACGGCACGCTCGCCCGCAAACGGCCCATGATGGATTCCCTGTGGC
>CAYYWB010000471.1:0-1694 GCA_964475285.1 uncultured Bifidobacteriaceae bacterium | reverse complement strand
AATGATTTCATTTTCTCCGTCATTGCCGAGGAGGAAGGATTCGTCGGCTCCGTTGTGGTGCTGACGCTGTATGCGGTGGTTCTCTTCACAGGATTGAGAATCGCCGGCCAGGCGCGCGATCGTCTTGGCAAACTCGTGGCGGTGGGCGTCGTGACGCTCCTGTTCAGCCACGTTTTCATCAATATCGGCATGAACATTCGCATCGTCCCGGTGACGGGCATCCCACTGCCGCTGTTGAGTTACGGCGGGTCTTCAGTGCTGTGCTCGTTGATCGCGCTGGGCCTGATGCAAAACGTCCACATCCATCGAAGAGGATACTAATTATGAGCAACAACAACTTCTCACGCCGCCACCGCGGCATGCGTTTCCGTCCCAAAGGCGGCCTCGGCCACAATCCGCAAAAGCCCGACCGGGAGGCCACGCAGGCGCGCGCCGACGTGGTGAGCGAGCAGGGCGGCAACGAGCGCGTTTTTGAAAAACGCCACGCCAGTGAGATCGAACGCGCCGAAAATCTCGCCGCCGGACTTCCGCCCGATGGCGCAACCGGGGAAATTCCGCAAACGACGGCGGACATTCCCGACAAAAAGGATTTCCGCGAACCCCACCCTGAAATTCCCGCGCCGGTGGAGGAGAAAAAGGAATTCCAGCCGGTGGAAGTCAAGGAGCCGTCGAAGGGCATTTTGGATTCCATCAAAAATGTCGCGACGACGCTCGTCAAAAAAGTCCAGCGGCTCATCCGCCCGGAGAAGAAAATCCACAAGGAGGTCGTCATCAACGCCGAGACGCTCGAAACGCGCGTCGCCGTGCTTGAAGACGGCAAGCTGGAGGAATTCAACATCGAGCGCACCACCGAGGAGCGCCTCGTCGGCAGCATTTTCAAGGGCAAGGTGCGCAACCTCGAAGACGGCCTCAAGGCCGCGTTCGTGGACATCGGTTTCGAGAAAAACGCCTTCCTGCATTACTGGGACATTGTGCCGAATCAATTTGATTCCGGCGTGGAAATCGTCGAACGCCCCGCCGGTCGCGACCGCCGTCCGGCCCGTCCCAAAATCACACAGCGCGACATCCCGCGTTTGTATTCGCCCGGCGCCGAAATCATCGTGCAGGTCACCAAAGGCCCCATCGGCACCAAAGGTCCGCGCGTCACGACCAATCTCGTCCTGCCCGGACGTTATCTCGTCCTGCTGCCGAATTCCGATCAATCCGGCATTTCGCGCAAGATTGAAAATCAGGAGGAACGCAAACGGCTCAAGAAAATCCTCCGCGAACTGGCGATTCCCGACGGCATGGGCGTCATCATGCGCACCGCCGGCGAAGGCCAGCGCCGGCCGTATTTCATCCGCGACCTCGCCATCCTGCTCGAAGAATGGCGCGGCGTGCAGGAGCGCATCCAAAAGCAGCCGATGGCCACGTGCGTTTTTCAGGAGCCGGATTTGATTGAGCGCACCGTGCGCGATTTTCTCACCGAGGACGTCGAGCGCGTGGTGGTGGACAACCCCAAGGCGCATGAACGGATGCAGGCGATGATGATGAAAATCAAGGCCCGCTGGTCGGCGCACAAGGTCAAGCTTTACACCGATTCGCAGCCGATTTTTGACCGGTTCAACGTCAGCAAACAATTGGAAAGCACGTTCTCGCGTCAGGTGCATCTCAAGGGCGGCGGCTACATCGTCATTGACGAGACCGAGGCGCTG
>CAYYWB010000470.1:0-1695 GCA_964475285.1 uncultured Bifidobacteriaceae bacterium | reverse complement strand
ACCTCGCCTGCCGCGCGCTCATCAATCCCGGCGACAAGGTGATGTTCCACCAGCCGTGCTACGTCAGCTATCATCCGAGCATCACGCTCACGCACGGCATCGCGGTGCCGGTGCCGACGTATGCGAAGGATAATTTTGCGCTGACCGTCGAGGCATTGCGCGCCGCGTGGCAGCCGGGCTGCAAATTGCTCATGCTGAACCTGCCGTGCAACCCCACCGGCGGCACCTGCGACCGCGCGCAAATCGAGGCCATCGCGAAATTCGCGGTGGAAAAGGATTTGATCGTGTTGAGCGACGAGATTTATTCCGAACTCACGTTTGAGGGCGTTCATACGAGCATCGCCAGCATTCCCGGCATGAAGGAACGCACGATTTTCCTGCACGGCTTTTCCAAGGCGTTCGCCATGACCGGCTGGCGCATCGGCTACGCGTGCGGCCCGGCCGCGCTGATTGAAGCGATGATGAAGGTGCATCAATACTCGATGCTCTGCGCGTCCATCATCAGCCAGGAAGCCGCCATCGAGGCGCTCGTGCGCGGCGAGGATGCGATGAAAAAGATGCGCGACCAGTATCATCGCCGCCGCGATTTCATCGTCCGCCGGTTCAATGAAATCGGTTTGAAATGTCATCTGCCGCGCGGCTCGTTCTACGCGTTCCCGGACGTTTCCGTGACCGGATTGAATGAAAAAGATTTCGCAGTCGGCCTGTTGCAGGCGGAAAAAGTGGCAATGGTTCCGGGCACGGCATTTGGCGCGAACGGCGCAGGTTTTTGCCGCGCATGCTTCGCGACCAGCTACGAGCAGCTCATCGAGGCGGGCAACCGTATCGAGCGGCACGTCCAGTCGCTAGCGGCGAAGAAATAATCTCACTTCAAGCCTGGCACAGATTTTCTTTGGCTTGACTGGCTGCCTTCAGGCAAAGTGAAGTCACTGATGAACTGGAAATGGACAATTATTGGGTGTGGCATTGTTTTATATGCCTGCGTCTTGCTGTTCTTCATTTTTAACCCATCAGTCGGAAGTCATTTTTACCAAAACTCGCTGCGCGCTTAATTGTGGTAACGATTGTTTTCGGATGCGCAACTTTGATTGGAATGAATTCAATGAAAAAATGAAATCAGACGTCAATCCACAAACCGCCGCCGCGCGGCTCCGAAAAGTTTTGCCGCTGCGCCCGACGCTCGCCATCGTGCTCGGCAGCGGATTTCATCACGTCCTCGCCGAATTGCACGTGGATAAAAAGATTTCCTACGCAAAAATTCCCGGCTTTCCCAAACCGACCGTCAGCGGCCACGCCGGGGAATTGTATTTCGGCCATCTTGGGAAAACGCCGGTGCTGGTATTGAGCGGTCGCACGCATTTTTACGAAGGCCATCCGATGGAGCGCGTCACGTTCGCCGTCCGCGCGCTGGCGGTATTCGGTATTCGTGATCTGTTGCTGACAAACGCGGCGGGCGGCATCAATAAAAAATTCCGCGCCGGCGATTTCATGGTGTTGACCGACCACATCAATTTCATGGGTGTGAATCCGTTACGGGGCAGCGACGCCTCGTTGCCGGGCGTTTCTGCGACGGGGGCGTCGCAGCCATCGCTGCCGCGTTTCGTGGATTTGACGGAAGCTTACGACAAAAAATTGCGCGGGCTTTTGTTCCGCGCCGGGAAAATCGCCGGGCTGAAATTGCAGCGCGGCGTTTAT
>CAYYWB010000469.1:0-1696 GCA_964475285.1 uncultured Bifidobacteriaceae bacterium | reverse complement strand
TCGTCTTGCGGTCGCTGTTGAACAAATCCGAGCCGGCCGCCACCGAGCCGGAATAGACGCGGAAAAATGACAGCTCGCCAAAATGCGCCTCGGACATCGTCTTGAAGACATAGACCGCCGTCTCGCTGCTGTCGAGCGACACCTCGGTTGGATTCCCATTGGCGTCGGTGGCCTGAACATTTCTACGGTCCACCGGCGACGAGCCGTATTTGGCGACGAAATCCATGAAGCGTGCGACGCCGATGTTGTTTTCCGCCGATGCGGCGAACACCGGGATGAACAATTCCTTCTGCACCGCCGAGTGGATGCCGGCGCGGAATTCCTCCTCCGACAGTGTGCCCTGCTCGAAAAATTTGTTCATCAGCTCGTCATCCGACTCGGCGATGTGCTCGATGAGCTGGCTGTGCAATTCCCTGGCCTTCGCGTCCCATTCGCCGGTGCAGGGTTCCTCGGTATATTTGCCGGAGCCGTCGGTCGCGTAAGTCACAATGTCTTTGCGCAGCACGTCCAGCACCTTGTTGAAGCCCGGCCCGGCGTTGACCGGCACGCTCAACGGAAAAACGTGCCGCCCGAAATGTTCCTGCGCCGATTTCAGCACCGCGTCAAAATCCACGTTCTCCTTGTCGAGCGCGTTGACGACGATCATTTTCGGGAGGCCATAATTGGTCGCGTAATTCCACACGCGGTCGGTGCCGACGCCGAGGCCGTGCTGCGCGTGGATGACGACCAGCGCGAAATCGCCGACGCGCAACGCGCCCAGGCCTTCACTGATGAAATCCAGATAGCCGGGCGTGTCAATGATGTTGAATTTCTTTCCCGCCCATTCCGTGTGCAGCAGCGACGCCGAGACGGAAATCTTCCGGTTCTTTTCACTGACGTGATAATCGGAAACGGTCGAGCCGTCGGCAATGCGGCCCATGCGGTTGATGACGCCGCCGCACATGAGCATCGCCTCGGCCAGCATGGTTTTGCCCGACGAGGCGTGGCCGACGATGGCGAAGTTCCGGAGGTCTGTGGGTTGGTAGGTTTTCATAAATGTCGTGGGTTGATTTGGCCGTCCGGGAAAAATGAAGGTCGCGGGAGACAATGATCCCTGTTGAGGCCGGTGGTTTTCATCTGCAAAAATTGTAGGGGAAGCCCGCCGCATTGAGAAGAAAAGTTTTTGGCCAATCCGCTTTTATTGTTCCCCGCCGGATTGCGCCTTTGACAGGCGCTCCCGGGCAAGACTGTGGCACGCGACTTGCGGCAAACACGGCATGGCTAGAAAAATGAATGTCTTGAGGCTGTCGCAGGAAGCCCTCGGCCGGGCGGCGTTGAGCAACCGCCAGCCGATGCCGCTCACGGCGGCGCTTTATCTGGCGCAGTTCCGCCCGCATATCCTCAAAGTCCCGCCGAGATTGCGCCGGCAAATCGCCGTTCAAATCGTGGAACAACCGCAGTCGGCGCGCGTGGTCAAAATCATCCACGCTGGCTCAATTTAAGACACGGCCCAATAAATGAAGAAGGCGGAATGAAGAATGAAGAAACGATGAGCGATCTTCAGTCAGTCCGCTGAAGCAAGGTTTCTGCATTCTTCATTTTGCATTGGCTTATCGGAATTCCACCGTTTCAAATCCCGCCTGCTGGAAAAATGACCGCAGTTCCGTCCGCGCCCGCTCGCTCGCGTCGTTCAAAATCCCGCTCTCCCGCGCCGCGC
>CAYYWB010000468.1:0-1707 GCA_964475285.1 uncultured Bifidobacteriaceae bacterium | reverse complement strand
TTGACACGGGTCGTCATTTTTGATTTATGATTGATGATTGATGATTTACAATTCCAATGTTCGCCCGGCGCGCAATCATAAATCAAGAATCATAAATCATAAATGAAATTGCTTGTCTTTGCCCATGTGCCGCCGCCGCATCACGGCCAGAGCTACATGGTCAGGCTCATGCTCGACGGTTTTGGCGGCGACCGGCGGAAGAAGCGGAACCGGATGCAGGAGCCGTCTGCCTGCGGCATCGAGTGTTATCACGTCAACGCCCAGCTTTCCAAGACGCTCGAAAACATCGGCGAAATCCAGAGCATCAAACTTGTGCGGCTCTTCCTGTTTTGCCTGGAGGCCGTCTGGTGCCGGTTCCGTCACGGCGTGGACACTTTTTACTACGTTCCCGCGCCGGGCAAGCATGTCGCGCTTTACCGCGACTGGCTGGTCATGCTCCTTTGCCGTCCGTTTTTCAAAAACATCATCCTGCACTGGCATGCCGCCGGCATGGCCAAATGGCTCGAAACCGCCGTGCAAATCCGGACGCGGGCGGCCACCTACCGGCTGTTCAAACCAGTGAGCCTTAGCATCGTGCTGTCCCGCTTCAATGTTGCGGACGCGGAAAAATTGTTGTCGCGGCGCATTTGCGTCGTTCACAACGGCATTCCCGATCCCTGCCCGGATTTCGCAACGTCGGTGCAGCCGTGCCGCCGCGCGCGGTTTGCCGCCCGCGCCAGATTGCTGGCCGGCGAAAAGCCTGCCGCCGGGGAAATGGCCGCCGCCGGCGGCGATCCGCAGATCATCAAGGTCTTGTTTCTGGCGCTTTGTTCGCGCGACAAGGGATTGTTCACCGCCATGGAAGGCGTCGCGCTTGCGAACCGCCAGCTTGCCGCGCGCGGTTCGCTGGCGCGGATGAAACTCACCATCGCCGGCGGATTTGTCACCGCCGAAGATAAAACGGAATTTGACCGGATGCTTCAGTCGCCTGATTACGCCGGGGACGTGGAATATCTGGGCTTCGTTTCCGGCGGGCGGAAGGAACAAATTTTGCGCGAGGCGGATGTGTTTTGTTTTCCGACCTGCTATTACGGCGAAAACCAGCCGATCAACCTGATTGAAGCCATGGCGTTCGGGCTGCCCATCGTGACGACGCGCTGGCGTTCGCTGCCGGAGATGCTGCCGCCGGATTATCCCGGCCTCGTGGATCCGCAATCGCCGGAGCAGGCCGCCGCCGGGCTGATCCGGCTGATGAACGAAAAGTCCGGCGAAGCCATGCGCGACAATTTCCTCGGCCGGTTCACCCTCGAACGCCACCTGGAAAATCTGGCGCGGGCTTTTCATGGCGTGGAAAACATTTGATTTACGATTTACGATTTACGATTTACGATTCCATTCCCGGTTCGCGCTCGGCGCGTAAATCGCATATCGTAAATCGAAAATGATCATCGGCGTTCTCCAGCTCAACCCGACCGTCGGCGATTTCGCGGCCAACCGGAAAAAACTTCTGGCCGGCTGCGCAAAGGCCGCCGCGCTCGGCGCGGAGTTCGTGCTCGCGCCGGAATTGTTTTTGTGCGGCTATCCGCCGCGCGACCTGCTGCTGCGCGAGGATTTTGTCGAATCAAACCTTGCCGCGCTCGCTGAAACCGCCAGGGTCATCGGCGCGATTCCGCTGTGCGTCGGCTACGTGGATCGCAATCCTGAACGTCCCGGGCGCGCGCTGCGCAA
>CAYYWB010000467.1:0-1708 GCA_964475285.1 uncultured Bifidobacteriaceae bacterium | reverse complement strand
CTGCGCGACGACGGGTTTGCCGGTCGGATTTTGGGTGATGGAATCGAGAATCCATTTTTCCGGGCGCGAATCGCCGTGGACGCGGAAGTATTCCGTCCAATAAACATCCGGCCCGCCGCGGCGCGCGACGACGCGCATGAATTGCAGCGTCGTCACGTCCTGCATCGGCGCGAGCGCGAGCATCGGCGTGTTGCCGCGGAGCAGACTGGCAAATAAATCGACAACAGACATTTGAAAAATCATCCTCGTTCTCATCCTCATCGTCATGCTCAATTTTTCGAGAATGAGGATGAGGATGACGATGAGGAGAATTATGCCACGCGAATAAATCTTGTTTTTGCCGCCGGCATCCGCAATTTAACGCCCGACATGAACCGGAAAATCTTCATCGGCACGGACAGCGGCGCGACCACTTCCAAAATCGCCGCCGTCTGGGAAAACGGCGAGGCCGTCACCACCAGGCTGCTCCAGCACCCAACCCACGCGCAAGACGGACGCGAGGCGGTCATCACAGCCTGGATGTCGGCCATCAGCGAATTTCTGGCGCAAAACCATTTGGCATGGCCGCAGGTTCAGGGCGTCGGCCTCGCGATTCCCGGACCTTACGAACGCTACGGCGTGCTCGACAAGACGGCGAATCTGCCGATGTGTCTGGCGGGCTGGGACGTTCACGCGGATTTCAGCGCGGCGCTGGCCCGGCAGGCCGGCAGGCCGCTGCCGCTCGCCTTCGGCAACGACGGCAACTACGGTGGCGTGGCCGAAGCGCGGCTCGCCCGCGGCGACACCAGGGCCAGCGTCCTGATGCTCATGCCCGGTTCCGGTCTCGGCGCGGCATTTGTCGGCGCGGACGGGCTTTGTCTGGATGGCGACACGCTCGCCGGCATGGAAGCCGGCCACATGCCCGCGGCGGTGCATCTGCTCGGACTCTCCGGCAAGCCCTTCACCTGCGGCTGCGGACGCGACTGGGGCTGCGTGGAGGCTTACACGACCATTTCCGGGCTGCCGCAACTGCTCGCGGAAAAAATCAAAAATCATCCCGGCCACGAACTCGCGCAATCCGCCGCGCCCATCAAGGAAAAAGTGTTGTCGCTCCGCACCCGCGCGCAGCAGGGCGACGCGCTCGCGCTGGAGATTTTCGATTTTCAGGCCCGAGTCATGGGCCTGCACGTCGCGAACCTCGTGATGGCGTTTGACCCCGGCATCGTCATCATCGGCGGCGGGCTGATGGATCAGGAGGCGACCACGCCGGAATTCCGCGGGCGTTACCTGCGCGTCATCCGCGAAACCGCCGTGCCGTATCTCTGGAAGGCGCAGCGCGGCACCATCAAAATTGTTCCCAATGTCCTGGGCGAATTGTCGCAGGCCATCGGCGCCGCGCTCGTGGCGCTGTATCAAACCCAACGGGTTTGAATCATCCAGCCCAAGGGTTGCGAGGAACGAGCTACCCTGGGTCATCGTCCAAAACAAATTCATCCACCCCAACGGGTTGATGAAATTGGCGGGACGTTGACCCAGCGTAGCCGCTGCGCGTCAACGCTGGGCTGGATGATTGAATCCCGTTGGGATTCCTGCGAGCACGCGCTGCGTGGATTTCGGCCATTGCCTGCTCCGGCTGGATGCGGCATCTGCCAGCTAATCCGCTTAGCAAATTTTGACTAGGGCGTGTTAACACTAATTGACATTTGGGATAAATTGGTGACAATGGGCC
>CAYYWB010000466.1:0-1709 GCA_964475285.1 uncultured Bifidobacteriaceae bacterium | reverse complement strand
ACCGGGGCAAACTCCGCACTCCGCACTCCGCACTCCGCACTTGAGCGCGGCGGAAGCGGGAACGGCGCATCATAAATTTCTCCAGCATTTCGCGCTGGAAAGCGTAAACAGCATCGCGGCACTCAAAACGGAGGCCCGGCGGCTGGAGCGGGAGCGCATTTTGTCGGCGGGCGAACGCGCGGTTTTGGATCTGGAAGCGCTGGCGGATTTCTGGAATTCGCCGCCGGGCCGGAAAATCCGCGCGCAATCGCCGGATTTGGTCAAACGGGAATTGCCGTTCACAGCCAGATTCAGCCCGGATGAATTGGACGAGTTGGTGGGGTCGTCGCGCTGCGACGACCGGACGCCGCGGCGCGGCGTCCCTGCCTCAAATGAATTCGTTGTCGTGCAGGGCGTGGCGGATTTGGTCGTGCTGCTGCCGGAGGAAATCTGGCTGGCGGATTTCAAGACCGACCAAGTGCGGGCGGACGAATTGCCGGAGAAGATCAAGCTCTACGAAATACAGTTGAAGCTTTACGCGCGCGCACTGGCAAAAATTTATTCACGGCCGGTTACCAACGGCTGGCTGCATTTTCTCGACGCCCGCAAAACCGCGAACGTCAAAATTTAATCCGGCGGCGGGAGCGAAAGTTCGTCCTGCGCCTTTTCGCCCGGATCGGATTCCGGTGTTGGCGTTATTCCTTCGTGGATGGCTTCAGGCGTATTTGCCTGGCGCAGACGGACGAGCGCGGGGCGCAACAGCCGGCCCTGAAAGGTGAATCCCGCGCCGACAGTTTCGGCGACCACGGCGTCGGCGGGCGGCTTTTCCTCGGTGCCGACGGCTTGATGGCGCGTGGCGTCGAACGGCTCATCCGGTTCGGCGGTGAACGGCACCAGGCCAATGCGGCGCGCGGCGTCGCGGCAGGCATTTTGAAATCCGGCGATTTGCTCCGCCAGTTTCGGCTGGCCGGAGCGCGCGGCGGCGGCGTTCAGTTGAAAAACGTGATCCAGAATGCGCACCAGCACCTGCAGCCATTCGCCCTCGCCTCGCCGGAATTTTTCAACCTCCAGCCGGAGCGCGGCCTTTTCGCTGTCGTTCATTTTCCGCATGAACTCGGAAAATTCCCGGACTTCCACGGCCATTTTGTCGGAAATTTCCTTTGCGCCGGCGGCTGTTTTTTCGGCCTGCGTCTGCGCGTTCGTCCATTCGTTCGTGGCGGCGTTGATTTGCGCGGCGAGCTTTTCGAGGTTCTGGATTTTTTCAGAAATGCTGCCAAGCGCGCCGGCTTCGATGATTTTGACAATGGCGCGGTAATCCAGAATGAACGGCAGCGCGCCGAACACCGCGCCGAGCGCGACGCACGCGGACGCGGTGACGATTTCCCACCGGCCAATCGGATGCGGCGCCTGCTGGATGAGAAAATACGCCGCCGCGAGCAGCAGCGCGTCGCCGAGCAGAAACGGCCATTTGGGAACCGTCCAGTGTTTCGAGTCGTTCACGCTGCCAGTTTCGGAAAAATCCGGCGCGGGCGCAAGCAAAGGCGTCTCTTTCTGCTCGACTAATGGCGCGCGTAACGAAAATCATGCGCGTGTGCCAACCTGCGTGATCTTCAATCCGGCGGCCCGCGGCAACAAGGCGCGTCATTTCCGGCGCCAGCTTGACGGCATCGGCGCAGAATGCGCGTTGAAGGCCACCGCCGCGCCCGGCGACGCGCGGCGGCTCGCGGCGG
>CAYYWB010000465.1:0-1717 GCA_964475285.1 uncultured Bifidobacteriaceae bacterium | reverse complement strand
GAATTTGACGTTGGGCAGGCGCAGCTCCAGCGCGCGGATGATCTGGGTGCAGAGGTTGACCTCGCCGACGCTGACGGCATGGAGCCAGAGGACCTGGCGGTTGGTGAGCGCCTGCTTGATGTTCGAGCCGTAACGTCCGAACCGCTCGCGGAAGCCCGGACGCCAGTTGCCGCGCCGCCGCATCCGCCGGAAATAATACGGCGATGACAGCACGAAAAAAATCGTGAACAAAATGTTGTAAAGTGTCCGCATCTAATTCCCAAAACCCCGGTGAACCGGATGTTCCCGGAAATATGACGTTTCCGCCACAAAAAAGTTTCATTCCCGTGACACAATTTCAACCCCGGAAGAAAAGTAACCAGATGGTTATAAGCGCCGGAAGCAAAAAGGGCAGCGTGAATTTGAAGACAAATCCGATAAACCCCGGCATGGGGATTTTTTTCTGATCGGCGATGGCTTTGACCATGAAGTTCGGCCCGTTGCCGATGTAGGTCGCCGCCCCGAAAAACACCGCGCCGATGCTAATGGCCAGCACGCCCATCGCGCCGGCATTTTGACCGAGCAACTCTGCGATTTCCCTCGTGCCGGTCGCGCCGCGGAGCGCGCTCAAGAAGCCGAGATACGTCGGCGCATTGTCCAGCACGGAGGACAGCCCGCCCGTGCCCCAGAATAAGATTCCCGGCGACGGACTGGCGCCGAGCAATTCCTTCGCGTGCAGGCCGAGCCAGTCGAGCGCGGGCATCATCGTCGCAAAAATTCCGGCAAACAAAACCGCCACCTCCCGAACCGGATGAAAACTGAAATGGTTCGCCGCGTGAACGGATTTCTTCGTCGTGAAATACGAGCCAGCCGCGGCGGCCAGCATCAGGACTTCGCGAAGAAAAACCGGCCTGCCCACAAAAACCGCGCCGAGAATCACGCCCAGGAAGAATAAATTGGCCAGCCCGTCATATTTCCAGGTCTCCGACACGGTGGCCTTTTCGCGCATGACGCTCGGCGCGCGGGCGAAGTTGATTTTGTCCACGACATAAAACATCGCGAGCAAAATGCCAACGCCCGCCGCCCACATCGGCCAGCAATTTTCCGCCACCCACCAGAACGGCACGTCTTGCAGATAGCCGAGAAACAGCGGCGGGTCGCCGATGGGCGTAAGGCAGCCGCCGACATTGGCCACGATAAAAATGAAAAAGGCGACGTGGTGCGCCGCGACGCGGCATTGGTTCATGCGAATCCACGGGCGAATCAGCAGCATCGCTGCGCCGGTTGTGCCGAGAACATTTGCGGCAATTGCGCCGATGAGCAGAAAAATCACATTGGCCAGCGGCGTGGCCCCGCCCTTGACG
Organism: uncultured Bifidobacteriaceae bacterium; assembly: GCA_964475285.1. Classification (GTDB taxonomy): domain Bacteria; phylum Verrucomicrobiota; class Verrucomicrobiia; order Limisphaerales; family UBA11358; genus UBA11358. The sequence continues at coordinate 374 of CAYYWB010000465.1, read as the reverse complement.
CCGATGTGGATGCCGCCTGAAACGACGAACAACGAGCCGACCAGCATGATGAAACTGGCGTAATCATGCGCCGTATGCAGAACGCGCGTCGCATCCTGCAAAATCAAAATGTAATAGCCGAGCGTGACCGCGCCGAGTCCCAGCGCGACTTTGGCGTAATGCCGCAGCCACCACTTCGGCGCCAGCAGCGGCACCAGCGCCATCGCGCCGAGCAGGAGCGCGAACGGCAGGATCATCCATGGACTTGGCGAAATCATCAGGCGGTAGAGTGCGCGGACGGTGGGATTTCTTCAAATCGCAAATCCGAAATCGCCAATCTAAAATTGAAGTGGGGTGGTCGACGGGACTCGAACCCGCAACATCCAGAACCACAA
>CAYYWB010000464.1:0-1720 GCA_964475285.1 uncultured Bifidobacteriaceae bacterium | reverse complement strand
CCCCGATTCCTCCAGCGGCAGTTATTTCTGGGCGGCGGGATGGATTGCGGGCAATGCCGATTCCAGAGAGCCGAACCCGGTCGCCGTGGCGCGATGGCCGATTTTCGGGGCGGGCTTCCAGATTGACACGAAGTTTGCCAATTACCGGACTCTGCCGGATGCCGTTTCCCGGCAAAGCGATCTCGCTGACAGCATCATGACCGCCATCGTCATCGCGCCATTTGCCAATCATCCGGTGAAATTCACGGACCTGGGCCGGCTGCGTTTGCAGGAATGCGAGCGAGTCGCCGCGTTGCGGACGGAGCTGACCAAATGCGGCGCGAAGGTGGCCGAGGAAGGCGACACGCTGACGGTCTGGCCGTCGGCGTTGCACGGCGCGGAGATTGAAACCTACGGCGACCACAGGTTGGCGATGTGTTTTGCGGTTCTGGGGCTGAAAGTTCCCGGCATCAAAATCAAAAACCCGGCGTGCGTGAAAAAAACGTTCCCGAATTTTTTCCAGAAACTGGCCGGGCCGCCGCCGCACGGCCTGGGGGCGGCGATTTGGGAAATTAAAAATGGCCAGCGCGCGCGGAAATTGCGCGGCGAAGATTTGTTTGCAGATTGAAATCCTCCTCGTCGTCGTCCTCGTCGTCGGTATTAATTCGAGGAGAAAAATGAGAACGAGGACGAGAATGATTGAAAAACATTTGAAAAAACATCCAATAGTCATAGCCATTGACGGCACGAGCGCGAGCGGCAAGAGCACGAATGCCAAGCTCGTCGCCCAGTCGCTCGGCTACGTTTATGTGGACACCGGCGCGATGTATCGCACGCTGGCGTGGTATTGCCTGAAAAACCGGATTGACGTGCAGGACGCCAAAGCCGTCGCCGCCGCGTGCCGCAAATGGAAAACCAAGCTGGAATGCGCGGACGGCCGGGTGCGCCTGCTCGTGGGCGGCTATTATCCCGAAAAAGAAATCCGCACGGCGGAAACCAGCGCCGCCGTGCCGCACGTGGCCGCCGTGCCGAAGGCGCGCGAGTGGATGGTCAAACGCCAGCGGGAGTGCCTCGAATTCGGTAATCTCGTGATGGAGGGCCGCGACATCGGCACAAATGTTTTTCCCGAAACGGATTTCAAGTTTTACCTCGACGCCCAACTGGCGGAACGCTCGCGCCGCCGCGCCGCCGACGGCGTGCAGGAAAATCTCGCCGCGCGCGACCAGCGCGACAGCCAGCGCGCCGTCGCCCCGCTGATGATCGCGCTCGGCGCGAAAGTCATCAATAATTCCAACATGACCTCCGAGCAGACGAGCGGTTTGATTTTGGAAGAAATCCGCAAAATGCTTGGGCGTGGGAAATGACGAATTCCTAAATCCGAATGACTAAAGAATGTCCAAATGACCAAATAACCAACGTGCCGGCCAAACTGCTAATTCAAGATTCGGGATTCCTTCGTCATTATGGTTTAGGAATTAGTCATTTCCCATGAACTTGTCCTACCGCCTCGGCTGGCTTGGATTCCGCCTGATGTATGCGGCGTATTTCCGCTGGCGCGTCTTCAATCCGGAGCGCGTGCCGCAAACTGGCGCGGTCATTCTCGCGTCCAATCACGCGAGCTTTCTCGACCCGCCGCTGGTCGGTTCCGGCCTGAATCGCGGCATCAATTACCTCGCCCGCGAATCGTTGTTCCGGTTTCCGGGCGTCGGCGCGCTGCTGCGCTCGTGGAACGCCGTGCCGG
>CAYYWB010000463.1:0-1724 GCA_964475285.1 uncultured Bifidobacteriaceae bacterium | reverse complement strand
ATGCAGTCGCCCCCGCTCATCCGCGTCGGCGGCATGTCGAGCAAGGGGCTTTACCAATACAGCCTCCAGGACACCGACGTGAAGGAACTTTTTGACCAGGCGCCAAAACTGATGGCCCGGCTGGCGCAGCAGCCCAAATACTTTCAGGATGTGACCAGCGATTTGCTCATCGCCGCCCCGCAGATTAACGTCGAGATTGACCGCGACAAGGCCTCCGCGCTGGGCGTGACGGCGCAACAAATTGAAAATGCCCTCGGCGAAGCCTACAGTGAGATGCAGGCTTCCACCATTTACGCCGACGTGGCCGAATACTGGGTCGTCTTCGAAGTCGAACCGCAATTCCAGCGCGATCCCACCGCGCTGTCACAACTTTACATCGCCAGCTCGATGACCAGTTCCAATGGAACTCCCATTCTCGTTCCCTTGAGCGCGGTCGCCAAACTCACGCGCAGCCTCGGCCCGACCAGCATCTCGCACGTTGGCCAGATTCCGTCGGTGACCATTTCCTTCAATCTTCCACCCGGCGTATCGCTGGGCACCGCGGTCGCCGAGGTGCAGAAAATCGAAGCCGACATGCATCTGCCCGAGACCATCACCGGAAGTTTTCAAGGCGCGGCGGCGGTTTTTCTTTCGTCGCTGACCGGAATGATTGCCCTGCTCGCCGTTTCCATCATCATCATTTACATCATCCTCGGAATTCTTTACGAAAGTTTCATCCATCCGATCACCATTTTGTCCGGCCTGCCGTCGGCGGGATTTGGCGCGCTTCTGACGCTGATGTTTTTCGGGCTGGATCTGAACATTTACGGCGACGTTGGCCTCCTCATGCTCATCGGCATCGTGAAGAAGAATGCCATCATGATGATTGACTTCGCCATCACCGCGCAACGCGAGCACGGCAAAAACCCCGAGGAAGCAATTCACGAAGGCTGCCTGCTGCGCTTCCGCCCGATCATGATGACCACGATGGCCGCGCTGTGCGCCACTTTCCCCATCGCGCTCGGTCTGGGCGCCGGCGGCGAGGCCCGCCAGTCGCTCGGTCTGGCCGTCGTCGGCGGATTGGTCGTGTCGCAATGCCTGACGCTTTTCATCACGCCCGTCATTTACCTCTACCTGGAATCGGCCCATCAATGGTATCGGCGCAAACACGCCCGGCGGATGGCCATTCAAGTTGGAACCGGCCCGGCGGCGGTTTGAGCGTCAAAATCGCACATGAAAAATCCGTGTGCATCCGTGTCCATCCGTGGTTAAACTTTTCCCGCAATGGAATACGAAGCGGTCATCGGGCTGGAAACCCACGTTCAGCTCAAAACGAAATCGAAGATGTGGTGCGGTTGCGCCAACGCGTTCGGCGCGCCGCCCAACACCAACGTCTGCCCCGTCTGCCTCGGCCTGCCCGGCGTGCTGCCCGTGCCCAACGACGAGGCGCTGCGCCTGACGGTGCTCACCGGCTTCCTGCTGAATTGCGAAATTCCCCGCTTCGCCAAGTTCGACCGGAAAAGTTATTTCTATCCGGACATGCCGAAGAATTACCAGATCACACAATACGACAAGCCATCCACGGCCAACGGCCACGTCGAGTTTGAATTCAACGGCGGGTTGTCGCGCGTCCGCATCACCCGCGCGCATCTGGAGGAGGATGTCGGCAAGAACATTCATTTCGACCGCAACAGCGGCGTGGATTTCAACCGCGCCGGCGTGCCGCTCATGGAAATCGTTTCCGA
>CAYYWB010000462.1:0-1727 GCA_964475285.1 uncultured Bifidobacteriaceae bacterium | reverse complement strand
CGCTCAAAAACCGCAGCGACATCGCGTTCAAGTCCGGCACGACGGTGTAAATCACATTGTCGAAATACGGCAGGCGCTGGCCCTTCTTGTCCACCTCGCAGTAGTAAGGATTGCGCTCCAGCAGAATGTGCTGCGCCGGCTTGTATTCCTTGAGGCGGAACGGCCCGCTGCCGACGATGTCCTCCGGCTTCCAGTTCACGCCGTAGGCCGAGGTGAAGGTTTTGTCCGCAACCGTTTTGGCCAGAATGTGCTGCGGCAAAATCGGCACGCCGCCGAAATTTTCCAGAAACGGTGCGTAAATGTCCGGCGTCACGACTTGAATCGTCAAATCATCCACCTTCGTCACCGTGAATTTCTTGCCGTCAACGATGAAGGCGTCGCGCATGACGTTGTCAATGTCCGGGTTGTAAATCACGCTCCAGGTGAAAATCACGTCGTCCGCCGTCAGCGGCTGGCCGTCGCTCCAGCGAAGATTTTTCCGCAGCTTGAACGTCCACGTCCTGCCGTCGGGCGAATTCGTCCACGACTCCGCGAGTCCCGGCGTGACCTGCTGCGACGGCCAGTCAAAGCCGAGCAGCGAGGCGAACAGATGCCGGTAAATCTCCTCGGACGATTGCTCGTTGGCCGTGATCGGGTTGAACGTTTTCGGATCGCCATAGGAAGCCACGATGAACCGCCCGCCCGGAATGCCCGGCTGGCAATCCGCCACCAGCGGCGGATCGGGCAGCGGATAATCGGCGGCGGATTTTTCCGGCGTTGCCGCATTTCTTCCGCAGCCGGACAACAAAGCGGCAACGACAATTACAGCCGGAATGTATTTGGCGATAGATTTCTTCATGGGCTCAATTCAATTTCAAAATGGCAACAACGAAGGAACAAAGTAACTAAGACGGGGCAATTCAACAATCCTTCGTTTCTTTGTTCCTTTGTTGTTCGCTAAATTCACTCGCCCGCGCGGGGATTTTTTGCCACGTTTCACGGCGTAATTGCGATGTGGTCATTCGTCCTGAAACGGCTGTTGCACATGATTCCGCTCCTGCTGGGCGTGTCATTGCTCACGTTTCTGCTCATGTCGCTCGCGCCCGGCGATTTCTACACCACGCTCTCGCAGAATCCGCAAATCTCGCAGGAGACGATTCTCAAACTCAAGGCGCAATTCCACCTCGACCAGCCGTGGTATGTCCAATACTTCTACTGGTTCAAAAGCGTCTTGCACGGCGACTTCGGCTACTCGATGGCCTACAAGATTTCCGCCTCTTCGCTCATCTTTGAGCGGCTCTGGAACACGTTTCTCCTTTCGTTCTTCGGCATGATCCTCGCGTGGGGCATCGCCGTTCCGCTCGGCATCTGGGCGGCGGTCAAAAAGGATTCCTGGGTGGATCGCGGCTGTTCGCTGGTGGCGTTCGTCGGCCTGTCCGTGCCGGACGTGCTGCTGTCGCTGCTCGCGCTGTGGTTCGCCGCAACGGTTAACTTTCAATTTGATTTTGGATTCTTCCGGTTTCACTTCTGGTTTCCCGTCGGCGGCGCGCAAAGCCCGGTTTACGACTTGCTGACACCGCTGCAACAATTCTGGGACCGCGCGCATCATCTGATTTTGCCCGCGCTCGTGCTCGCCGCCGCCGACATGGCCGGCATCATGCGCCAGATGCGCTCCAATTTGCTCGACACGCTGCGCGCCGAATACGTCACCGCCGCCCGCGCCCGCGGCCTCGGCGAAGGCTGGGTGA
>CAYYWB010000461.1:0-1741 GCA_964475285.1 uncultured Bifidobacteriaceae bacterium | reverse complement strand
CGGATGGCCTGCAAAAATTGCGTGACGATGTAATCCAGCCGGTTGATTTCGCCCTTGGCCACGTCCAGATACCGCTCCAGTTTTTGGGAAATCTCCTGGCGTGATGCGTGATGCATGATGCGTGACTTCCCGCCACCCGCCACCCGCCACTCGTCACTTTTCAGCTTCTTCACCTCGCGCTCCATGAGCTGCAAATGAATGTGCAGCGCGTTGAGCGGATTGCCGATTTCGTGTGCGACGCTCGCCGCGAACAGCGTCAGCGCCTGGATGCGTTCGCTCTCGATGGCCTCAAAGGTTTTCTGCCGCGCCTCGGTCGCGTCGTGCAAAATCAGCGCCACGCCGGAACTGCCCGCAGCTTCGTCGCCAAGCGGCGCGGCGTAGAGCCGGAGAAATCGCGGGCGCGGATAATGCACCTCAAATTCATGGCGCACGACGCGCTTGCCGCCCGCGTGATCGGTTTTGGAAATCGTCGCCCAATCCAATTCCGGCAAAATGTCCGCGACGCGCAAATCTTCCGCGTCCGGCGGAAGGCCGATGAGTCGTGAAACGGCTTGATTGAAATAAATCACGCGCCCGGTTTCGTCCACCACCAGCACGCCATCCTCGATTGTGTTGAACAGCGTTTCGAGAAAGCTGCGCTCGCTCGCAAGCCGCTGGACGACCGTTTGAAGACCCTCCGCGTCCAGCCGACCGATGCGGCCAAGCACCTTGTCAAGAAAACTGGATTTGGTTGCAGCCATTGGCGAAAATCAAATTTCAGAGTGGCAAAATGGCACAATTTGGAAGCTTGTCAAGCCATAGAAAAGTGTTCTGATGGCACAGCGGGAGATCAGCCTTTTGTTTTCCATCCGCCGTTAGCAAAAGGAAAATGTCCTCGAGCTGGCCGGATTTGCCGCTATGTTTGCGGGGCTTATCATGCAAAATTTTCCATTTGCAAACCAGTTTGGTTGCGTTATGGTTCCTGCATGGCGAGCATCACTTTGAAAGACATTCCGGTTGACTTGCACGCGCAGCTCAAGCAGGAGGCGGACGCAAATTACCGTTCGCTGAACCAGGAGGCCATGTTTCGCATTGCGCGGACATTTGAAATTGACTCGGCAATGACCAGCAAGCGCGACCAGCGCCTGATTGACGAGGCGCTGACCAGCGGGCCGGAAACGACGCTGACCAAAAAGGACATGGATGAAGTCTTCAAGCGGGTTTTGAAAAAGGCGGCAAAGTGAATGTCAAACAGCGTCCGCAATTTTTATTGGACTTGGCGGAGGAACTTCTCTGGCTGAAGAACAATGCCGGTTCGGAAATTGCCGAACGCTGGTATGATTCGCTGCAAGATTCCATCGCTTTTCTTGAAAAGCATCCGTTGATCGGACGGGAACGAGCCGACCTTACACCTGTCGGCATCCGGTCCTGGAAGATTTCAGAATTTCCGCGCTGGCTGCTTTTTTATCAGGTGAAAAATGGGCGTGACATTGTTTTTTTGCGCGTGCGGACCGGGAACATGAATCTCGGCGTTTTGAAAATGGAATCTTGAATCACTTCTCACCCGCCGTCAGCGACAGGAAAATTTCTTCAAGCTGGCCGGATGAACCGCTTTGTTTCCGCAATTCCTCGCGCGTGCCGACGGCAATCAGCTTCCCGCCCTGGATGATGCCGATGCGGTCGGCCATTTCCTCGGCGATGCTCAATTGATGCGTGGAGACCAGCACGGTCATGCCCGCGAGCGAGCGTTCCTTGAGCACGT
>CAYYWB010000460.1:0-1743 GCA_964475285.1 uncultured Bifidobacteriaceae bacterium | reverse complement strand
TCGCACGCGGCGATTTACTCATGGCTTTCCAGCCGCGCCCGCGAACCGCTGCGCCGGCGCGGCATTCGCCACGCGCAAATCACCTTTGGCCTGCTGCAAAACGCCCGCGTGGACGAGGAATACATTTTGAAGCTGCTGCCGGAACTGCCGCCCGGCGATTCCGAGCTTTACTCGCATCCGTCGCTGGACGAATTTAAGCATGAATTCGATGCCCTTGTCAGTCCGCGCGTGAAGGAACTGGCGAAAAAACCCGGCATCAAACTGATTCGTTACCAGGATTTGTGATATGACCAAATTGATTGCCATACTTTTGATCGGCCTTGTGCTCGAAGCGGTTGGCGTGGTTTTTTTGAGCCAGGGCCTGCACGAAATCGGCGAGGTGAAAACAATTTCAACCAGCGAGATCATGCGCATTATCGGACGCGGCGTGTGCAACCGGAACATCCTCTTGGGCGTGCTGTTCGAGGCGATGTTCTTCGGCGTGCTGTTGTATCTGCTCTCGCAAAGAGACGTGAGCCTTATCTGGCCGCTGACCTCGCTCGGTTTTGTCATCACCGCACTGGCGGCCCGGATGGTCCGGCACGAGGAAGTCAGCGCGCTGCGCTGGACAGGCGTGGCCATCATCGTGATTGGCGCTGCGCTGGTGGCATGGAGCGAGCAAACCAAGACCAAATCCGCAGCGCCCAGATCACTGCCAAGCGCCTCGGCCACCTCGGTTACGGAAAAATAGTTTTCTCCAAAACCTCCGCCAGCCGTTCCGCGGCAAACCTGGTTTTCCTCCGCAACTCCATCAATGCGCCGATTTTTCCCGGCGATTTGGCGATGGCCCAGGCCAGCTTGCCGAAATCCAGGTTCTTGTCCGGCCTGGCCAGCGCGTTGAAATCCAGCGGCAAATCCTCGCCGGACGTGTCCGAAATCACGCGGACGGTGGCGCAGGGAATGTGCTTCTCCGCGCAGACGGCGTGAATCGCCGCGGATTCCATTTCCACCGCGTCCGCGCCCGTTTCGTCGCGCAACTTTTTCTTTTCGGAAACGGTCGTTGCAATGCGGTCGGCGCAGAAGATTTTTGCGGGCTTTGCACCAGCGGCGAGTAATTTGTCTCGGAGGGACGAGTTCCACGAGTCCCAAACTGAAAAAGAATCGAGGGATTTGATTGGGGACTCGTGGAACTCGTCCCTCCGAGTTGAGAGTTCAAAAACCACGTCGCCGAGTTTCAAATCGGGATTCAGTCCGCCGGCGAAACCGCAGGTGAGCACAAGTTCGGGGAGCGCGGGCGTCCCGCCTGCTCGTTCGGGCGTCGCGCCCGAAGGTTTCCGGCGCGACGCCGGAAACTGCACGCCGGAGGCGTGCGCTCCCCAACCAGCCAGAAATTCGCGCAGGGATTTTTCGGCGTTCTGGCGGCCGATGCCGGTGAGGAGAATGGAAACATGGTGGCCGCGGCGCAAGCCGCTCCGAAACGGCGCGGCTTCTTCTTTCAGTGCAAAGCAAACAAGCGTGGACATTTTTAATATATCTCAAAACTGTGTTGTTCTTGAAAATAGCCCGGCCATTTATGGCTGGGTAAATCGTTTAACAAAAATAAAAAGTCCCGTCAGGGACGACAGAATCTTAATCCAACATCTCCGGCTTGTAATCATATCCGTGCTTTTTGAGAAACGCCTCAAATTCCTCGCGAAAACTTTTTTTCTGATGATGTTCCTCCTGTGTCTGGATGTAACGAACTGTGTCTTCCACACCCGACAC
>CAYYWB010000459.1:0-1760 GCA_964475285.1 uncultured Bifidobacteriaceae bacterium | reverse complement strand
CGTCGTCCTCTCCGGCGAAATGATGTTCCGCTACCTGGGCTGGACCGAGGCGGCGGATTTGATTCTCAAAGGTCTCAACGGCGCGATTGGCAGCAAGCGCGTCACCTACGACTTTGCGCGCCAGATGACCGGCGCGACGGAAATCAAGTGCTCGCAATTTGGTGACAATATCATCTCGCACATGTGATTTGAAAATTGGAAGGCCGCCTGTCCGGGCTTCGCAGGTTCGCGTTCAAAAACGCCGGCTTGTTCCGCGCGCAAACCTGGCCAAAAATAAAATTGCAGAAAATAATTTGCATTTCGTTTCTGACAGTCCGAGTGTTTGACTGTGAATGTAGTCCGTCAGAAAGCGGACGACACAAAAGACAAAAACCCGCGATGGCAAACGGAAGAGTCAGGGAGTGATTCCGGAGTCGCGGTGGAGAAACCGGAAGAGGTCATGATGAAGTTGCAACGGCAGGCGACATGCCTCGGGCCGGTCATGGAAGAGCTCCTGCGTGCGACGCAGGAGCGCGGGCAGAGTCATTGGGGATTGAACGACTAAGCCGGGCGGAGTTGGTTTTTGTGCCGGTGAGCGGTCCAACACGACAAATTGAAAATCTGGATGGTGTTTGGGCAAGGGGAGGTGTGTGGTTTGAAACAGTGGCCTTCACGTCGCATTCTGGAGTCCCTCCGGAGTTTGGAAATTCTGTCAAATTCTTCGCTGAATCCTCGTTCCTGTTTTGTAGTTTGGTGACAATTCCAAGGCAATATTATACGCTCCGCGGACAAGATTAACAGCAGCTCGACGAGCGGGCCAACGCGGTTCGCCCGTCTAGCTTTATTAAACCGCGTAGCGGCTTTCGGCAGAAAGCCGTCATCATTTGCATTCAGTTGGCGGCGCTCTGCCGGGACGCCGCTACAACTACTTTTTAATGACCTGGATTGTTGCCAGCCTTGTGTCGGCGTTGTTCCTCGGCGTGTATGACCTTTGCATCAAACACGCCATCCGGGACAACGCCGTGCTGCCGGTGTTGTTCTTGAGCACGCTGACCGGTGCGGCGGTGTGGGTGGCGCTGCTGCTGGTTCAAATGGCGCATCCGGGGCTTTTGCCGGCGGCGCTCGTCACGGAGCCGATCTCGCCAGCGCAACACCTGCAACTGCTGTTGAAATCCGCCATCGTCACGGCGTCGTGGATTTTCACCTACTTCGGATTGAAACACCTGCCGCTCTCGCTCGGCTCGCCCATCCGCGCGACGACCCCGCTGTGGACGCTGTTCGGCGCGCTGCTGATTCTGGGCGAACGCCCGACCGGCCTGGAATTGCTGGGCGTCATCACGACGCTGGCGGCGTTCTTCGGGCTGTCAATGGCCGGGCGGATGGAGGGCGTGCATTTTCACCGCGACAAATGGGTGGGCTTCCTGCTGGCCGGCACGATGCTCGGCGCGGTGAGCGCGCTCTACGACAAATATCTTTTGGGCCGCGCGCATTTCACCGTGCCGACGGTGCAGGCGTGGTTCTCGATTTATCTCGTCGTATTGTCCGCGCCGTTTGCCATTGGCTGGCAGCGGCGCTGGTGGGAGCGTCACGAATTTCGCTGGCGCTGGACCATCCCCGTCATCGCGCTCTCGCTGCTTGTGGCGGATTACGTTTATTTCGGCGCGCTGCGCCAGCCGGGATCGCTGGTGTCCGTCGTGATGAGTTTGCGGCGCGGCAACACGCTGGTGGCGTTCGCGGGCGGGCTGCTGCTGTTCGGCGAGCGGAGCAACTGGCAGAAAATC
>CAYYWB010000458.1:0-1774 GCA_964475285.1 uncultured Bifidobacteriaceae bacterium | reverse complement strand
GCGCGCCACCCAGCCGTTGGCGAACACCACGTTGGAAACGTCGCCCACGCGCTCGTCATTTTCCGGCCCCATGAAATATCCGCCGGGCGCGGCGATTTGTTTCGACGGATCTTTCAGATCGCACAGAAATAAATAGAGCACATAACGCATTCCCGCCGCCGTGTTGCGGACGCCGTGCGCGAGGTGCAGCCAGCCGCGTTCCGTTTTGATCGGCGCCGGGCCGAGGCCGTTCTTGCCTTCCTTGATGGTGTGATAAAAGCGCGGGTCAATGATGGTTTCCTCGCTGATGACCGCGTTCGTGATGTCGTCGCACAACCCCCAGCCGATGCCGTCACCGCTGCCCGTCGCGGCAAAGTCGCTCATCGGGCGCGTATAAAAGGCGTATTTGCCGTTCACAAATTCAGGATGCAAGACGCAGTTGCGCTGGTGCTGCGCGGGCGTCTTCAAATCCGGCAGTCGCTCCCATTTCACCAAATCCTTCGTGCGCGCAATACCGCAGCGCGCAATCGCCGCCGACAAATCATCCGGCTTTGCTTCGTCATGCCGCTCGGCGCAAAACACCCCGTAAATCCAGCCGTCCGCGTGCCGCACCAGACGCATGTCGTAAAGATTGGTTTCCGCCGCATCCAGTTCCGGCATCCGCACCGGATAATCCCAGAACCGAAAATTGTCCACGCCGTTCCTGCTCTCCGCGACGGCGAAAAACGATTTTCTGTCCCAGCCCTCGACCCGCCCCATCAGCACCACGCCGCCGTTCCAATCCATCGCGCCGACGTTGAAAACCGCGTTCACGCCCAGCCGCGTCATCAAATGCGGATTGCTGGCGCGGTCAAAATCGTAACGCCACTCCAGCGGCGTGTGTTCGGCGGTCAGCACCGAATTTTCGTAACGCTCAAAAATCCCGTTGCCGTCTTTCCGTGGGCGGTTCTTGCGGCGGATGAGCCGTGCGTGCGCCTGTTGAAGCTGTTTCAGCTTTTGGGAAAACGCGGTTTTGTTCATGCGGTTGCTGGCATGATTCTGCAAAGTCCTCGGCAAAATTAAAAGCCCGAAACGCAGGGGCGCATCTTGGCACTGCAACCGGCTGGCATTGTGGAGCGCCGATCTCCGATCCGGGGCGTTTCCGGGCGTTTTTCAATACCCGCCGGGTCGGAGACCGGCGTTCCGGGGGCAGTGTGTTGGTTGTTCAATGTTCGATGTTCGATGTTCGATGTCGGTTGTTCGATGTTGGTTGTTCAATGTTCAATGTTCGATGTTGGATGTTAAATGTTCGATGTTTACAAAACCTGAACATGCCGTCTTCCAGTGAGCGCAAAACGTGAACGTAGCAATAGGCTGGCATTTTTTGTTATCTCACGGGGTGAAACGCCTGATTCTGCGTGGCCGCAGCCACCTTCAAGCGCGTGGCCAGATCCGAAAGAAATTCTGAAACCGCCGACATGGGCAAATCCTTGGGATGCTGCCACCCCCGGAGGGACGAGCTCCGCGAGTCCCCATCTTTCAACTGGTGAAACCGCAGGAATCTCACCACCCAACTCCAATAGGCCTCCTCCGTGCGCTGGCTCAAATGCTTGAACCGCATCACCTCGTGGAACTGCTCCCGCAACTTCAGCTTCGGATTCGGGATCAACCTCCCCATCTGGCGTGTGGTTTTTGCCGGCTCAATATTCATCGCAAAAATTCATATAAACGATTGTTGATAAATCAGAAAGCTTAAAATATCATGCCCAAAAGCCGACCATGATTAACCGCAATTTGAAACAGAATAAATAGTTAG
>CAYYWB010000457.1:0-1775 GCA_964475285.1 uncultured Bifidobacteriaceae bacterium | reverse complement strand
CCGGATCGGCCAGGCGCGGTTCTCCTTGCCGCCCACGGTCAGAAAGCAAATGTAACCGGCCTCCCGAAACGCGCGCAGCAGCAGGGCGTCGGGATTTTCCAGATCCGGCGGTTCGGCCACCACAATTGGTTTGGCGGTGAAAAAATTGTGCGCGGCGACGGCTTGCAGATCCTCCGGCGACAGTCCGGAATTGAAAACGAATTTTTCCTGCTCCAGCAGCATCTGGATTTTCTTCAACGCCTGGCGCTCGGCCTCCTGCGGCTCGCGGCCAAGTCGCGTCTCCACAAATTCCAAATCCTTCAAAATCATGTCCGCACGGCCCTCCACCGACACCAGAATCGCGTCGGCGTCAATCAACTGGTCCTCGCCCACCACGTCCACCTGCGCGCAGGTTTTCTTGTCCGCCTCGACCAGCTTGTCCGCCTCGTCAAAGCGCGGGTCCTTGAGATTGTGTTTGCCGGTTTTTATCCCGGCCAGACCAAACAATGCTATTTTCATAAATTTTAACTCAACGATGGCTGCAGAACGCGGCTTAAATACTGCCCGGTAAAACTTTCGGCGCAGCGGGCCACGGCTTCCGGCGGGCCTTGCGCGACAATGCGTCCGCCAGCATCGCCGCCCTCCGGGCCAAGGTCAATAATCCAATCCGCCGTTTTGATCACATCGAGATTGTGTTCGATGACGACGAGCGTGTTGCCGGTGTCGCGCAATTTGAACAGCACTTCGAGCAGCTTGGCCACGTCGTGGAAATGCAGGCCCGTCGTCGGCTCGTCCAGAATGTAAAACGTGCGGCCGGTCGCCTTGCGGCTCAACTCCGCCGCCAGCTTCACGCGCTGCGCCTCGCCGCCGCTCAACGTCGTCGCCGCCTGCCCCAGCCCGATGTAGCCGAGGCCGACCTCGGCCAGCGTCAGCAGCGGATCGTAAATCTGCGGCACGGCGCGGAAAAACGTCACCGCCTCGTCCACCGTCATCGCCAGCACGTCGGCGATGTTCTTGCCCTTGTAATTGATTTCGAGCGTTTCGCGGTTGTAACGCTTGCCGCCGCAGACCTCGCAGGTGACATAAACCGGCGGCAGAAAGTTCATTTCGATTTTCAAAACGCCGTCGCCCTCGCATTTTTCACAGCGGCCGCCTTTGACGTTGAAGCTGAACCGGCCCGGCGCATAGCCGCGGATTTTTGCCGCCGGCAGCTTCGCGAACAAATCGCGGATGTGATTGAACATGCCGGTGTAAGTCGCCGGATTCGAGCGCGGTGTGCGGCCAATCGGCGACTGGTCAATCACGATGACCTTGTCAATCATCTCAAATCCTTTGAGCGCGCGGTGCGCGCCGGGCGTTTCCTTGGAGCCGTAAAATTTGCGGAACAGCGCCCGGCGCAAAATATCGTCCACGAGCGTGCTTTTGCCGGAACCGCTGACGCCGGTGACGCAGGTGAACGTGCCGAGCGGAATCCGCGCGTCAATGTTCCGCAGATTATTTTCCTTCGCGCCGAGCACTTCCAGCCAGCCGCGCTCCTCCGTCGGCGCCAGCCGCTTCTTCGGAATTGGAATCGCCAGTTCGCCGCGCAGATATTGCGCCGTGAGCGAATTTTTTATCGCCAGAATATCCGGCAGCGTTCCCGCCGCGACCAGTTCGCCGCCGTGAACACCCGCGCCCGGTCCGAGGTCCACGACGTAATCCGCGCTGCGGATCGTGTCGGCGTCGTGTTCCACCACCAGCACGGTGTTGCCGAGGTCGCGCAGGCCCTTGAGCGTGGCGAGCAGGCGGTCGTTGTC
>CAYYWB010000456.1:0-1785 GCA_964475285.1 uncultured Bifidobacteriaceae bacterium | reverse complement strand
GAGCCGGATTACGAGGCGGCGCTGACGTTCGCGTTGAGCGAGACGACGCGGCTGGTCGGCCAGTTGCGCCGCGAGCAATTGCAGTCGCGCGAGATGTCATTGACGATTCGCTTCGACGATTTCAGCGAGGTGGGCGGCGCGCACCGGTTCCAACATCCGCAGTTTCGGAATTCCATCATCAACGCGGCGCTGGAGGAAATTTTCCGTGGCATCGTGGACGATCAATTCAAGCCGGTGCGGCAAATCCGCATCGCGTTTTGGAACCTCGCGCGGCTGGACACGCAGCCGACGTTGTGGGGCCGCACGGACGCGGAACGCTGGGGCGCGCTAGACGACGCGGCGCACAAGCTGAACGCGCATTTCAACAAAATGTCGGTGATAACCGGCGCGCAACTGGCCTTGCGCGAGATGGAAGACGCCTTCAAAAATCCGAAGGCGAAATGCCCGTTTGCGCCGCAGCGTGAAATCGTGAAGAAACTCTGGGGCACGGACGCCGACCCGCTGGCGCAAAAAGGTGATTGGGAGAAGCGCCTGGCCAGAGCCAGCAAGCAGATTCAATTCCGGCATTGAACGAGGCTGGCACTCTATTGGCATTTGATGGACAAGAAATGTTTATGTCTGCAGGTTAAATAAATGCAATCTGCTTTTGACTTCGCACGGGTTTGGGCAGAGATTGATTGCAGCCAGGTTCAACCGTCCGATCACGCCTCGTTCGAGCCGCAGAGGAGCGATTTCGCCTAGTCCGGAAATCAATTTCGATATCCATGAGCAAAACAGTTTTATTGACCAGTGTATGCCGTCCGATGGGGCCGCAATACGGCGACGCGCCGTCCGTCGGTTATGAGTTGCTTTACCGGCAGGTCACGCGGGCGCAGGGCATCTTCAGCCCGCGCACGGTGAACGTCTTTTTCGGGCTGGATTACATCGCCGAAAATCTCGACGCGCCGACCGTCGTGCTGCAATACCCGTCCAAGCGCGAGCTGATCAAGGAACTCAAGAAGGGCTACGACTACGTGGGCGTGTCGTTCATCATGGCGCTGATGCACAAGATGAAGGAAGTGGTCGCGCTCATCCGCCAATACGCGCCGAACAGCAAGATCGTCCTCGGCGGTTACGGCACGGTGCTGAAAGACGAAGTGCTCAAGCCGTATGGCGACTTCATTTGCCGCGAGGAAGGCGTGGGCTATTTCCGCCGGCTGCTGGGCGAACCGGAAATTCCGATGCCTTACAAACACCCGCTCATCGTGAGCTGGCTGAAGGTGTTTGGCTGGAAAGTTTCCGGCACGGGAAAAATTTTCGCCGGCCTCGGCTGCCCGAACGGCTGCGATTTCTGCTGCACGTCGCATTTCTTTTCGCGCAAGCACATCAAGCTGCTGCCGACCGGGCGCGACATTTACAACGTCGTGGAACGCTATCACGACCTTGATCCGAGCCTGGTGTTTCTGATCATTGACGAGGATTTTCTGCTGAACAAAAAACGCGCGATGGAATTCCGCGAGTGCGTTTTGGCCGGTGGCAAACGGCCCTCGATTTTTGCCTTCTCCAGCATCAAGGCCATCAGCCAATACAAGGTGGAGGAAATTCTGGAAATGGGGATTGACGGTTTCTGGATCGGCTACGAAGGCACGCGCTCGAATTATACCAAGCAGCAGGGCCGGCCGGTGGATGAAATTCTCACCGAATTCCGCGAACACGGCATCACGGTGCTGGCCTCGATGATTGTCGGGTTCGATTATCAGACGCCGGAAATTGTCGCGCAGGAACTGGACGGGCTGATGAAGCTCA
>CAYYWB010000455.1:0-1792 GCA_964475285.1 uncultured Bifidobacteriaceae bacterium | reverse complement strand
GCTGCAAGCCGAAGGCATCGAAACCGAGCTGGTGCAGCTTGGCGGACAGGCGATTCGCGGCTGCGGCAACTGCAACACCTGCATAAAACTCCGGAACCGCCGCTGCTCGATTTCGAACGATCCGGTCAACGACATCATCGCCAGGATGGCCGAAGCCGACGGCATCATCCTGGGCTCGCCGGTGTATTTTACCGACGTCACGCCGGAGTTGAAGGCGCTGATTGACCGGTCCGGCCGGGTCGCCGGCGCGAACGGCCAGCTTTTCAAACGCAAGGTCGGCGCGGGCGTCATTGCCGTCCGGCGCGGCGGAGCGACCCACGCGCTGGACACGATCTACCATTTTCTGCACATCACGCAGATGATCATTCCCGGCGCGCCGTATTGGAATTTCGGCATTGGCCGGGATGTCGGCGATGTGGAAAAAGACACGGAAGGTGTCGCCAACATGAAGGGATTGGGCGAAAACATGGCCTGGCTGCTGAAGAAAATTCACGCGTGAAAAATCATGGTTGTCCGCAATCCTGTGCCGGTGCTTCAGGTGCGGGTTTGCATGATGACACTTTGAATCCATGAAAATATTTTTGCGTTTTTGCCTGATCACGGCGTTGCTGGCCGTGTGCCGCTCCGCGTCATTTGCCGCGCCACCATATCCGGGGCGGCTCGGCGTTGAGGCGTCGGGCGATGCGTTTGTCAATCTGGTCAGGCAGAGTTACCGCTGGGATAAGCCGGATGGCCACGGCGGCTGGACGGGGCTTCTGCGCGAGGACGTGGACGAGCATGGCTGGCCCAAAACCGACTGCCGCTGGATTATGGACTCGCGGCCTTGCGCGGAATGGGCGGGTGAAATTGATGATCCCGAAGCCTACCGGGTGGATCGCAGCGGAACCTACAAAGGGTCATTCATCGGGGAAGCGCGGCTGGTTCGGGCTGACGGGCCGGGTTCGATCCAAAATCAGGCCTACGATGCGCGGGCAAACCGGACCACCTTCGATCTCGTCATTCCGAAACCGGCGGCAAATCACGGCCTGATCATTCTGGAATTCCATGACACGCGGCGTTCGTCCGCAAATCCAACGAACAGCGGCATCAGCGATTTCAGGCTCATTCGTCCCGGCTATTCCGCCGACACGACGCAGGTGTTCACGAGCGAATATCTGGCGTGTTTGAAAAGCGCCGCGTTTTCAACGATTCGCTTCATGGGTGTGCTGGACATTAACGGCAACGTCGAATGGGGAAAGGATCACACAAAAACGCAGTCCTGGAGCAATCGCAAACTGCCCGCCGACGCGGCCGTGGAACCCATCGAACCGCTCAATAAAAAGGACGGCTGGCCCTGGGAATATGTGATCCAGCTTTGCAACGAGGCGAACATGGACATGTGGATCAACATTCCCATGTCGGTTGATGACGACTATATCCGCAGCCTGGCGGCTCTCATCAAGGCCGAACTCAAGCCAAACTTGAAAATCTACATTGAGCACAGCAATGAAGTGTGGAACTTCGGCTTTATTCAGTATTCCTGGAACAAGGCCAGGGCCAAAGAGGAGATTCAGGAAGGAAATGTCCAGTTCAACTATGACAAGGTCAACAACGAGGAGATTTGGGGCCAGCGACGCCATGCGCAAAAGGTGAAAGATGCCGTTGATATTTTCGCCGGTATCTTCGGAAAGGATGAAGTGAACCGGCGCATCCGGGGTGTTCTTGCGGGGGTGACGCCGGATCCCAATGGATTCTTTTTCGGCGGCCGGCTGGCTGGCATGCTGGATTATCTGAAGGCGGTGGACGGCGATCC
>CAYYWB010000454.1:0-1795 GCA_964475285.1 uncultured Bifidobacteriaceae bacterium | reverse complement strand
AGCGGCTTGAGTTCCTCGGCCAGCGCGCGAATCATCGCCGTGACGAGCGCGGCGCGGACGCCGTGGCCGGTCACGTCGCAGATGAACATCGAAGCCTCGGTGTCGGAAAGGGCGGAGACGCTGAAAAAATCTCCGCTGACAGATTCAGCCGGCTCGTAGCGATGGACGAATTGAAACGCGCTTTGCTCCGGCGGAACATTTTTTGGAAAGACGGGATATTGCTGCGGCAGCATGGAGGTCTGGATTTCGCGCGCCATCCGCAAATTTTCCTCCATGATCAGGTTCTTGGCGCGCAATTCCTCGCGGCTGCGCGACAATTCGCCGGTGGCGCGCCGGATCTGGTCCTCCGCGCGCTTGCGTTCGGTGATGTCCTCAACCGTGCCTTCGTAGTAAAGCAATTTCCCGTCCGCGTCGCGCACGGCGCGGCAGTTTTCCGAAATCCAAATGATCGTTTCGTCCTTGCGGAAAATTTTCGACTCGAAACCGCTCAAGGTGTCGCTCTCCTGCATCAGGCGGATGAACTCGTCGCGCCGGCCCGGTTCGACGTAAAGATTGCGCGCAATGTCCTTGATGCCCGCTATGAGCTCCGCCGGCGAGTCATAGCCATAAATGCGCGCCAGCGCCACGTTCGCCAGCGAATAATGCCCGTCGGGCGTCGTGCGAAAAATGCCCTCCACCAGATGGTCGAAGATGCCGCAGTAATTGTCCTTCTCCTCGATCAGCGCGACGCGCTCATGCTGCCGCTCCATCGCACAGCGGATGGCGCTCCTCAACCCCCGCGCTTCAAGTTTTTCCCTCGGCAAATAATCCTGCGCGCCGGACCGCACCGCCTCGGCGACAAACCGCTCGTCAGCCTCCGGGCCAAGAACAACAACCGGAACGCGCGGCGCCTGAACCGCCAGCAACGTGATTTGCGACAAGCCGGCGTTGTCGGCGGCGGGAAGTTCCAGAAGCGCGGCGTCAAAGTCATGTTGACCGAGCTGCGCCAGGCCCGCATTGACCGTCGGCGCGGTGGCGAACTCACCGGCTCCGCCGCCGTCACGCAGCAGTCCGGCCACGTCGCGCGCAAAACGCTCGTCGTTCACTATCAGCAAAACTTTCAGCGGTTCAGCTTCCATACTCAATCCGCGCGCCCCCGCGGCGCCAATTAACAATATCCGCTGTCAACATACAGAATTGCCGCGCGTCCGCAAGCGGGCGTTGTGCGCGGCGCGCGGATTTGAAAGTTGAACCGGCAAACGGATGACACCCGCCCGCAAATCGTATATCGTAAATCACAAATCGAAATTGAGGATGCCAGCCGTTTTCATCAAAACCTACGGATGCCAGATGAACGAGCGCGACAGCGAAGCCGTCGCCGCCCAACTCGTCGCCAAGGGCTACACGCTCGCGCCATCGGAAAAAAACGCCGACGTGATTTTGCTCAACACTTGCAGCGTGCGCGATTTCGCGGAAAAGAAGGCCATCGGCAAAATGCAGAACCTTGCGGCGGATGTGCGCAAGAACCGGCCCGAAGTCGTGCTGGGCTTCCTAGGCTGCATGGCTCAAAGCCGCGGGCGGGAATTGATTGATAAATTGCCGGACGTGGATTTGGTCCTCGGCACGCAGAAATTCCATCGCGCGGCGGAATGTCTGGATGAAATCATCACCGGCGCGCGGGAAAAAATCGTGGATGTCGCCGAGGAGGAAAATAGCGAGGCCACGATCCGCGAACACCTCCTGAACGGCAGCGCCAAGACCTCCGTGTCCGCCTTCGTCAGCATCATGCAGGGCTGCAACCAGCGTTGCACCTTCT
>CAYYWB010000453.1:0-1797 GCA_964475285.1 uncultured Bifidobacteriaceae bacterium | reverse complement strand
GTGGCGTTGCAGCACGCCTTCGACGCCGCCGACGAAGCGGTCAAATCGGAATAATTTTCCGAACGAAATTCAATTCACGAACAGGCGGACTGGAAACGGCCCGCCTGTTTTTTATCGCGAATTCCGAAGCCGGGCACAGCCGAAGCGAGACGGGGCGAACTTCAAAATTGGAAATCGCCATTTGGTGAGGGTCCCGTCACCCCGGCCGCCTCAAAGTGATGTTCCGCGCGGACTGTGTTGCTGGGCATTGTTGCGGGGTCGGCGGGGTTTTTCGGCGATGAGATTTCATTGCCAAGTCCGCCGGATTGAATTAAACATTGCCGACCGACATGAAAACATTTCTCAAATTCCCGCTTCTCGCCGCCCTGATGGCGGCCAATGTTCAAGTCTTCGCGCAGGCCGCGAATGGATTATCGCCTGATGCGCTGTCGCCCGGCGTGCCGGCAAAGGTGGAAAAGGTCGCGGATGGCGTCATCGTTCCGCTTCAGGGCGCATTTCTGAAGGTGGAGTTCTGCGCGCCGGACATCGTGCGCGTGGCCTGCGCCACAAACCGCGCGTTCTTCGACCGCAAGACCGTGACCACGGAACCGAAGCAAATCGTCAAAACCAGCGTGTCGGTGAAAACCGCAAACGGCGAGTCCATCCTTTCGACCAGCAAACTTCAAGTCCATGTCAACCTCGCCAGCGGCGCGATTTCATTTTTCAATTCCAGCGGTGCGCCCATTCTCGCCGAAACCGCCGGCGGCCGGAGCATCACGCCCGCCGCGGTGCAGGGCGAGCAGACGTTCCATGTGAGCCAGCAATGGGAACCGAATGCCGACGAATCGCTTTACGGCCTGGGCCAGCGGCAAACCGGCATCGTGGACATCAAGGGCTATGACCTGGATTTGTGGCAACACAACACGCACGTCGTCGTGCCGCTGCTGGTTTCCAGCCGTGGTTACGGCGTGTTTTGGGACAATCTTTCTTACACGCGCTTCGGCGATTTGCGGGCGTTTGAACCCATCCCGGCGAATTGTCTCGTTGACGTTTCCAACCAGCCCGGCGGGTTGACGACCGGCACGTTCACGCAGGCCAATCCCGACTCGCTGGCCAACGCGCACGCCACCAGCACCATCGGCCTCCCGCCACGCAGCCGTGGCGGCGGTGGTGGTGGCGGCGGTGGTGGTGGCGGCGGATGGATGCGATGGGCCGGCGAACTTGTTCCGCCGACCACCGGCGATTATCAAATTAAAACCTACTCGAATGGCCATATCAAAATGTGGCTGGACGGAAAAATTGTCATTGATCACTGGCGGCAAAGCTGGCTGACGGACAACGATCAAATCAAAGTCCGGCTCGAAGCCGGCCATCATTACCCCATCAAAGTCGAGTCCGGCGGCGACCAGCGCTCCACGATGGAACTGACATGGAAAACGCCCGACCCGAACGGAAACACTTCGCTCTGGTCCGAGGTTGGCGACGGCGTGGATTATTATTTCATTTACGGCCCGTCGCTGGACCACGTTGTCGCCGGTTACCGTCAATTGACCGGGCAGGCTTCATTGATGCCGGAGTGGGCGTTCGGCTTGTGGCAGTCGCGCCAGCGTTATGAGACCGACAAGCAAAGCCTCGACGTCGTGAAGGAATTCCGGCAGCGCGCCATTCCCTTCGACGACATTGTGCAGGACTGGCAATACTGGCCGCGCGACGCCTGGGGTTCCCACGAGTTTGACCTGAAACGGTTCCCCGACCCGGCGGCATGGATCAAATCGCTCCACGACCTGCACGCGCACGTCATGATTTCGGTGTGGGGCA
>CAYYWB010000452.1:0-1802 GCA_964475285.1 uncultured Bifidobacteriaceae bacterium | reverse complement strand
CCGTCCACCAGCATCCGGTGCGGGCGGTCGCGGCTGGTGCCGAGGATGGTGCCGCCGATGGTGAGAATGCCGGCGAGCGCGTTCTTGTCCAGCTTGAGCCGCCGCTCTTCCACAAGGCCGCGGAAGCCGTCGCGGAAGCCGATGATTTCCATGCCGTAAAATCCGAGCGCGGTTTTGCCGACGCCACGGATGGCGGCGTTCAGGCCGGGAGTGTCGCCGCCCGCCGTCAGGATGCCGATGCGTTTGGTTTTTGCCATTTGTTGTGTTCTTTTTGGATTTAGAAAGTGTATTTGTCGAGAAGAAGTTTCGGAAATTTTAAGAAATCTTTTTCCGCGGCAGCCGCGCCAGGCAAATCAGGCAGCCCAGCCACGCGACAATTGAAACCGCCGCGCCGGCTTCGAACGCGCCGTCTTTGTAATGGAAATGAATTTGGTGCCTGCCCGCCGGGATTTCAACGGCCTGAAATGCGTGATTGGCCCGGAGCAACCGCGTCGGCTGGCCGTCCACGGCAGCCCGCCAGTTGTGGTAATACGTTTGCGCGACGACGATGAGCGACGGTTCGGCGGCTTCAACTTCGACGTCCACGATTTGAGTTCCAAATTTTGAATTTACAATTCTGGCGGAAGTTTGATTTGTGACGGTGACGGATGATTTTTCATCCGGCGGCAGAAAAACGATTTTGGCGCCGTCGAAATCCGGCTGCGTCAACGCGCGGAGCGTTCCGGCGTCGTCGAGAAAGACCGGTTTCTGGCCGGCGGTGACGAGCGGCAGGAAGTTTGAGCGCGATTGCCAGTGGTAAATCTGGTCCGGCGCGGTCATCTGGGAAACGCCCATGAAATCGTCCAGACGCGGAAAGTCGGCATTGGTCGCGGTGTAGAGCAGCGATTGAAAATCGTCGCATTCGCGCGGCATGAGCGAAAGGAACCCGTCCACCTTCGGCACGGCGTCCAGCAGATTGCAGTCCGCGCCATAGGCCAGCCGGCCAACGAGAAACGTGTTCTGCGGACTCGCGACGGCTGAATGGACGAACTGGTGGATGGCCATCGGCGCGAGCATGGCGCGCGAACCGCCCAGTTCCGGCTGCGGATTCATGGCCAGCTTTGTCCGGGCAAGGTTCAAATCATAAATGTTCGGCGGGCTTGTCGGGTTTTGCGTCGGCTCATGCGTGAGCACGTCGAGCCAGACAACCGCAAGCAGGAGCAGCGGCACCATCCGCCGCAATGCAATTCCACCGGGACGCGCCAGAAGAAACAGCAATGCGCCGGTTGCCAGCAGAAAACCCGCGCGGGACAGGCCGTTGAGCAGCGTGGCGTGAACATCGTCGCCCGGCATCGGAAATCGCCACGCCCAAAAAAGAATTCCGCCGATGAGCGCGAGCAGAACTGCGCCCGGAAAAACAATGCGCCAGCCGGGGTCTGGCCGGTCGCATGTCGCCGCCAGCCCGAACGCGGCAAGCAGCGGCGCGATAAACGCCACGAGCAGGACAAATTTGACCGGATAAGTAATCAGGCTCAACAACGGAATCATCCGATGCAGCGCGGGGTAAATCGGCGTGTGGTCGCCCAGCGCGAAAATCAACGCGACGGCGCCCACCGCGCCGAGCAGCCGCACTCGTCCGCTCCGCGCCGCCAAGACCGCCAGCAGCGCGAGCCAGAGAGTTCCGATGCCGAGATAATACGACGACGTCCACATCTGGTCGTATTGGAAGAACACGCCGGAGTTCGCCAGGCCGCCAAAGGCCATCGGCACGAGGAAATTCACCCAGCCCCACGCCGGCATGGACCAGCGGAAGTCCGCGTAAT
>CAYYWB010000451.1:0-1804 GCA_964475285.1 uncultured Bifidobacteriaceae bacterium | reverse complement strand
CGTAAATGCGCGCGATGAAATCCAGATTTTCCTCGATGGTCAAATCCTCGTAAAAGCTGAACCGCTGCGTCATGTAGCCGACGTGCTTCTTGATTTCCGAGCTTTGCGCGCGAAAATCGAAACCGAGACAGCTCCCCTCGCCGCCGTCGGGCCGGAGCAGGCCGCAGAGCATCCGCAGAAACGTCGTCTTGCCGCTGCCGTTCGGGCCGAGAAAACCGTAAATCTCGCCGGGCCGCACCTGCATCGCGATGTCGTTGACGACCGTGCGGTCGCCGAACTTTTTCGTGACGCCGCGAACGTCAATGGCGAAGTCGCTCGCACTCATGCTACGGAAGTTTCATTTGAAAATTACTTTGACCTTCCCAAAGTCAGCCATAATAAAACTGCTCCCAGGCTAACAGCTAACAACATAACATAGACAAAATTTCTGAAATTTATGTCCGGAAAGATTTGGAATCGTTTTTGTGAATACTTCAAGTAATCATACGGTTCCTTGAACTTCGCCCATATCGTAAGTTTGTTATCGTAAGGAGCCCAATAAAAATACTGGCCAACCGCCATCCCGTTAGAAAAGCGCATCAACCGCGCAGGCCGACCAGCTTCAATTTGAATATCCAAGCCATCACGAACACCGTGTTTTACTTGATACAACCAAAATTCCGGGCCGCCCGGACCTCCATATCCTGAACCGACCGATTCGCCGTTGTTGTATGTGTCATAACCGAGGTCAAATCCGTCACCAGCTTTGTTCCTGATTTTATGGTTCATTTGATCGCCGCCCGGCGTAACCTCATCAACAAAATCTGAATTAGTGAATTGAAAACGCGCTATCCAAAACCAATAAATTCCATATTGGGTTTTAATTGGTGTGGTCCTTAAATTAACCAGAATGCTTCCTGGCGGTGGAGAATTGGTCTTTACCTTACCATATTTTTGGGGAATTTCTTCGAGAAACTTTTGTTCATCAGGAGTAAACAGATTCGTATTCGAGATGACATTGGTGTATTCAGGCGGGCACGGTTTTTCGTCACCCATCCCGCTCGCAAAAACTTCAATGTTGCTTTGACTGGCTTGATCCAATCCTTCAATAAATTTTCTCGCCGGAAAATTAGTCTGTCCAAAAAGATTTTGCGAAACGAGCAAAACGCTTAAATAAAAAAACAAAATTGCGGAGTTGCCAGTTTTCATTGCTCAAGTTTCACATCCACCGGCTGGCCGGGGCGCAAATCCACCGCGTCCGCCAGGGAAAATTTCGCCTCAATCATATAGACGAGCTTCGCGCGATTTTCGCGATTGTATAAAACCGGCGGCGTGAATTCGGCCTGCGTAGAAATGTAATTCACCGTCGCGGAATATTTTTTCGCCGCGCCGTCAAAGGAAACCTCCACGTTCTGGCCGGTCTTGATTTGCGCCAGCGCGGTTTCCGGGACGAAAAACCGCACCTTGAGATTTTCCGGCGGCAGCAGCACGACGACCGGATTGCCCGCCGCGACCCATTCGCCCCGCCGGTAAAGCGTGTCCTGCACAAAGGCATTCGTCAGCGCAAATTGCTGCTTCTGGTCAAACGACCATTTCGCCTTGTCGAGCGCGGCGGTTTGCGACGCGACCGCCGCCTGCGCGGCGCTGACGGCGTCTTCGCGGCCGCCGAGCCTGGCGGTTTCCAAATCCGCCGCGAACTGGTTGACCTGCGCCTGGTCCGCGTCGCGTTGCGCGCGGGCCTGGTCCAGTTCCTCCTTGGAAACCACGTCGGCGCCGCCAAGCTGCTCGCGCCGCGCCAGTTCGGCGTCGGCCAGTTTCAAATCGG
>CAYYWB010000450.1:0-1812 GCA_964475285.1 uncultured Bifidobacteriaceae bacterium | reverse complement strand
TTTCGGTGGATTTGTTTTATCTTTGAAAAGCCGGCAGCAATCGCGGCCGCGCCGGAATGCGCGCCGGAGTTTCGACCGTTGCCGCGGCGGGCTGCCGGTTCGGACGGCAGATGCCGCCGTTCAGGCAGATGCTTAATCCGAGAAAACCGGCGAAACCCTGAATGTCGCCCGAGAACCCGCCGAAGATGACCATGAAGGAAAAGATTTTGGTCAGGAACGCGGCGTAGAGGAACGTGTTGACGGTTTGCAGCGCCGGATCGCCGTAGAGGCGGTTGCGACGCAGCGCCCAGACGCCCGCAGTCAGGAACCAGAGAACGGCAATGGCGCCCCAGATGCCGAAGGGCAGGATGACCGAAAGCGGTCCGCTATGGTAGTCGCCGGAGATGGCAAGCCCCTGCTGGGACGGGTCATTATTGCTTTGAAAAGGAGAATCTCTTCCCATCAGTTCGGCATCTTCCTGTGTGATGGCATAACCCTTGCCCAAAAGCAGATGGGATGGCACTTGAGGCAGGAGCGATTTCCACAAATCGAGGCGCCAGCCCAGGGAAGACTGCGCATCCCAACGCACACTGGCATCAATGTTCACGGGCAAAATGGACAAGACCCGCTGGAAGGTGCGCGGCAGCCGGTTCGCCATGGGCAAAACGATCACCGAGGCCAGCATCATGATGAAGATGAAAATCGGCAGCAGCTTGGTGCGGTGCGCGCCTTCGAGATAAAATTGAATCATAAAAACCAGCACGCCGGTCAACACCGTCGAACGGAATCCGCCCAAAAAGCTCAACGCAAAGAAAACAACAAAAGCCACCATCCGCCACGGCTTGCCCGCCATGAAAATTCCGTTGATTCCATACCGCGCGAGCATGTATGAAAAGGCCGCAGAGGATGCCACGCTAACCCCGGCAAAACGCATGGTGCTTATCGAGCCGGTGTAGGAGTAAGGGTCGGCCGGGATGAACAGAAAGAGGAAATAAAACGACCTGGGGACGAATGAAACCAAATCGCCAAGGGCATTGAGGCATCCTCCCAAGAAGAACAAGGCCACATAAAGTCCGGCCTGATGGGGCGGAACCCGCCGCGCGGTGAGCGCAAAAAAACTGAAAATTCCGGCCAGCAGCATGACGTATTTTCTGCCGCCCATGACCGGATCCCCCAGCACGTGCAAACCGATGCCCCCCGTCAGCTTGGCTGTCACCACCGCCACCAGCGTCAGGCACAACAATGGCCAGGTGATTTGCGGCGCCGGGATGAAGCGCAGGTTTCTGTTCATCGCCCGTTGCAGCACGGAAATTCCGAGGCTCAATGCCAGTATGGGCAGCCACGCCGACGGTTTGCCCGGCAGAAAGAAAATGGTCACGGGCAGATTCCAGCTCAATACCAGCAGGGGATGATGCCAGCGCAACAAAACCGGGGCGCTCAAAATCAGCGCCAGCACGCCAATCGAGATGAAGTTTGAGTAACTCGGCGAATTGACCGCCAACACGGCAATATAACCCACCACAATGGCGAGCGGCATGCAGACCGCATAAACGATCAGCGCTCTTAGGATGGCGGCGGAATTATTCATTCAAAACAACCTGCACCAAACCGCGCGGCTGTCCCGGCTGCAGCGCGGCCTCCTAACTTAACCGAACCCGTGAAACATCGGCAACCGAATTGTTTGTCCCGCGGATTGCAAGCCCGCGATGCGGGTGCGTTGCGCGGCGATATCGCGCTTTGCTTCCAACACGGGTTTGAATACCCTTCCCGTTTGATTTGAATGGAAAATTCGCGTCCATGAGCAAGGAATTCATCCGCATCGGCGGTGCGCGT
>CAYYWB010000449.1:0-1816 GCA_964475285.1 uncultured Bifidobacteriaceae bacterium | reverse complement strand
CTGGAGGAAATTTTCGTGGCCTCGGACATTTTGAAAAAAGCCAAAGCATGAACAACACGGAAACGGTAAAAACTTTTTCGCGCCATGTGCCGCCCGTCGCGGAGCGACGCCGGAAATTAGCCGGGGACAACGTCCCCGGTGAACGTAAAGAGGATGTTTCGTCCCGGCGGGACGATGGAAGATGTTGGGTGCGAATCCATCGTCCTTTCAGGACAAATATCGTTTCGGCTTTCAGACCCGGCACGTTGTGCCGGGCTAATTTCCGACGCTCCGCTGGAGCAAACAATCAAGCCGATTTATGAACCCGCTTCTCAAAAAGGAAATCCGCCTGCTGTTGCCGAGTTTTCTGGCCAGCCTGCTGATGGCGCTGGCGATCTGGCTGGTGCCACAAGATTTGGATTCAAAATCCTTTTTTATCAAAATCCTGGTCATATTTCCGTTTTTGTTTTGCCCGGTGATGGTAACGATGATGGCGCTGGGCGCATTTGGCCGGGAATTCAGCTCGGGAACTTTTTCTTCCATGCTCATGGCCCAGCCGGTGCCGCGCGACCGCATCTGGTCGGCAAAAACCCTGCCGCTCGCGGTAATGGTGACGCTGGTGTGGTTTGTCTGGTGCATTTCCTACATCCTCCATAATCCCGGCAACCAGTCATCCGACGATCTACAGGACATGGAGATTTGCACCGCGTTGTTTGCCCTGGCCATCTTCTCCGGCGGCCTTTGGTCGGTGCTTTTGTTCCGGCAGATGGCGGCGGGATTCTGGTTCGCGGTTCTGACGCCAGCCGCGGTTTTGGTGTCCATCGAAAATGTGATTCTGGCCGACCAGCCGGACAAACTTGTGGAGCGGGTGCTGATCGCGGCTTTCATCGTATATGGCATCGCCGGGTTCATATTTGCCCGGTGGCTTTTTTCGCGCGTGCAGGATGCGCAATGGACGGGCGGCGACGTCGCCATGCCCGAAATACGCGGGCTGGCGTGGTTCAAAATCGGATTGGGCGCGCGGCGCGATTTGCGTCCGCGCGCGGCCTTGCTGGCGAAGGAATTCCAACTGCACCAATCGCAATTCTTCATGGCCGGCGTGCTGCTGCTGCTGCATCTCGGCGTCATCGCCACGCGGAAGTTCGGCGATTTCAGGGGCTATCCCGACCTGAAATTCGTCCTCGAACAATTCTGGTATCTGTGGTTTGTGATGCCGTTTCTCATCGGTTGCGCCGCCGTCGCCGAGGAACGAAAGCTCGGAACCTTGGAAGGCCAGCTCTGCCTCCCGGCAAAACGCCGCACGCAGTTTGGCCTGAAACTTTTCGTCGTCATTGTTTTATCCGTCGTGATGGGAACAATCATGCCGGTGCTGCTGGAAGGAACGCGGATTCTGCCGGAATTCAATCTCAATTTTCCCAGGGCTTTGATGGCTGGCAACTTTGGCATGACGAGCGTCGGGTGGCAATTTGCGCTGGACATCCTCGCCACAATTTGGTTCAGCCTGCCATTGCTCACTTTTGTTGCAATCAGCCTCGGCATGGCGGCCATGGCCTTTTACGCCTCCACGCTCACGCGTAACACGCTACAGGCGCTCGCGCCGGCGGTGTTGGAATTTCTGTTGATGTGGCTTCTGTTGCTGGGAGCTTTGGAACCGGAAGAATTTAGCCGCCAACCGCTGTGGCACGGCTGGCTGATTTTTGTCATCGGCGTGCCAGTGCTGGCCATTGTGGTGGCGGCGCTGGCATACGGAAATTACAAGCGCGTGCTGGTGGGTTGGAGCGCGTGGCGGAGAAATTTGCTCACGCTCGCCGTCACGCTGGCGCTGGTCATTTGCGCC
>CAYYWB010000448.1:0-1818 GCA_964475285.1 uncultured Bifidobacteriaceae bacterium | reverse complement strand
TCATCCTGTTTGCCCTCATCGTCGAAGCTTTGCGTTAGTGTTAACACACCCTAGGCCGCTTCCGCATTCTGCCTGCGCCGCACAATCGGCTGACCCTCGCCGCGCACGACCTGCCGCGTGATTTTGACGTGGATCATGTCGCCGCCGTCCGGCGCCTCATACATCAAATCAAGCATCAGCCTTTCAATCAGGCTCCGCAGCGCCCGCGCGCCGGTGCCTTTTTTCAACGCCTGCGCCGCCAGCTCGCGCAGCGCGTCGGGCGTGAATTCCAGCTCCACGCCTTCCATCGCCATCAGCTTGGCAAATTGCTTGGTCAGCGCGTTTTTCGGCTCGGTGAGAATTGAAACCAATTGTTCCTCGGTCAATTCGGCGAGCGTCGTCACGACGGGCAGCCGTCCGATGAATTCGGGAATGAAACCGAAGTTGAGCAAATCCTCCGGCTCGGCGTGCTGCAAAATTTCGCCGCGCGCCGCGCCGACCGCCTTTTGCGCCTCGCCAATCGCGCCAAAGCCCATCGTGTGCCGGCCCAGCCGCCGTTGAATGACGCGTTCCAGGCCGACGAACGCGCCGCCGCAGATGAACAAAATGTTCGTCGTGTCCACGCGGATGTATTCCTGCTGTGGATGTTTGCGTCCGCCCTGCGGCGGCACGTTGCACACCGTGCCCTCGAGGATTTTCAGCAGCGCCTGTTGCACGCCTTCGCCGGAAACGTCGCGCGTGATGGACGGCCCCTCGGCCTTGCGCGCGATTTTGTCAATCTCGTCAATGTAAACGATGCCGCGCTGGGCGCGCTTCACGTCGTAATCGGAATTTTGCAGCAGCCGCAAAATGATGTTCTCCACATCCTCGCCCACGTAGCCAGCCTCGGTGAGCGTGGTGGCGTCGGCGATGGCGAACGGCACGTCCAGAATTTTCGCCAGCGTGCGTGCAAGCAGTGTCTTGCCCGATCCGGTCGGGCCGATCATCAAAATGTTGCTCTTTTCGATTTCCACGTCGGCGTGTTTCGCGGGCGGAGCTTTTGCCGCCTCGTCATTTTCCGTCGTCGTCGCGGGCTGGATGCGTTTGTAATGATTGTGGACGGCGACAGCCAAAGTTTTTTTTGCGTGTTCCTGCCCGATGCAAAAGCGGTCAAGCTGCCGTTTGATTTCCGCCGGCCTGGGCACGGTGAGTTTCGGCTGCTTTTTCTGATCCTGAAGCTGAAGTTCGCGGTCCAGGACGTTTTTGCAGAGGATGACGCAGTTGTCGCAAATATAGACGCCCGGCCCGGCGATGAGCTTGCGCACTTCCGCGTGCGATTTGCCGCAGAAACTGCACATCGTGATGTTGGTTGGCCGGGCCATTCTGGATTTACGATTTGGGATTTGTGATTCGCGAATAACCAAGCGCGCGAAGAACTTGACGTATCCGCCAAAGCAGTCCAGCAAACATTAAAGCCAGCGACAAGGCAACGCATCCCACTATCACCCAAAAAGTCAAACGCTGTGCGTATGCGAAAAGAAAAGCGAAGCAGCAAATGAAAAGAGAACAAATCTTTCCTTCTTTGCAGCTAAATTCCATTTGTTGAACGAGCCTAGCTTCAGCGGATTCTCGCAATGCAATTGGAAGCAAAATCAGCCGCCAACGGGAAACAAACTTACGCGCTTCAGTTTCAGTCATATTTCACCTTTGTTTTGGTTTACACAACCACGGACATTTTTTCCATTCCGCCTGGAATTTCCTTTCGCGACACCACGACCTGGTCCACGAGGCCGTATTTTTTGGCTTCGTCGGACGACATGAAATTGTCGCGGTCGGTGTCCTTGCCGATGTCATCGAAGG
>CAYYWB010000447.1:0-1818 GCA_964475285.1 uncultured Bifidobacteriaceae bacterium | reverse complement strand
CCGGCAATTACGACCTTCCGCCGCACGGCGTCCTCGTCCTGGACGAGCATCCCGAAAACAAAATCCCCGGCGTGACCGCCTGAAATGACCGGCCTGCGGGCGTTGCGGTCACGATGCGGTTCGTGCGCAGCTCGATCTGCCGGATTTTTTTGAGAATCTCGCGGGGAATCATTTTGCAGGCAGTGGAGAACGATAAATCAATTTATTAGTTGGCGAGGCCATCCAATTCGTATCCATGTCGCTGAATGCTCGAAGCCAAATAGTGCCGTGGTCTTGTCGCATCTCGCTATTAACCGCGTTTGTTCCACCAATCTTGAGCGACTGAACGACTGCGTTGAAGTTTGAAATAGAAAGAGCAACTGCATCTTGATTATTCGTAAGAACCGGTTGAGCAACTCGAAAGAACACCATCACACCTTGGTCAACACCGAATCTGTCCATAATCATATATGGCGTTGCATCCTGCTGGCCACGCGTCACGGCACTGCACCATTTATCACCGGCAAAGATTTTTGTCAGCATGGCGTAGCCTTGCGGACTTGATGTGCTTTCAAGCCGCAATCCAGAATAATTTGTGACATCCATTCCATCACGCACAGGTTCAATCGAAATTCCTGCGTTGGCGCTGTCAGACGTGCCGTCTGTCGCCGAATCAGGAATCAAAAACTGAAAGCTCTCAGAATTACTATTCACAAGATGGTTCTGAAGAATCCAATCTTTCGGCGCATCAAAAGTCACCAGTTTTCCGGCGGGCGAATTTGAAGATTCACTTCGTGGCTGATCGTGTTTCGCTTGCCCACAACCGCAAACCACAAGCGCAACGAGCGTTGCGCTCAATGGCAGCAATTTGTTGGCAGTTCGATTCACGCTGGTTTTCATTCTGCATTTTTCCTTCTTAATTCTTCATTTCCTTACGGCACGGGCAGTTCATCAAAAATTTTCTGGATGACCGGGCTGCTAATTTTAAGTTTTGAATTATTAGTTTTTAGTTCAAACGGTTCCAACTAAAAACTCAAAATTAAGAATTAACAACTTTTGCAGAACACGCCCCCGGCTTCGCAGGTTCACACAATCGGCTGGGTGTCCAGCAGGTGGCAAACCTCGATGCCGTCGTCCAAGTCCGGCCAGTAAATCGCGTAGCCGCCCGGTTCGAGCGTCCAGTTGGCGCGTTGCTTTGGCGTGGCTTTGGTCAGCCATTTCAACCACGGCACTTCGGCCAGCGGCAGGCTGACTTCGCGCCCGTCATTGAGCCGGACGTTCAGCGCGCCGTTGGTAAAGCGGAGGCCCTTCGCGTGGACTTGTCCGGCAGATTTAGCGGTCAAAGTGTTCATGCCATGCCTCCAGCAATTTTGCTTCGTTTTGTTCTGTCAGTTTCAAAATGTTGTTCAATTCTGCCTTATTATAGCCGCGATTGTATTCGATTTCGAGCGATTTAAGCCAGATTTTTGCCACGCGCTCGGCGCTGATGACGTGAACGTGCGGCGGCTCGTTCACATCCGATGAGATTTATAGCCCTCAATGAAAATCGTTGGCATAAATTATTTTCTCACGGCACAGGCAGTTCATCAAAGATTTTCTGGATGACCGTTTCGCTGGTTTTTTCCTCGGCTTCGGCTTCGTAGGTGATGGCCACACGATGGCGCAGCACGTCCATGCCAATGCTTTTCACGTCCTGCGGCGTGACGTAGCCGCGGCCTTTCAGGAATGCATAAGCCTTGGCCGCCAGCGTGAGCGCGATGGTCGCGCGCGGCGACGCGCCTAGCTGGATGAAATCCTTCACCGCGATCTTGTAATGGTCCGGATCGCGCGTGGCGCAGA
>CAYYWB010000446.1:0-1819 GCA_964475285.1 uncultured Bifidobacteriaceae bacterium | reverse complement strand
CGCGCTGGCTGGCGGAACATTTTTCCATCCACGCGATGATTGACTTGAGCGACGGTCTGGCTGGCGATTTGCGCCATATTTTGAAGGCCAGCGGCGTTGGCGCGGAGCTTTTGAAATCGGCAATCCCGGTTTCCCGCGCGGCAAAGGCGGGGTTGTCGCACTGCGACGACCGGACGGCGCAGCGCGCCGTCCCTGCCCGGAAACCGGCGTTCGCCGCCGCGCTCACTGATGGCGAGGATTTTGAGCTGCTGTTCACCGTCGCCAGCCGCGACGCGGTGAAGCTGCTGGACGCCTGGAAGAAGAAATTTCCAAAATTGAAATTGAGCTGCATCGGGAAAATCGTCGCGGGCGGCGGAATCATGATCCGCGACAAAACCGGCTCGCACAAACTCGACGCGCATGGCTACGTTCATTTTAACTAGGAGCTGCGAACATGGATAAGCACACCTTGCAGAAATGGATCACTGGCAGTGAGCTTCGCGTCAGCAAGTCACACTGCCCATTTGCGAAGATGCCACTTGTGAATCGGGTGAAAAAAATCGCGGAAAGGAAACAGAATTACAGTCTTTGCGAGAAGATTGACCTGACACGCGCCAGGAATTTCCGCGTCCAAGAAAGTTCTGAGGACTTTTTGTGTGCTTCGGTTGTGATGCCGGTGCTGGGCAAACGCGGAATTGGCAACGACGTTGGGATGGCCGTTGCGAGTTTTGGTTATATGGACAAGGAAGGAGACGATCACAATTTAATTGCCATTTGTGCATATGAAATCACGGGGGTCGTAAAGAAAGAACGTAAGTTGAGAAAGGTTCTCATCATACCCATGGTTTGAATGGAATTGATCTCGCACAATCCGTCAGAAACCGAAGCGCTTGGCGAGGAATTTGGCCGGGCGGCACGGCATGGGCTGGTCATCGCGCTGACCGGCGAACTCGGCGCGGGCAAGACGCAGTTCGTGAAAGGCATCGCGCGCGGACTCGGCATCGCGGCGCGGGTGCATTCGCCGACGTTCACGCTCGTCAACGAATACGCCGGCGGGCGGCTGCGGCTGTTCCATCTGGATTTATACCGGCTGGAAACGCGCGGACAGATTCTGTCCGCCGGGCTGGAGGAATTTTTTCAGCCGGACGGCGTGGTGGTGATTGAATGGGCGGAAAGAAGTGCGGAGTGCGGAGTGCGGAGTGCGGAATTTAAAAATGTGAAAATTGAAATCGTGGGCGAGACGGAACGGAAAATTATTTATGACGATTTTGGCGCTTGAATTTTCGTCGCCGCAACGGAGCGTGGCTGTTTTGCGGCCCTCCGATGCGATTGTTGAAGCCGTCGAGACCGGCGGGCGCGGGACGAATGCGTTCAGGATGATCGAGCAGGCGCTGGCCGGGGCGAAAATCGAACGCGAACAAATCGAGGTGATTGCCGTTGGTCTTGGCCCCGGTTCCTACACCGGCGTTCGCGCGGCCATTTCTCTGGCGCAAGGCTGGCAATTGGCCTTCGCCGAGCCGGAGCAGGACAACAGCGGTCAGACGATGGCTTCGGCCCAGCGAAGGCTGGCGCGCGGCGTGAAGCTGCTGGGCGTGAGCAGCGCCGACGCCATCGCGGCGCAGGCGAAGGCGGAAAAAATTCTTGGCCGCGTGAACGTGGTGATTGACGCTCAACGGAATGAATTTTACCTGGCGACTTACGAAATCACGCCGGACGGCTGGCGGGAAATTTCGCCGCTGACGATTTTGCCGATGGCGGCGGTTCAATCGCGGGCGGATGGAGGCGAAATCCTGGCCGGGCCGGAGGTGGCAAAATGGTTTCCGTCCGGCAGAACAATTTT
>CAYYWB010000445.1:0-1823 GCA_964475285.1 uncultured Bifidobacteriaceae bacterium | reverse complement strand
TGCGAATCTTTCTCTGATTGATCCATCGCAGCAGCCGGGCAAGAGTGATGACATCTTCGCAGCATTTGTTTGCTGCGGCTGCATCTCAAATTATTCTTTGCGCCCTGGCTCCTTTGCGTCTTTGCGTTAATTGTTTCCGTGGGCGCAGGATTTGCACTCACAAACATACTCGCGCCCCGGAAAGTTTTCGTTTAGTTTCTGCGGGAAGAAAATTGTGAGTAATCCGGGTGCCAGAGAAATGCTCGCGCTGCTGGACGCGTTGAAGAATGCGATCCGCGATTTTGCCGCGCGCGAGGAGAAGCTGAACGGCGATTTGCGCGCGCAATCCGCCGCCGCCGCCAGGTTGTCGGATGAGGCCGCCGTCAAGCGGGCGGAAAAACTGGCCGGCGGCGTGGACGCGGAAAACGCCGCATTCGAGGCGCGAACCATCCGGCGCCAGTTCGATTTTGACAACCGCAAGGCCCGCATCGCCCGCGCCCATGCCGCCGTCCGCAAGCAGGTGATGGACGAAATCGGCGAGCTGCACGGAAAATCGAAATACAAAATCCAGGCCAGCACACTCGAAGCCGAGCGCATCCGCGACGACGCGCTGGCCAACACGGTCGTGACGCTGGAAAATTTTCGTCACGCCACGGCCCACGGCATCGAAGTTCTGGAGAAATCGGTCAAATCCGCGCGCAGTGCGCTCGGCGGCAGCGGCAAATTCCGGCGGATGCTTTCCCCAACCGCCAAATGGCCGGAACCCGATCTTTCGCCGGACGAAAACAAATTGTTCGAGGAATTCCAGCGGTTGCTGAAAAAATCCGGTGACGATGTTGCGCAGTTCAAAAAGTTTCCGCTGCCGCAGATTTTCAAATTTCTTCCCATCTGGCTCCTGACGATTTTGTTGGTGGCCGCCGGCGCGGCGGGTTTTGTCCTTCCGCATTTCAACGTGAAGGCGATTTCCGCGCCGGAATCGGGAATTGCCCTGGGCGCGCTGGTGATTGTCTGGTTGGTTTATATTTTCGGAAACCGCGCGGCAGCGCCGCTGGCGAAAACCATCGCCGGTGACCTGGCGAAGGCGCGGCGTGTGCTGGACGCCGCGGCTGAAAAGGCCGAGTTGCGCTACACGCAGGATCAGGAGCGAATCCGGGCCGACTTCTTCAACATCGTCCGCGACCTGAATCAGGAATGGCGTCACGCCGTGCGCGGGGCGATGGAATTGCGCGGCGCGCGGCCGGTCAGCTCCGATGAGCAGGCCCAGCGCGCTCATCAAAAAAACGAGCGGCTTCACCGCGCCAAGCTTGCCGAAATCGGAGAAAACCACGCCGCGACCCTCGCCCGGTTGCGCGAGGCATCCGAAACGGAGGCGAAAAAGTTTTCCGAAATGTTCGCCGCGAAAACTGCAAAGCGTGATGCCGATTTTCAGGCGCAATGGCTGGCGCTTGAAACCGATTGGAAGAAAACCGTCCAGCCGCTTTGCGACCAAATCAGCGGCGCGAACGCCGGCGCGGAGAAGCTTTTCCCAGAATGGGAGCCAGCCAAATGGAAGGATTGGACACCGCCGAAGGAATTCAAGAACGCCGCGAAATTCGCGCGGCTGGAAGTGGATTTGGCCGCGCTGGTTGAGAAGATGCCGAAAGACAAACGGCTGGCATTGCCCTGCCCGGCGGCTTTTTCCGTGCCGCTGTCGCTGGCGTATCCGCTCGGAGGCTCGATTCTTTTTGAGACGAACAAGGGCGGCGAGACCGAGGCGGTGACGGCCATCAACAACATCATTTTCCGGCTCCTGTCCACCACGCCGCCGGGCAAGTTGAGCTTCACCATTTTCGATCCGGTCGGCC
>CAYYWB010000444.1:0-1830 GCA_964475285.1 uncultured Bifidobacteriaceae bacterium | reverse complement strand
CGCATCACGCATCACGCATCACGCCGGGCGTTGATTTATACGTCGGCGGCACGGAGCACGCGGTGTTGCACCTGCTTTACGCGCGGTTCTGGCACAAGGTTTTGTTCGACCTCGGCCACGTCTCCACTCCCGAACCGTTTTTCAAACTCGTCAATCAAGGACTCATTCTCGGCGAGGACGGACAGAAGATGTCCAAATCGCGCGGCAACGTGGTGAATCCCGACGACGTGCTCGGCGAATATGGCGCGGATGCTTTTCGCCTTTACGAGATGTTCATGGGCCCGCTCGAAATGGTGAAGCCGTGGAACACCAAGGGCGTCGAGGGCGTCTATCGTTTTCTTGGCCGCGTGTGGCGGTTGTTTGTGGATGAACAGAGCGAGACGGAATTTGAGCAGGCGGAAACTCTAACAACAAAGGCGCAAAGCCGTGAAGCACTGCTGAATCTGATCAAACTCGACTCCGCCGTCAAAGACGTGGCGGCGACGCCGGCGCAGTTGAAGACGCTGCACGCCTGCATCAAGAAAGTCACGGAAGACCTCGACGGGATGCGCTTCAACACGGCGATTTCCGCGATGATGGTTTTTGTGAACGACGCGATCACGTGGGAGACAAAGCCGGCGTCCGTGCTGCGCGAGTTTTTGATTTTACTCCAGCCCTTCGCCCCGCATATCGCGGAAGAACTTTGGCAAAAGCTATCTGCCAACTCCCATCTCCCATCTGCCAATCTGGCTTACGCTCCGTGGCCGAAGTTTGACGCGGCGTTGCTCGTGGAAAATGAGATTGAAATTCCCGTGCAGGTGAACGGCAAGCTGCGCGATGTCATCAAAGTTTCCGTGAACGCGACGCCGGCGGAACTGGAAGCGCTCGCGCTGGCGAATGAAAAAGCCAGGCCATATTACGAAGGCAAGACAATCAAGAAGATCATCGTCGTGCCGAAAAAGCTGGTGAACATCGCGGCGATCTGAATTTTGTCGCGCGAAGAAAAACGAATGTGGAAAATTTCTTCTTCGCAGACTTCACGGCCGTCATGCGACGGTTTATTTTTCCGCACCCGCCCAATATGCTCACTTCTTCAAGTCTGACAGGCAGCGGCGCATATGGCTGCAATCAACGCCATGCTTTTCAAGCTGGCCAATGAAATCATGGCTGCAATCTTCGCCAATGACTGCCCGCATGGATCGGCTGCCTTTTGGCCCGGTCAATCCGGCGGAGAAGTGAACATGGATTTCTGGTGTGGTTATCCCTTCTTTGGCAGCAGAGGGTTGGATGTGAATAAAGGCAATCTGCTCAACGAAGATCACCATTCCGTTTTTTAGTGCTATTGTTTTCATGGTCTTTGGTCATTTGTCTTTGGTTTATGCCTGACAACTCGTGCCGGCCAATTTTTGTAGGCCGATCAGTCAGGCGTGAAAACACTAATCCACCGGAATTTCTCCGTCAATTTATTTTTCCCCGCCCGCCAGAATGGTCTGGAAATGCGGCGGCTGTTCCTCGGCGGCGACGATGCTGATTTCGATTTTCTTGAAACCGGCCGCTTCCAGCCAGCGGTGCAAATCGCTTTCGGCGAAGCCGAGCCAGCGGTCGCCGTAGAGCTGCTGCGCCTTCTCAAAATTGTGCTTGAGCAAATCGAGAATCAAAATCTGCCCGCCGCTCCGCAAAATATTGTGCGCGGCGGCAATAGCGTCCGCCGGGTTTTCGGCGTGATGCAACGCCTGGCTTAAAATCACCAGGTCAACGCTGTTTGCCTCGATCGGCGGGTTCTGCAAATCGCCCAGCCGGAACTCCAGATTTTTCAGGCCGTTCTTCTTCGCCTTGGCCGCGCCGAACGCG
>CAYYWB010000443.1:0-1839 GCA_964475285.1 uncultured Bifidobacteriaceae bacterium | reverse complement strand
GCGGAAATGACCGCCGTGGAAAACAGCACCGCCGACGCGAAGAAC
The DNA here is from genome assembly GCA_964475285.1 of uncultured Bifidobacteriaceae bacterium. GTDB lineage: Bacteria > Verrucomicrobiota > Verrucomicrobiia > Limisphaerales > UBA11358 > UBA11358. The sequence goes on along the minus strand of CAYYWB010000443.1, from coordinate 1,794 downwards.
AATCTGCTCAAAAACGCCCCACACACAGCGGACCAGATTGCCAGCGACAATTGGAACCGGCCCTATTCGCGCGAACAGGCGGCGTATCCGGCGAAGAGTTTGCACGAATACAAATTCTGGCCGCACGTCAGCCGCGTGGACAACGTGTTTGGGGATCGGAATCCGGTGTGCTCGTGCGCGGGGATGGAGAATTATTCCTAGCCACAGATTTACACAGATGGCCACAGATTCCTGCGAAGCCAAACGGAAGCCCTGAAGGGGCAAAAGAAATTAGCCCAGGGTTGGAGCGCAGCGACTACCCTGGGTAAACGTCCCACAAAAAATTCTCCCTCTCCTCGCCAAACGAGGAGAGGGCCGGGGTGAGGAGTCAAAGATATTTTTTTAAGATGGCCTCTTTGCGCTTTGTCATTTCTCCGTGGACATTCGCAAGCGCAATCCCCTCACCAATCAATTGGGCAGCCGAGTTGTCCACCGCATTACATTCAGCCACAATTTTCTTCTGCGTTTTATCATCAGGAACAGGGAGTTTCACTTCTCTGAATGTTGTAGTTGTAATCGCGTCAAACTTGCTGCCAGTGGCTATTGATTTGAGTTGCTGGATTTGATACTTGAGAACGTAAAAGAGATAGTCAGTCGTAACCCGACCCTTGGCTCGAAGGCCATAACATGACTGATTGAACGCCATCGGCCTTGTGACTTGCGCCATTGCTCCAACTGTCCCGCGAGCCGAAATTATTATGTCATCTTTCTGGAGAAGTTTTGTGCTGCTGTTTTCCAAGCCGGATTTTGTGATGGTTTTCATTTCAGCCCGTTTTATTTTACCATGCCATTGGTAATTATTTTTTCCGTGATGCTTATTAGGGGAAAACCAAATTAGGACACTACCGCCAGCCGTCCGGTGTCCGCCTTATTTCCGCGTTAAAACGGACTTCGGGAGGTGGGTTTGGCGAAAATGGCGTTTTTTGGGCCGTCCGTCCAAAGAGGCTTGACAGCGTCCAACCAATGTGGGATTATCCCATTGTGAAGATTGTAGCCGACAGCAGGGGGCGATTGACGAGCGCGGACTTGTTCCGGCCCGGCATCGCTTTCGACGCCACACCGCAACCGGACGGCAGCATCCGGGTGATGGAATTGGCGGAGCGCGAAGTTCCCACGGTCAGACCCCGGCGCGTCATGGGCCGGTTGCGCGGCGCGGACGTAAAGCCTTCCACGGCTGTTGTCGCCGCCGCCGTCCGCGCAGATCGTGACGAACGATGAAACGCTATTGGGATTCATCCGCGCTGGTGGAAGCCTTGCATCATTCGAGCGTCGAAGAAAAAGCCCTCGAACCGGATCAGACCACGCGCCCGCACGCGCTCGCTGAAACTTTTTCCACGCTGACCGGCGGGCGGCTCGGCTTCAAATACCTTCCCGACGACGCCGCCGACCTGATTGAGGAGTTAACGGGAAATTTTCAGTTCGTCGAATTAACGCCCGGTGAAATCAAGGCCGCACTGCGGGCGGCGCAAGCGCACGGCGTTCGCGGCGGGCGCGTGCATGACTGGATTCACGCCGTCGCCGCCCAAAAATCCGGCTCAAAAGTGTTGCTTACGGACAACTTGTCCGACTTTGAGGGATTGCAGAACGGATTCAGGGTTGTCTCCCCGTTCGACTAATACCATTTCCCAGAGACAATCGGTGCAATTGGTAGGGCGGCGTTGCTGTGCCGCCGGGCATGGTGGCCGCGCGGCAGCGCGGCCCTACCGTTTGCTAAATGTGCCGATTTTTATAGCGAAATGGTATAAAACACCCGCC
>CAYYWB010000442.1:0-1844 GCA_964475285.1 uncultured Bifidobacteriaceae bacterium | reverse complement strand
TGAGGTAGATGAACGGGTCGGGCACGAACAGGCCGGTGGCGTAAAGCATGTTCGCTTCACGCTCGCTGTCGGCGACGATGAGCAAAGGTTCTGATTTCATGTTCTGTCGTCCTCGTCCTCGTTCTCGTGATCGAACCAGATCGAGGACGAGGACGAGAACGAGGAGGATTTAATTACGTTCCAAACAACCGGTCGCCCGCATCACCCAAACCGGGCAGGATGAAACCCTTTTCGTTCAATTGCCGATCCACCGCGGCGGTGAAAATTGGCACGCGCGGATAACTTTTCCGCACGCGGCGGATGCCTTCCGGCGCGGCGACCAGATTCACGAGCCGGATGTGTTTCGCGCCCTGCTCGACCAGCAAATCCAGCGCGGCCACGGCGCTGCCGCCGGTCGCCAGCATCGGGTCAATCAAAATGACCTCGAACCGGCCCAGGTTTTTCGGAAAGCTCTTGTGGTAAAACAGCGCGCGCAGCGTCGTCTCCTCGCGTTTGAGGCCGATGAAGCCGACGCGCGCGTGCGGGATGAGCTGCAAAATGGAATCCAACATGCCAAGCCCGGCGCGCAACACGGGCACGAGGACGATTTCGCGTTCCAGTTGAAAGCCGCGCGCGGATTCGAGCGGCGTTCGGACTTTGAGCGGTTTGACGCCGAAGCTGCGTGTCGCCTCGTAAATCATCAGCGCCGCGATTTCACCGAGCAGGCGGCGGAATTCCTGCGGCTGCGTTTCCCGGTCGCGCAACCGGGCGAGGTTGTGCCGCACCAAGGGATGCGCGATGACGGTGACGCCTCTCATTTAATCCCCCGGCGGCTGCCAAAGAAAATAGAGCGCGCCGGCCCGCAATTTCGGAATGTCCAGACCCATGTCGAGCTTGATGTCATGCGCCTTGCCGCTTTGACCGAACATGGACAGGAAATTGGACAGGTCGTAGCGCTCGCGGTATTCAATCAGGTTGGCGCCGTCATGGATGCTGGCAATGGTCTTCGCCCGTTTCACCGCGGCGTCAAAATCGCCAAGCTCGTCCACCAAGCCGATTTGCAGGGCCTGTTCGCCGGAAACGACGCGGCCGTCGGCGTAATTTTCCCAATCCGGCGCGAGAGCCTTGCCGTCGTTGCCGTTGGCCTTGTGCGCGGCATTGCGGCCATCGCGCACGACGCCTTTGAATTTCTGGTAGGTGTCGTCAATCAGCTTTTGCACCATTGCATGCTCTTCCGGCGGAATCTCATTTGTCTCGCGCATCGGGCTTAACATGTCCTTGAACTTGCCGCTTTTATAAACGTCCGGCGCGACGCCGATTTTATCCATCAGGCCGCGGTAATTCAGACCTTCCATGATGACGCCGATGCTGGCGGTGAGCGTCAAATCATCGGCGACAATCCAGCGGCTTGGAGCGGAAATGTAATAGCCGCCGCTCGCCGCCAGGCTGCCCATCGAACAAATCACCGGCTTGCCCTTTGGATCGTTCTGGAATTTTGCGAACAGTTTGTTGATTTGATCCGACGCCATCACTTCGCCGCCGGGCGAGTCCACCTTGAGAATGACGGCCTTGACCCGCGAGTCCTCCTTCGCGCGGTCCAGTTGCGCCTTGATCACGTCCACCATGTTGTTGCCCGCCGGGTCGGCGTCGTGGCTGGTGATGATGCCGTCCACCTCGATGACGGCGATTTTGTTACGCGCGTCGTTGTCCTCCAAAATGCATTCCTCCAGCTTCGGGCCGATGTCGCGCGCCATGGATGGCCGGAGGCCGTTGTTGAACGTCAGCATCCGCGAGACAAATTGCGTGAGATTGCCGAACAGGCTGATGAACAGCAGCACGAGCAGGATGATGGCGAAAATCATCCA
>CAYYWB010000441.1:0-1844 GCA_964475285.1 uncultured Bifidobacteriaceae bacterium | reverse complement strand
TCGCTGAATGAACTGCGCGGCTACAATTATCAGCTCCAGCCCAAGGCGCGCATCCTGAACGACGAAATCACCAGCGGCGCGGACATCCTCGGCGCGCTGCTGATGGGGCACGGCTACAATTCGTGGTGGGTCGGCAGCGACTTGAGCATCGGCGAATCGCGCCGGCTCGTGCCGCACCAGAACGCCACGACCATGCAGGTGGCCATCTCCGTCGTCGCCGCCGCGATGTGGATGATTGAAAATCCGGCTCAAGGCGTCTGCGTGCCGGACGATCTGCCGCACGATTACATCCTGAACATTTCCAAGCCGTATCTCGGCAAATGGATTTCCAAGCCGTCGGACTGGACGCCGCTGAAGCACCGCGTGGATGCGTTCAACGGCTACAACAAGCCGGACCTGGATTTGAAGGACCCGTGGCAGTTCAAGAATTTTCTCGTCAGCAACGGAGGTTAGGATGATTTCCAAGAGCGCCCTGAAGAAGCTGGCCGCGAAGCACGGCACGCCGCTGTTCGTGGTGGATCACGACGAATTGCGCGCCAACTTCGCGATGTTCCGCAAATACCTGCCGCGCGTCCAGGCTTACTACGCTGTGAAGGCGAATTCCGACCCGGCTATCGTCCGCACGCTTTACCAGGCCGGCGCGAGCTTCGATGTCGCCTCGATGCCGGAGTTTGAAAACGTTTATCAAAACATCAAGCACTTGCCCGACAAGGAACGGCAGGACTGGATCTGGGACAAAATCATCTACGCCAATCCCACCAAGGCCATCGAGACGTTGAAACAGCTTGATCAATACAAGCCGCTGGTGACGTTCGACAATTACGAGGAGATCAAAAAAATCAAGAAATACGCGCTGCACGCCGGGCTGGCGCTGCGGCTGAAGGTGCCGAACACCGGCGCAATGGTGGAGCTGTCGTCGAAATTCGGCGCGTCGCCGGGCGAGGCGGTGGATATGATTCTGGAGGCGGACCGGACGGGCCTGACGGTTGAAGGCATCAGCTTTCATGTCGGCAGCCAGACGACGAACTTTGAGAATTACGTCCAGGCCATCAACCTGTCCGCGAACATTTTCAAGGAAGCGCGCGAACGCGGCTACAACAAGATGAACCTGCTCGACATCGGCGGCGGCTTTCCTGCGCCGTATGACGCCAGCGTCAGGCCGTTCCGCGAGCTGGCAAAGGTTATCAACGGTGAATTGGACCGACTGTTCCCGGAAAATGATCCGTCGTTTCCGAAAAAATTCGAGATTCTCGCCGAGCCGGGCCGGTTCATGTGCGCCACCTCCGCGACCGCCGTTTCGAAAATCATCGGCAAGGCAGTGCGCGACGGGAAACTGTGCTACTACATTGACGACGGCGTTTATCACACCTTCTCCGGCGTGATTTTTGATCACTGCCAGTATCATTTGAAGTCGTTCAAGAAAGGTCCGATGCAAATCTGCTCCGTGTTCGGCCCGACGTGCGATGCGCTGGACGTGGTTTCGATGGCGGAACACCTCCCGGATAGTCTCGAACTCGGCGACCTGCTTTACAGCGAACAGATCGGCGCCTACAGCCACGCCTCCTCGACCTGGTTCAACGGCTTCCCGCCGGCGACCGTGGTTCATGTGAACCAGTAAAAATCCGAACACCCTTCGTCCCGTTAAAGCGGCCTTGTCTGAAGATTGTCAACCTGCACCGGGGTTGCCGCTCCGGTGTCCGGTTGTTCCGGACAGACCAAGCCGAACTGCTCCCGGCTGACCCAGCCCGACGCGAACGCCGTGCGGATGAAGAAATAATTTCCCCGCGTTCGCAACCGGCGCGCCGGCTCGCCCGCGTTCAATGTCGAAACCACTTCCGCCTCGC
>CAYYWB010000440.1:0-1847 GCA_964475285.1 uncultured Bifidobacteriaceae bacterium | reverse complement strand
GCTTGTAATTGGTGAACAGCACGAACGCCTTGCCGTGGGTCTGCTTGACGAAGTGCCCGATCCAATGTTCGAGCGCGTCGGCGTAACCGGCCTCGCGCGGGTCGGGCATCTTTTTGGCGACGAACAATTTCATCTGCCGCTCATAATCGAACGGCGTGCCGACTTGAAGCTGCGCGGCGGATTCCGCGCCGACGCGCTTGGCAAAATAACCTAATCCCGTCGGCGCCTTGACCGGCTTTAATCTCAAATTTGAAATTTCAGATTTGGAATTCGCCGAAGTTGCCAGCGTCGCGCTGGTCATGATGATGCTCGTGTCGCTTTCAAACAATCGGTGGCGCAGAAATTCGGCGACGTCCACCGGCGCGGCGTTGAGCGAAAGATTTTTATGCGCCTTGCCGCCGCGCTCGACCCAATAGACGTGCCGGTCCGCGTTCTGGTCAAGAAACACGGCGACTTCCTCGCGCAACTCGGCGAGCCGGCGGTTGCATTCGATCAATTCCTCGCCGCCTTCCTTGTCGTCGCTCGTCTTAATCATCTCGCTGATGGATTCGCGCAGGCGCTGGAGCGGCAGCGAGAGCCTGTCCTTCGCCAGCTCCGGTCGCCGGATGCGCAATTCGCTCCAGCCGCGCTTCGTTTCGCCCGAACCGTAACTCCGCTGCTTGGCGGCCTTTTGAATCGCGTCGCACGCCTGCTCGACATCCGCGAAAAACTCGTCCGATTCCTGGAGCGATTCCACGACGAGGTTGATGGCCTTGCCGCGGCCGGTGAACGCCGCGAGCAGGCCCTTCTGCGTCTTTGGATTCCACAGCCGGTTCAACGTGTAGGCCAGTTGCGCGTGCGACACGCTCAGGCCGATGTGCTTCGACGCGACGCCTTCCATCGTGTGCGCCTCGTCAAAGATGACGAAATCGTTTTTGAACAGGATGCCGCCCGAGTCCGTCTCTTCGTCCACCGTGCCGAGCAGCGTGAAAAACAGCGTGTGGTTGAGCACCAGCACGTCGGACGACAGCACTTTGCCCCGGGCGCGTTGAAAAAAACACACGGGATTGTCTTTGGCGAAATCGGATGGAAACCCGCATTTCTTCGCGGAACATGCACCCTTTTCGGAGCAAACTTCCGCCCACACCTTCGAGTCCGGCTCCACGTCGAAATCGGAAAGGCTGCCGTCGCGGGTGGTTTTCGACCATTCGTAAATGCGCCGGAGTTCCGCGCCTTCCGACGACGTGAAGAGGCTGCCGCCCTGCTGCATCGCCTTTTGCAGCCGGCGGGTGCAAAGATAATTGCCGCGGCCCTTGAGCATCGCGAACTGAAATTTCACCGGCAGAATTTGCGCGAGCATCGGCAAATCTTTTTCGACAAGCTGCTCCTGCAAATTGATGGTGTGCGTGGAGACGACGGCTTTCTTTTTTTTGGCGACGGCAAACAAAATTGCCGGAATCAGATACGCGAGCGACTTGCCGACGCCGGTGCCGGCCTCCACGGCAAGATGTTCGCGGTTCTGCAACGCCCGCGCCACGGCCACGGCCATTTCCTGTTGCTGCAGGCGGAACTCGAAATTTTTCGCTCGCGACAAAATGCCCGTCGGCGAAAAGATTTCTTCGACCTGGGAAATCAAATCCGAACCGATGGGCTGGTTTTCTACGATGGAAATCATTTCAATGACGTGCTGCTCAAAATGACTTTCAAAGCCGCGGTTTCTCCCAGTGCGAGTGAGATTTTGTTCTGCTTCACGTTGCCGGATTCCACGCAGACCATTTGTTTGTGTTCCGCCGGGTCGAAGTCGTCCGGCAACTTCTGCGTCGTCCATGGATTCCAGACGACGGTGGACTTGGAATTGAGTTTCTCCA
>CAYYWB010000439.1:0-1848 GCA_964475285.1 uncultured Bifidobacteriaceae bacterium | reverse complement strand
CGCTCGTGCCGGACGCGATGACGAAATAATCCGTCACCGACGACAGCTTCCGCACGTCGAGGATGAGAATGTTCTCCGCCTTTTTGTTGTCCGCGAAATCGCGGCAGAGCTGGGCCAGTTTCTTTGAATCCATCTGCTAAAGTGTGCGTCGTCCCCGCTCAAAGATAAAGCCGATTGTTTCGGATCGCTTCGGCCACAGCCGACGGCACCAGCGGCTCGATGGGCAAACCCGCCTTGAGCCGCGCGCGAATTTCCAGCGATGAAATGCCCAGCGGAAAACCCTTCAGCCAGCGACCGCGGAATGGCCCTGGAAAATCCACCGCCGATTCGCCCGGACGCGGAATCACGACGAACTCCGCCAGCCGCGCCAGTTCCGCCGGCGCGCGCCACTCCGGCAGGTGCGCCACGTGGTCGGCGCCGATGAGATAAAACAATTCCGCCCCCGGAAATTTGTTCGCGTAATCCCGCAGCGTGTCCACGGTGAAGGAAACGCCGCCGCGCCGTATTTCCTGTCCGTCAATCTCGCAGTTCGTTTTGCCCGCGAGCGCCAGCCGGAGCAATTGCAGGCGGACGGCGGCGGGCGCGGGCCGGCTGTCCGGCTTGAACGGCGATTGCGCCGCCGGGATGAAAAACAGTTTGTCCAATCCGAGTTCCTCCACCGCCGCCTGCGCCACGAGCAGGTGACCGAGGTGGACCGGGTCAAACGAGCCGCCAAAAAGTCCGAGCTTCATTTATGATTTACGATTTATGATTGGAACTGGCATCATCCGGGCCATCGTAAATCGTAAACCACAAATCGTAAATGTGAATCGCCATTGCCACAATTGCGGCGAGCCGTGGACGCTGGACGGCCAGCCCGGCCGAGGCGAGACGTGCATGAAATGCCGGGCCGACCTGCGCGTGTGCCTGAACTGCTCGCACTTCGACCCGCGAGCGGCGCAGCAATGCCGCGAGCGCCGGGCCGGGCCGGTGCTGGAAAAGCACGCCGGCAATTTCTGCGAGTTCTTTGAATTTGCCCGCCGCGATTGGAAGCCGAAATCCAGGGACAATTCCCGCGAAGATGCCGCGCGTGAACGGATGAGAAAATTGTTTGGCGATCCAGGGGATGGCGCTGATGTTGGAGGGGGGATAGACCGAAAAGCGAAAACGCTCGGCGGGGCGTTATAAATGTGGCATCGTCATGACGATACCCAAGGACTATGATTTACTGGTTTACTGGCCAGCCGGGCGCAGGCAAGACGACCCTGTCGCTGGCTTTGCAAAAGGAATTGCGGCGACGAGGCCACGTCGTCGTGCATTTGGATGGCGACCTGCTGCGCGAGGTTACTGACAACCAGGATTATTCGACAGCGGGGCGGATGAAAAACATCCGCGCGGCCCAGACACTGGCAGCCAGAATCCACGAGGATGGGGCGTGGGTCGTGGCGGCGTTTGTTTCGCCGTTCCGCGCCCTGCGGGAGGAATTCAAACAGCACGACGAGGTGTTGGAGATTTACGTCCACACGACGGAAAAACGCGGCCGCGAAAAACATTTTGCAGAAGACTACGAGCCGCCCCTGGAGAACTTCCTCGATATGGACACCACCAATGTGGGGGTTGACCGGTGTGTCGAAAAAATTCTCCAGGCGAAAAGACCGCGTTCATGAGCGACCGGAGGCGGTCGGAATTTTGACATGCCCTCCGGTAAAATTGCCTGTAGAATCCCGCACATGAAAGTCAGCGGATTCACTTTTTTGCGCAACGGGCAGAAGCTCGGCTACCCGTTTGTCGAATCCATCCGCTCCATCCTGCCAATCGTGGACGAATTCGTCATCGCGCTCGGCCCGTGCGACGACGACACGGAAAAAA
>CAYYWB010000438.1:0-1850 GCA_964475285.1 uncultured Bifidobacteriaceae bacterium | reverse complement strand
CGGCGCTGCCTTACATCCCGATTGACCCGCCGACCATCCAGATGGAATTCGCCGTCAACGACAGCCCGCTCGCCGGCCAGGACGGCAAGCTCGTCACCGCGCGGCACATCTGGGAGAGGTTGCAGAAGGAAATCCGCACAAACGTCGCGCTGCGCATTGCGCAAACGCCCGACCCGAAGATTTTTGCCGTAAGCGGGCGCGGCGAAATGCAGATTGCCATCCTCGTCGAACAAATGCGCCGCGAAGGTTACGAGGTTTTGGTTTCGCGCCCGGAGGTGCTGTGGAAGAAAGGCGCCAACGGCGAGATGCTGGAACCGATTGAAAAATTGTTTTTGGAAATCCAGCAGGAATTCATGGGCGGCGTGATGGAAAACCTCGCCTTCCGCAAGGCCGAGATCGTGAACATGAACCATCACGGCGATCAGGTGACCATCGAGGCGCTCGTGCCGATGCGCGGCTTGATTGGTTTTGAAACCGACCTCGTCAACATGACCAAGGGCATGGGCGTGATGAGCCATTTGTTCCACGAATACGGTTCTGACCGGGGCGAAATCGCCGCGCGCAAAAACGGCTCGCTCGTGAGCATGGAGGACGGCGAGGCGATGGCTTACGCGCTGAACATGGTGCAGGAGCGCGGGCGATTGATGGTCGAGCCGGGCGACAAGATTTACAAGGGCATGATTGTCGGCGAAAACGCGCGAGAGAACGACATTCCAGTCAACCCGTGCAAGGCGAAGCGCCTGACCAACATGAGATCGCAGGGCGACGGCAAGGGCATCCAGCTTTCGCCGCCGCTCAAGCTCTCGCTCGAACGCGCGCTGGAATACATTGACGTGGACGAATACGTCGAGGCGACCCCGAAAAACCTGCGGCTTCGGAAAAAAATTCTCGACGAGACCCGGCGCAAGCGTTCCGAACAATCGCGCGTGATGAAATTTGTCGAGAATTGACGGCAGGGATTTTTGCGGCGTCCGGCTTCCCGGCGCAAATCGTCTGGAGGGTGAGGCGGCTTAACCGATCCTGCCGGCAAAGTCTATCTTCACCGTGGGTGGCGGGCTTGGTGTTGCGGCTCCGGCCGCCACGGGAGATTTTTCCTGCCCGTGAAATTCGGTCCACCAGGCGGCCCGGGCTTCCGGCGTGAAATCCTCCGCGTGCGGACTGGCGAGCAACAGGTCGCGCAGTTCGAGCGCCGATTGCGGGCGCTTTTCCGGATCGCGTTCGAGACAGCGCAGGATGACGCGTTCGATTTTGGCGCTGATTTTATTTTTGGTGCGCCAACTGGGCGGCGCCGGCGCGTCGGCCAGTTGTTTCCTGTGCAGCTCCGAAACGTCCTCGTCGTCAAAAACGCATTTGCCGGTCAGCAAAAAATAGCCGATGGCGCCGACGGCGTAGAGATCGCTGCGCGGGTCGTTGGCGGCGGAATTTTTGATCGCCTCGGGCGGCATGAAGGAAGGCGTGCCGGCAAATTCCGAATCCTCGCCGCGCGCGGCGGACGGGCCGCGAAATTCGCACACCAGCCCGAAATCCAGCACCTTGACCCAGTCGAGCACGCCGCCACGGTCGCACAGGAAAATGTTGGAAGGCTTGATGTCGCGATGCACCAGCCCCAGCGAGTGGGCTTCGGCGAGCGATTCGCAAACCTGCGTGAGAATCTGGACGACGCGGCCCTCCGGCTGCGGGCCGAAGCGGGAAATCAGGTCGTGCAGGTTCAATCCGGTCAGCAATTCCATCGCGTAATAAAAAATCCCGTCGGGCGTGCGGCCATAGTCATAGACCTGGATCGTGTTCGGATGGGCAAGCTGGCAGGTGAGGCGGACTTCGCGCTCGAAACGCTGGACGGCGGCGGCGTC
>CAYYWB010000437.1:0-1850 GCA_964475285.1 uncultured Bifidobacteriaceae bacterium | reverse complement strand
ACGGCCTGCCAGAGATGCACGACGGAATGTTCGTGGTCGTGGCCGCAGCCGCAATCCGGCCCGTGCTCGTGTTCGTGATGGCTCAATAGAGACGTAACCTGCATAAAATTAAAAAACTCGTTTGCCAAGAACCGGAAAATGGTTCAGCCAGTTGTCCAACTTTGCGAACAGCCAAGCAAAGCAAATGCTCCAAAGTGGAACTGAAAACACCATTGCCAATCCTCCAAAAAAAGAAGGTATTCCACCCCATTCTCCGACATTCAAAAAGCGAAGCGTCCATACAAAAAAGAAAAATACCGGCTGAAGCAAAACACAAACCTTAAACCAAAACGGAGTCCACGCATCTGGGCTAAAGCTGTGAAACAATCTCCAAAATACAAATGAAGTTACGAGAAAGTGTGCAATCGCCACTTTCCACAATCTTCGTTTGAGCGTCGCGTCCATTTTCGTTTTACGGATTCGCCGTTGCCGATTTCGGCTGCGGCGGCTCGCGGTTCAACATCAGCCTCAATTCGCGCGGCTGGCCATCGGCGCGCTCCGGCAGGAAGATTTTGTCCTGCACGTTCGTCAGCACCAGCGCCATCGTCTCGGCCACCTTTTGCTGCGCGAACAGGTTTTGATTCGCCTCGAACGCCGGCAGCACGTCGGTGAAGGCCTTGGCGTCGGCCTGGATGGCCTTGACGTAATTCGTGCTGGCGGTGGCGGCCTCGGTGGTGATGGCCGACGCCTGCGCGGCGGCGTTGAGCAGGGTCTTGTCGCGGTAGGTGTTCGCGTCATAAATCTGCTTGCTCTGGTTTTGCTGCGCGATGGTGACGCGGTCGAACACATCCTTCAACTGCCTCGGCGCGACGCTGAACACCTGGCAGTTGTCAATGACGATGCCGAGCTGATCCTGCTCCGTCAGATCGCTGACGCGCGCCAGCACGGCGTCCTGAAAACCGGCGGCGTCGCGCGTGAGGATGTCGTCCACGTTGAACTTCGCGGCGGTGCTCAACAGGGCCTGGTTCAGCGTGTTTTGAATCGCGTTGGACGCGGACGCGAAATTGAAAATATACGCAATCGGGTTCTCGATATGGTAGTTCAGCGTCGCGCGCGTGTGGACGATGTTGCGGTCGGCGGTGATGGCGTAGCCGTCAATCGCCGGATTGAGCGACGCGCCGGCGGGCAGTTCCTCGCCGCTCAATTCCTGCTCCGGCGTGGTGAAATACCAGCCGGTCGTCGAGGTGACTTTCTGGATTTCCGTGATCGGAATTTTCCGCACCTCGTCAATCGGATAGGGAAACGACCAGTGCAAGCCCGGGCCGAGCAGCGCGCCCTTGCCTTCGCCGACCGGCCTGCCGAAACGGAGAATGACGGCCTTTTCGGACGGGCCGACCTGGAAAAATCCCGAGCCGAAAAACGCGACGACCATCAGCAGCATCACGACTTTGACAATCGCGAAACTGCTGCGCAGCGCCTCGGCCAGCGCCTGCGACCCGGAGTCGCCCGCCTCCGGCGCCTCGTGCGCGTGATGATGATGTTCGTGTTCGTCGCTCATTTTAAGCTGCTTTGCCTTCGGCTTCGGCGCGTTCCGCCAGCCAGATGTTGATCAAACTCTGATAGGGCACACCCTGCCGGTTGGCCGCGCGCCGTATTTTTTGGAGCGTGATGCCGGGAATCCTCAAGCTGATCGGCTGTCGCGAGGGTTTCAAATTCGGAAACACCACGTTCCGCGCCTTGCTCCAATCCGCATCGCTGCCTTCGTCAGGGCTTGCTTCACGAATGTAAAATTTCTTTTCCATAAAAATCATTTTGCCGGCGCGTTCGTCGGCAGATTGCGGAACAAATCAAACGGCGGCGTGCGCTCGTCG
>CAYYWB010000436.1:0-1857 GCA_964475285.1 uncultured Bifidobacteriaceae bacterium | reverse complement strand
AGGTAAACGCTACCGTAACGGAGAATAGTGCAATTACTTGCTAGAAGTGGTATTAGCTCGGCGATTTCACCTCTGATCTCGACCGTTGCAGTTTTGAGCTTGGCCAATTCAGTTCGGCGCTCGACCTGTCCGCATCGGAACTTCACGCGGGAAGCATCCGTCTCCGGCTACTCACAATCGCTCCTGACCTTTTTCAAAAGTTCATCCAGTTTTTCAATTACGGTAATCGCCTTTTCCATTCCGGCAAAAAGTTCCTGCAAATATTTGCGCTCGAATTCCCGGCTTTTCTCGTCGCGCCAGTGGTTCTTGGTGTCCTCCCATTTGAGCGAAAGCTCCTTGGAGGCGCCGAGCAACCGGCCTTTGCTGCCGACGGCGCTCATGCGGTTTTCCCTCCCGGTTCGGCGCCCGGCGCGGCTGCGCCTCCGCCGCCGGCGGGCGTGCCGGCCTCGGCGTAGGCGTCCAGCGTCCGCACCACCTGCCCCAGATACGCGACGGCTTTGGGCATTTCGGCGGTCAAAAATCCGTGCAATTGCTCCACCTCCTTGAGCAGCGGCGCGGCGCGGTTTTCCAGCTCCCGGTCCCATCGTTTGAGCCGCGCGATTTTTTCCTCGGCCTCGCGGACGGCGTGTTGCGTGCGATGCACGGCCATCATCAGAAGCGAGGTGGATTCCTGGAATTGCGAAAGCCGCGCGCTGAACAATTCCTGCTGCGCCTGCTCCAGTTTTTTGCTCCGGATGCGCCGCTCGTTTTCCCAGAACCGCCGCTGGTCGTTTTGCAGCCAGAGCCGCGTGCGCGTCATCTCGCCGGAAACCTCCTCCAGCGCGGGCCGCGCCTGGCTCGTGAACACAATCAGCGCGGCGCGGAACAGCTCGATCGCCTCGACGGATGTGATTTGGGCTTGGGCCATGTTAAACGTCAGCCGAATGTCGAAAGACGAGAGACGAGGGCCAAAGGCATAACTTCGCGGCGTGACCAGCCGGCTCTCGACTCTCGACTCTCGACTCTCGACGATTTTGGTTCATCGCTGGTGCAGATATTCCTCGATGCGCTGGGCTTTGCGCAGGAGATAGGGCGTGTGCTCCTTGGACAGCTCGACGAATTTTTTGAGCGCCTTCATCGCCGTCTTGAATTCATCGGCGAACTTTTCGTGCTCCTGGTCCTGCCAGGTGTCGCTCAACGCGCCGAAGCGCGCCTGGAGCATCACCAGCCGGTTTTCGAGGTCGGTGTTGAACCGCTGCAGCTCGTCCGCGAACCGCCGGACCTTTTCAGGATCCATGATTGCCTGTGCCATAGTGTGACCTTTCGTTGATGTCCGTCGCATTCATCATCGTCAATCATCGCATCAGACGCCAACACAAAACTTGCCCCGCCGCCGCCCCGCCGAAACTGGCAAGAGCGGAGCAGCGCACAACAACTTTCTTGCCTATGCAAATTTTCCCACGCACACTCGCAGACGCAACGACCATGCCCGACCTGCGAGCCAACGAAAGAGAATTCGCCAGCAAAGTTTATCAATGGATGGACTCCGCCTTTGCGCGTGGCGGGCATCCATTTGAATCTGTAAGCGGGGAAATCAGCATCAAGGTCGGCGGCAAAACCCTGTTCCTCGATGGCGCAATCTGGCTGAACCGCGCGGCAAATCTCGCCTTTTCAAATTTTGAGCTTAAAACACCGGATACGGATGTCCGTGATTCGGAACTGCTGAAGAATGCTGCGGAAGAGGCGCGGGCGCTTCACGCCGACTATTTTGTCACCTGGAACATGCGGGACACAATCGTCTGGCGTGTTCCGCATGAGGGCGAGCTTTTCACAAATTCGCTCGTTGCTTACGACAAGTTCCCGCCGCTGACACAGATT
>CAYYWB010000435.1:0-1858 GCA_964475285.1 uncultured Bifidobacteriaceae bacterium | reverse complement strand
TGGTGCGCAAATCGGTGCGGGCGGCCGCGCGCGGTCGCCGGGTCACCCGTCAGCGCGTGCAAATGGAGCTGGTTCGCAATGGGAAAACCACCCCGCTGGATTTGCAGGTCACTTGTCAGCCGTTCAATTACGGCCAAAGCTCATTCATCCTGCTGGTGCTTGAAGGCTTGAAATGACCATCCCGGTTAAAAATTAATCTCCCGCAGCGCCGTCTCGTAACTTTTCTACGCGCCCGGGCCGAAGAAAAACCAAAATCACCTTTTCCACCGGCCGGTTCCGCTCCAGAAAATTTTTCGCCTCGCGAACGGCAATCCGCGCCGCGCGTTCCATCGGAAAACCATACGCGCCGGCGTTGATGGTCGGAAAGGCGACGGACTTGATGCCATGCTGTTCCAAGCTTTGGTAGCAACTTGCGAGCAATTCATCCTCGCCGTGGCCGCCGCCGTGCCAGACCGGACCGACGGTGTGAATAACCCATTTGGCCGGGAGCTTGCAGCCGCGTGTGATTTTGGCCTGGCCGGTGGCGCAGCCGCCGACCGCGCGGCATTCCGCCAGCAATTCCGGCCTGGCGGCGCGATGAATCGAGCCATCCACGCCGCCTCCGCCGAGCAGCGTCGTGTTGGCGGCGTTCACAATCGCGTCCACTCGCTGCCGCGTGATGTCGCCGGCGATGACGGCGATGCGGCTGGAAACGGACTCGTCGCCCATGAATTTCTTACAGATGGTTCGCCGCGTCGGCCACGCCGACGACGATTTCCTTGCGCACCCTTAAATCGCGGATGCGGACGTAATCGCTGTTTTCGAGCTGCACCACGTTCGCCGTTTTCAATTCCTGCGCGCGTTTGAACTGCTTGTCCGGCTTCACCGCCGTGAGCGGATATTCGACGGCGTATCCGGCGGCGCGCAAATCCTGAACCAGCTTGAGCGATTGCGACCGCAGCGCTTCATCCCCGATCAGGACGAAAACATCCGTGGTGGAATCGAATTTCGGCAGCAGGCCGCGCGCCTTGAGCAGTTCCAGCAGCACCACGTCGCCCATGCCGAAGCCGAGCGCGGGCGAATCCACCCTGCCGCCGCTGATGAGCTTGACGAGATTGTCGTAGCGCCCGCCGCCGGCAATGGCGCGAAATTCGCCCTGGACATCAAAGGCTTCAAACACGACGCCGGTGTAATAGGCAAGTCCGCGAATGACGTGGTAATCCACCTTCACAAAATCCTTCAGCCCCCGTGCGGCGAGATTTTGCAGGATGCTTTCCAGCTCGGCGGTCGGCCTGCCGGATTCGATGAATTGATTCACTTCCGCGAGCGAGAATCCCAGCGCGGCCAGTTTCGTTTCAGATTCCCCGGGCGGCGTGCGCTCCAGCTTGTCAATGATTTGGAAAAAATTGTATTCGTCAGAGGTTTGGGACGGCGACACGCCGCCCCTCCCGGATTTGTAAAACTCCTGCCACGCATTTCTGCTGCTCAACCGGATGATGAAGTCCTTTTGCGTCAAACCAAAGGCGCGAAGCGCGTCAATGAGCAGCGCGATCAATTCCGCGTCCGCCGCCGGGCTGGTTTCTCCGATCAAATCGGCGTTGAACTGGAAATGCTCGCGCAGCCGGCCTTTCTGCTGGCGTTCGTAGCGGAACAACTGCGGGATGGCGAACCACTTGACGGGCTTTTTGTAATTGCGCTCGTGCGCGGCAATCATGCGCGCGAGCGTCGGCGTCATTTCGGGCCGCAACGCGACGGCGCGGTCGCCCTTGTCCGTGAAGTTGTAAAGCTGGCCGGCGATTTCCGCGCCGCTTTTGGTGGTGAACAGTTCGAGCGATTCGAGCGGCGGGCCGTCGTATTCGCGGAAATTGTAGCGCCGCGC
>CAYYWB010000434.1:0-1860 GCA_964475285.1 uncultured Bifidobacteriaceae bacterium | reverse complement strand
ATTTTTCCTGCAACGAGCCGACGGCGCTGACGCTGATGATCCATTGGACGCCGAGTTTTTTTATCGCCCAGATGTTGGCGCGATGGTTCAGCTCGCTCGGCAGAATCCGGTGGCCGCGCCCGTGCCGCGGCAGAAAGACCACTTCGCGTCCGGCGAGCTTGCCGGCGAGCAAATCGTCGGACGGCGCGCCGAAGGGCGTTTTGACCTTCACCCATTTCTGGTTCGTGAAGCCTTCGATGCCGTAAAGCCCCGTGCCGCCGATGATGCCGATGCGATGTTTTGTCATGGCGGATTTTATAGCATTTGGACGGGAAGCGCCGCCAGCATTTTCCCCGCTGGCGCTGGCGGTATGATTTGGTAAGCTGTGCTCATGGAATTATTTCAACGCATTCTCAAGACGGCGGTGGACGGCGGCGCTTCGGATGTGCATTTGAAAATCGGCACGCCGGTCATCTTCCGCATCAACCGCGAACTGGTGGCCATAGATTGCCCGTTCCCGACGTCGGACTGGATGAACAAGATTGTCGAGGCAATCACGCCGGAGCATTTGATGAAGCGGCTGAAGGAGGAGCGCGAAATAGATTTTTCCTATTATGTTCCGAACATCGGACGGTTCCGCACGAATCTTTTCCAGCAGCGGAGCCAGTGGTGCCTGGCCATGCGTTTTGTCAAAACGCTGGTGCCGGGTTTTGAGGAGCTGGGTTTGCTGGAGCAAATCAAGAAAGTCGCGGAATCGCCGCGCGGCATCGTCCTGCTGGCGGGTTCCACCGGCTGCGGCAAATCCACGACGCTTGCGGCGATGGTCGAGCACATCAACAACAATTTCAAAAAACACATCATCACGCTCGAAGACCCGGTGGAATACGCTTTCGAGGACAATCAATCGGTCATCGAGCAGCGCGAAATCGGCCTCGACACGCTTTCCTATCATCTCGCGCTCAAACACGTCCTTCGCCAGGATCCGGACATCATCATGATTGGCGAAATGCGCGACGACGTCAGTTTTGCCGCCTCGATGAGCGCCGCCGACACGGGGCATCTGGTTTTGTCCACGCTGCACACGACGACCGCGTCACAATCCATCACGCGCATCCTGGATTTCTTCAAGGCCGAGGAGCGCGAGCAAGTCCGCCGGCAGCTCGCCGGGGCGTTGCGCGGAGTGATTTGCCAGCGCATGGTCAATACGGTGGACAACAAACTGACGCCCGCGCTGGAAATTCTGCTCAACACGCCGCTGGTGCGAAAATTGATCGAGGAGAACCGGCTGGACAAACTGTCCGCCGCCATTGAAACCGGCACGGACGACGGAATGCTCACGTTCAACCAGTCGCTGTTCAATCTGGTCAAGGCCGGGCGCGTGACCGAGAAGGAGGCGTTGGCCAAGGCGAGCAACCCGCAGGCGCTGGAGATGAATTTCAAAGGCATCTTCCTCGACGAGGGCCGGCGGATCATCAGTTGAGCCTGGGAGCGCCGGTGTCCCGCCGGCGAGATTCCAATTAACACGCCGGCCAGAGGCCAGCGCTCCCGGAAAATGGCGTTGACTTAAAGCCGACTTTTATTATCGTGTATTTAATATGCGAGTTTCCAAGAAGACTGATTATGCGTTGCGCGCCTTGTTCACGCTGGTGGATCATTTTGGCGGCGCGCCGATTCCCATTCGCGAACTCGCGCGGCGCAACGATGTTCCCAAACGCTTTCTGGAGCAAATTATGCTGGATCTCAAGGCACAAGGCTGGGTGGGCAGTGCCGCCGGTATCCGTGGCGGCTATGTGCTCGCAAAGAATCCGGCCAAAATCACGATGGGTGAGGTGGTGCGGCATTTTGACGGCATTTTGGCCCCAATTGACTGCGTTTCGCTGA
>CAYYWB010000433.1:0-1862 GCA_964475285.1 uncultured Bifidobacteriaceae bacterium | reverse complement strand
GCCAGCTTTACGCCCGGCCGTTTCTCGAAGCCCGCCAGTTGCTTGATTCCGTCAATACCGCCGCCGGCCTGGCCGCCTGCGCCGTCGCGCTGGTGATTTTCGAGGCGCGCAGGGTGGAGCTGGCGAATTTCCTGCCGGCGCTCGCCGTCGCGCCGCTGCTGGCGTGGCTGCTCAAATAAGAAACGGCTTGCCACGCGCGCCGGTTTGCCAAATGATGCCCGGAATGAGCCACAAGCCGCACCACCACCGGCATCATCGCTACTCGGAGCGCAATCAGGTTCTTTTCCTTGTGGGCTTCGTGGTGGTGGTGGTTCTGGGGCTTCTGGCCTTGTTCCTGTGGTGGACGAACAAGCCATGACCCGGCCCGCCCTGAACCTGACAGCGGAGATTGAACCCCGTGTCCCGGAATCAAAAAGCGGCGGTGTCCTAATCTTAATCTTTCTCTTAATCCTAATCCCGTTTTCACTGATGAAGATTGCGATTACGAATTAAGATCAAGCCACCGTCAAAAAAAACATTGTCCGGTTTCCCATTTTGCGGCCATGTATAAATGATGATTGGCGATGACATGACGCTGGTGCGGGAATTCGCCGCCAGCCGGTCCGATACGGCGTTTGCCGAATTGGTGCAGCGGCACATCGGCCTCGTCCACTCGGCGGCGGTGCGGCAGGTGGGCGACGCGCATCTGGCCGGGGACATCACGCAGGCCGTGTTCATCATCCTCGCGCGCAAGGCCGCCTCGCTGGGGCCGCGGACCGTGCTGGCCGCGTGGCTGCACCGCACTACGCGCTACGCGGCGGCGGACGCGCTCAAGGCCCGGCATCGCCGCCAAATCCGCGAACAGGAGGCATTCATGCAATCCAATTTGAACGGTGGCGGCGACGCCCCGTCGCCATCCACCGGCGAAGAAATCTGGCAGCAACTCGCGCCGCTGCTGGACGACGCCCTGAACCAACTGGGCGAAACCGACCGCGCCGCGCTGGTGCTGCGCTATTTTGAGAACAAGACCGCCCGCGAAATCGCGGCGGCGCTGCGGATGGAGGAGGAAGCCGCGCAAAAGCGGGTGGCGCGGGCGCTGGAGAAGCTGCGCGCCATTTTTGCGAAACGCGGCGTGACGCTGACGCCCACGGACATTGCCGGAACGGTGGAGGCAAACTCCGTGAAAGCCGCGCCGGCGGGCTTGGCGGTGACGGTCATGGCGGCGGCGAAAGGCACGGCGGTGGGCGGTTCAACTTTAACCCTTGTGAAAGGAGCATTGAAAATTATGGTATGGACAAAAGCGAAAACGATTATTGTTGGTGTCGGAATTTTAGTAGTTGCAGGGACTGGCGTCGTGATCGTAAAAAGCAATTTCCTTCCAACTGATGCTACGATTCGGCAGTTGGTTGTAGGATCATGGAAACCAGTCATGCCGGCATCAAGCCGCGTAGAAACTTCAACCGAAATGAAATCTGATGGGAAATTTGTTACAAAAGTGACAACCGTTCGCACTGGGATCACAAATATACTTGGATATGATGGAAGCTGGGAGCTGAAAGATGGGTATATCACAACTCAGATAACGAACATAACTGTAGGAGACGAGAGCCAGCTTCCACCTCGTGTGGAGCGGGTTAGAGTTGTTCAGATTGACGGCCATCAGATGGTTATGCGGCAGGATGGCAGCAGAAATCTAAACCGAATGGAAAGAAAATGATACATGTTATCGCGTTACGATGCTTCATCCTAAAATTTTTCTTTGCGTTCTTTGCGTTCTTTGCGGTTAATCTTGCGGCATGAACTGCATCGTCACCGCCGGGCCGGCCTATGAGCCGCTGGACGACGTGCGCCGGCTCACGAATTTTTCCACGGGCCGGCTCGGC
>CAYYWB010000432.1:0-1871 GCA_964475285.1 uncultured Bifidobacteriaceae bacterium | reverse complement strand
TTCTGCGTCGTCCATGGATTCCAGACGACGGTGGACTTGGAATTGAGTTTCTCCACCCGGATCGTCCGCTTCAGATTTTCGTCACGGATTTCGACCGTGGCGGTTGAGTCAGGATAAACTCGGTTCGTTTCTTTCGTTATCCGCAGCACGGGATCGTTTTCCACCCGGCGAGCACTGGCACCACCGGCGCCGGCGGCGAAGTCGTCAAACGGCGCACCTTCAAGGCCGGTGATGGAAACCTGTGTGATGTCGCCGACGTGAAAATAAGTGTGCAGGCAGTTTGCAATCTCCAGCGTTTTGTCCGCCGATTCGTTCGTGGCAACAAGTTCCATAGTCAGCGTGTCGGCAACTGTGATGACAAACTCCGTTTTCAGGGCAGACCATTCAGGTTTCACGGAATTCTTTGGCAGCCGCAGGCGAAGCGTCACCGCGCCGTTTTGTGCGGCGGAAGTTGCCACCCTTTCCCACGGCAAAATGCGGGCGAAACCATGCGACGGTTCGCCGTCGCGATTGCCGAACCACGGGAAACAAATCGGCACGCCGCCGCGAATTGGCTGGCCGGCGGCGAAATGACTTTTGCGGCTCATGAACAGCAGCGATGGCTCGCCGTTTTTCTGAAAGTGTGTGACGTGCGCGCCATGCAGATAAATTTCCGCCGTGCTCCACGGCGTAGTGACTTTGACAAACTTCAAACCACCTTTGCGGGTGGTCAGTTCGACGAGTTTCGCATTCATAATTTCATTTTCCGAACAAATCCATCTGCGGCGGCGGAGCGAGCGACTTTAATTTTTCGCGATCCTGCTGGCGGCGCGGCTGGCGCACGTTGCCTTCCGGCGTGAGTTCGGATTCTTCGAGGTTGCCGAGAATTTGCTTGGCGCGCTCCAGAACTTCCTTCGGCACTCCGGCGAGCCGCGCGACCTGGATGCCGTAGCTCTTGTCAGTGCCGCCCTCGACGATCTTGCGGAGAAAAACAATCTGGTCGTGCCACTCGCGCACGGCGACGTTGAAATTCTTCAATCGCGGCAGCCGCGCCGAAAGTTCAGTCAACTCGTGATAGTGCGTGGCAAAAAGCGTTTTGGCTCCAACCTGATTGTGCAAATGTTCGACGATGCTCCACGCGAGCGAAAGGCCGTCAAACGTGCTGGTGCCGCGGCCGATTTCGTCCAGCACGATGAGGCTGCGCGGCGTGGCGTTGTTCAAAATGTTCGCCGTCTCGGTCATCTCGACCATGAACGTGGATTGTCCGCGCGTCAAATCATCGCTCGCACCGATGCGGGTGAAAATGCGGTCCACGAGATCAATCCGCGCTTCCGCCGCTGGAACAAACGAACCCGTGTGCGCCAGCAGCGTCAGCAGCGCGACCTGGCGGATGTAAGTGGATTTGCCCGCCATGTTTGGCCCGGTGATGAGCGCGATTTGCGGAGCACGGCTGTCCCCAGCCGCAGCGTCCCCGATATTTCCCGCGTGCTGCGGCTGACGACAGCCGTACTCCGAAGAAGTCAGCCCTGTATCATTCGGCACAAAGCGTTCCTCGACGAGTTGCTGCTCCAAAACCGGATGGCGCCCGTCGCGGATCTGCAGCATGCCCTCGTCGCCGACCTGCGGGCGGCAATAATAGTGCAGCCGCGCGGTTTCGGCAAATGACGCCAGCACGTCCAGTTGCGCCAGCGCGGAAGCCGTCTGCTGGATTTTCGGCAATTGCCCCAACACCTCCTCGCGCACGCGCTGGAACAATTCGTATTCCAGCTTTACGATGCGTTCCTCCGCGCCGAGGATTTTTCCCTCCATTTCCTTCAATTCCGGCGTGATGAAACGTTCGCCGTTCGCAATCGTCTGCTTGCGGTGATAATGCGGCGGAACCTTGTCGAGAT
>CAYYWB010000431.1:0-1874 GCA_964475285.1 uncultured Bifidobacteriaceae bacterium | reverse complement strand
CGAGCGTCCCGGCGTTCAGCGCGCTGCCGGCGTTGAACCCGAACCAGCCGACCCAAAGCAGCCCCGCGCCGATGAGGCTCAACACGACGTTGTGCGGCAGCATCGGCTCCTGCGGATAACCGCTGCGCCTGCCGAGCACCAGCGCGCAGACCAGCGCCGAGACGCCGGAGCTGATGTGGACGACCGTGCCGCCCGCGAAATCGAGCACCGGAATTTTTCCGCCCAGCGCCCAGTTGAAATAGCCGCCCTTGCCCCAGACCATGTGGCAGAGCGGGAAATAAACGATTGTGACCCAGAGCACCGTGAACAGGACGTAAGCCTTGAACCGAATCCGTTCCGCCACCGCGCCGCTGATGAGCGCGGGCGTAATGATGGCGAACATCATTTGAAACAGCATGAAGCTTTGCTGCGGCACCGTGGCCGAGTAATCCCCGTTCGGCTCGCCGCCGACGCCCTTGAGCAGAAAATAAGTCAGCGGATTTCCGACGAACGCGTTGCCCGGCGCGAACGCCATGCTGTAGCCGAACAGCATCCACAGCGTTGACACAATCGCCATGAGAATCAGGCTGTGCATCATCGTGGAGAGGACGTTTTTGCTGCGCACCAGCCCGCCGTAAAACAAGATCAGCCCCGGCGCGGTCATCATCAGCACCAGCGCGCAACTGGCGAGCATCCAGGCGTTGTCGCCGTTGTTGATGGGTGACGCGGCTTGCTGCGTGGCGGCCTCCAGCTTGGCCACGCGCTGTTCCAGCGAGGCATCGGCGGCGTTCGCCGGCGTTGCGCCGAATCCGAGCAAAACGCAGGCGATGGGCAGAAGCAGAAGCAGACGGGCTGATTTGGTGAAGTGACGAATGGATTTCATGGCTGTAAAATGAACCAAGCGGGCTAACCGGGTCTAGCCGAATTTTGGCAATCCTTTATCAAATTTTAACCGCCCGGTTGCTGGCGGATTGCGCTGGCAATTGGCGAAAACTTGCGCGGCAATCTCAATGGCCTTCTTCCCGCTGCTCCCGGCGCGGCGGCTGAAGCTTGTGCAGGGCGCGGCGCAGCGATTCCAGCTCGCGCTCGTCGGCGAACTTCTGGTGCTCGGCCAGCTCCACCAGCCGCAGCACCTCTTCCATTTGTTCCAGCGCCTGTTCCAACGATTCGACAATTTGCCTGACTTCTTCAACGGTCCGTCCGATGGCCGAACCTTCCGGTTTCGGGGCGCGCGCGGCGGGAGTTGAGGCGTGAGCCGGAACTGAAACCGGGGCGTGAGCCGGAGCAGAAATTGGCGCGGGTGCCGCCTCGGGAACCGGCGGTGGCGCCCGATGTTTTGACGGCGCCGGGCGCACCGGCATTTCCTGCACGCGAATTGGCGGTTCGATTCGTTCCGCCTGCAATTCCGGCTGCGCTGGCTGCCCGGCAACCGGTGCAACCGGCGCGGGCCGCCGGCGTCCGCGTCCGCCGCGGCGACCGCGCCGACGCGGGCCCGGACTTCGCGGAGGCGCTGCCGGCTTCGATTCCATGGGTTGTTGTTCGGACATTCCTGCGCCGAGCATGACGCTCCGCCGCGGAAAAGCAATCGCGAACTGCGACTACTTGTTCACAAACAGCGCGAGCGAGGCCGTGAAACCGTGCAGATAATTGTTCCCGCCGACGGGGCCGATCTCGCCGTTGCCAAAAAACCCGGCGAGGCCGAACGGACCGAGCTGTTGTTGCACCAGCCCGGCGTCGTGGTCCGGCGCGCCGAAAAGATTCTGTCCGCGGCCATTGCAGCAGCAGAGGCAGCCGCCGTAAATCGTCGCGCCGCCAAGCTGTTCTTTGGCGCGGGCGAGCAGTTCGTTCATGTCCTCGGTCGCCGCCGCCGCGTCGCGCCGCTGGAATTGCATCAT
>CAYYWB010000430.1:0-1890 GCA_964475285.1 uncultured Bifidobacteriaceae bacterium | reverse complement strand
TTGAACGTGGTGCCGACGGAAACGGAATCAAACACCGCGTCCACGGCCACGCCGGCGAGCCGCTCGCGTTCGCGCAGCGGGATGCCGAGCTTCTCATAGGTTTCCAGCAATTTCGGGTCAACCTCATCGAGGCTTTTCGGGCCGTCGCCCTTTTTGCCGGGCGCGGAGTAGTAAATGATGTCCTGATAATTGATTTTTTCGTGGTGGACTTTCGGCCAGACCGGCTCCTCCAGTGTGAGCCAGTGCCGGTAAGCCTTGAGCCGCCAGTCGGTCAGCCAATTCGGCTCGTTTTTCCGGCGTGAAATCAGCCGGATGGTGTCTTCGCTCAAGCCCGGCGGGGCGGAATCGGTTTCCACGTCGGTGTAGAATCCGTATTTGTATTCCTGCTTGACCAGGCCCTCAATGGTTTCGGTGGCGGTGCTCATCGTTCGTAAAACTATTTTTTCTTCGCGCAATCCGGACAAATGCCGTGAATCGCAATTTCAAAATGCCGGGCGCGAAAACCTTTTGGCATCGCGACTCCAGCCGCCGCCTTCGCCGGCAAATCCACGTCGAAAACCGTGTCGCAGGAGTCGCAGTAAAAATGGCAGTGCTCGCGCATATTCGGGCAGAACCGCGTCGCGCCGCGATCCAGCGTCACCTGCCGGGCCAGACCGCATTTTACCAGCGCGTCGAGGCAGTTGTAAACCGTCGCGTGCGAGATCTCCGGCATCTGCCGCTTGGCGCGGATGAAGACCTCCTCGGCGGTCGGGTGATCGCGCTTGTGCAGCAGCACGTCATAGACCTGCTGGCGCTGCGGCGTGAACCGGAAACCGCCCGTGTTCAGCCGCGCGCTGAATTCATTGCTGATTTTTTCCTCGACCGCGCTCATGTCGCCGGCAGAATAGACGCGAACCCGCAGTGTGTCAAGATTTAGAATAATTCTAAATTGTCGGCGTGGCGGCTTTCGGCAGAAAGCCGCATTTCAATCTGGAGAATGTGCGGCGCTCTGCCGAGACACCGCTACGATGATTTTTGAATTATTTCATACAAATCCGGTGGGTGCGGTGTCTATCCAGTGGGAACAGCAAGAAATGAACCTATGAAAACAACCACGAAATTCTTTGGGGCAATGATTCTCGGTGCCGCGCTATTCACCAACGGCTGCGCCAGGAAACAAACGGCGGCGTTTCAGAAGCTTACTGATTCGCAAGTCGCGGCTCAATTGAAGTCACTCATTGCTGCAAAGGAGGCGCAGGCGAATGCGGCGGCACAGGCTGGCGGGCAGGAAGTGCCGCCGGAATTCAAGACTTTCTTTGCCGCAGCCGGCAAAAATGACTGGTTGGCGGTCAGCAACCAGTTTGCAGACTTCCAGAAGCGCGCGCCGCAATACAAGCATTCCGGCAAAACGGACGAGCGTTTGCGTGGCACGGCGTGGCAGGCGGTGTTGGAAACTTATGGCGCGGAGGAGTCATTTGCACTCGGCGGCGAAAAGTATGCAGCCGCTTATGGCAACGGCATCATCGAATCCATCCCGGACGGCAGCATTTATTTCGGTGGCACCGACCCCGGGCGTTTCATCATCACGGCGATGCAAAAATCGCACGTGGACGGCAATCCGTTTTTCACGCTCACGCAAAACGCACTGGCGGACGGTTCCTATTTGGATTATTTGCGCTCGATGTATGGAGACAAGATTTACATTCCCACCGCTGCCGATTCGGAAAAATGTTTTCGAGATTACACGGAAGACGCGGCTCGGCGGCAGCAAAAAAACCAGCTCAAATCCGGCGAAGATGTTCAAGTTGACGCGGCAAGCGGTCGCGTGCAAATCAGCGGGCAGGCCGCTGTCATGCAGATCAACGGGTTGCTGGCCAAAATCATTTTCGACCGGGAAACCAACCGCGAATT
>CAYYWB010000429.1:0-1900 GCA_964475285.1 uncultured Bifidobacteriaceae bacterium | reverse complement strand
CCAATCGCCGCCTGATCCACCGGCTTCACAATCAATTCGTCAATGTTGACGTGCGCCGGGCGGCTGGCGACCCAGACCAGAATTTCCGCGATGTCCACGGCGGTCAGCGGATTCATGCCCTCATAAACCTTTTTGGCGGCGGCCGCGTCGCCCTTGAAACGCACCAGCGAAAATTCCGTCTCCGCCAGGCCCGGATCCACCGTGCCGACGCGGATGCCCGTGCCGAGCAATTCCAGCCGCAGCGCGCGGGTGATTTGCACTTCGCCCGCCTTGGCCGCGCAATAAACCGCGCCGCCCTCGTAAGCCGCGTGGCCGGCGACCGAGCCGACATTGATGATGCTCGCGCCCGCGTTGCGCGCCATCAACGGCAGCGCCGCGCGCGTCATGCGCAAAATGCCGAGCACGTTCGACTGGATCATCGCCTCCCAATCGGCGTCCCTGCCTTCGGCCACGGTTTCCAAGCCGTGCGCGCCGCCGGCGTTGTTGACCAAAACGTGAAGACTCTGGACCTTGGACTTTGGGCTTTGGACGAATTTCCTCGCCCAGGAAAGAAATTCCTCGACGCTCGCCGTTTTCGCGACATCCAGAAAATGGAAATGCGCCTCCCCTGCCCCGGCGCTTTTTGCTTCTGCCACGACCGTTTTCAAGCGGTCAACGCGCCGCGCGCCCAGCAGCAGTTTCGCGCCCGCCGCGCCAAACGCGAGCGCCGCCGCCGCGCCGAAACCGGACGACGCACCGGTGATGAGAACCCATTTGTTTTTCAGCGGTGATTTCATGGTTTGAAGAATTCCATCGCCGGCTTGCCGGGCTATAGCTTGCAGCGGAGTCTGTTTCGAGCCCGCCTTCGCCTTGCTTCTGCGCGGCAGCCTTCGCTTACACTTCGTTCAAGCGAAGGCTGGTGGAGCCGAGGGGAGTCGAACCCCTGACCTCCTCATTGCGAACGAGGCGCTCTACCAACTGAGCTACGACCCCAGCCTTGCCATCCGGACGCAAACTATTTGCCAGAAAATGCCGCGCCGCGCAACCGTTAAGTGAATTCAGCGCCGGCAGGGAGACGTTGCAAAATCCTCTTTGATAATCCGCCGGCAGTTTGACATCCTACACTTCAATGGACGAAGACGGACAACAGAATCGTTTCTGGGTTTGGATGGAGGGCCGCTCCTGGGGCCGGAAAGCGCTCGATGCATTGACCTGGTTTCGCCAGCGCTATTACAACCATGTGGATCGTTATCACGCCTGGAACGAGACGCGATACCGCATCTTCACCCAACTGGTCGCAGCCGTCTTTCTCCTGGTGGTGCTGGCGGCGCTGGCCGGGGCGTTCCGGGTTGGCCTGCGCCATTACCGGCACTACCGGGAAATGCGCGGACAGAGGCAGGCGCAGGAGTTTCTGGCGCGCGGGGATTATCGCAATGCCTCCTTGAGCGCCAGGCAGGCGCTCGAGTTCAACCCCAACAACCTGCCGGCCTGCCGCGTCATGGCCGAACTCGCCGACCGCAGCCGTTCGCCGCTGGCGCTGGACTGGCTGCGGCGCATTGCACTGAATGAACCGACCGTGGACAATAAACTGGTTCTGGCGTCGGCGGGATTGAAATACCAGAAACCGCCGTTCCCACTCACCGCCAAAATTCTGGATGAACTCGCGCCCGTCTCCACCAACAACGCCCGCTACCAGGTGGTCGCCGCCAGCCTGGCCATGCACACCGGCCATTTGGACGAGGCGGAAACCCACTTCGAGCTGGCCTGCGAACTGGAGCCGACAAACGCGCTTTTCCACCTGAGCCTCGCCAGTCTCCGGCTGGCTTCGACCAACCAGACGGTGCAGGGTCAATCACGCGCAATCCTTGAAAAAATGCGGACGGATGAGACCATCGGCCCGCTGGTCTTGAGAGCCTTGGTG
>CAYYWB010000428.1:0-1934 GCA_964475285.1 uncultured Bifidobacteriaceae bacterium | reverse complement strand
AAATTCCAGCAGCCGGTATTCGCGCGCGGTCAGTTCAATCTTCTTTTCGCCGCGCTGCGCCTGGCGCGTCAGCGTGTCCAGCGTCAAGTCCGCGACGCGCAGCCCGGTGGATTTGGTTTCGCCGCTGCGCCGCGTCAGGGCGCGCACGCGGGCGACGAGTTCGACCAGTTCAAACGGCTTGGGCAGATAATCATCCGCTCCGGCGTTCAAGCCTTCGACGCGTTCATTGACTTCGCCGCGCGCGGAAAGCAGCAGCACCGGCGTGACATTTTTGCGTTCGCGCAACTGGCGCAGCACGCTCAAGCCGTCGCGACCCGGCAGCATGATGTCGAGCACGATGCCATCGAAGGGCGTGGTCCGCGCCGCCGACAGCGCGTCATCGCCGTTATGGCAAATGTCCACGGCAAAGCCCTCCGCCTGGAGCGCCTTGCGGACAAACGACGCCGTCTTCTTTTCGTCTTCAACAACGAACACGCGCATGGATTTATTATTTGCTGAAAATAAGACCGGCGGCGAGAAAACTCGCGCCAGTTTGGTTTATTAGACTAAATCGAAATGAATACCGCGTGAAGGGTGGATGACAGTTTCGTCATTTCTGAATCGCCAGGCCGAGAATGACAAAACTGTAATTTTGAAACCATGTTTCATTCATCTGCGTCTGATATGCTGTCCCTGAAAATTGAATCTACTCCATTATGAAAACACGCACAAATCTCTCGCTTCTGTTTCTTGGCATCGGCCTGCTGGCCGGCAACGCCCTCGCCCAAACCGGCACCCCTTACAAGGTGCTCGACACCACCCAGCTCATGGGCAACGGCGGCATTGATTATGTCTATGCCGACAACGACGGCCGGCGCGTTTATGTCCCGCGCGGCGCGGACACCTACGTGTTCGACCTGGACACCCACAAATACATAGGTGCCATCACCAATGTCGGCGGCCACGGCGTGGCAATTGACACCAAGACACATCACGGCGTCAGCAGCAGCAGCCCGCCTTGTCTGTTCGACACGCAGACGATGCAGAAGATCAAGACCATCGAGGTTCAGGGCCGGCCCGACGGTATCCTCTTGGAGCCGTTGACGGACAAGGTTTATATTTTCAGCCATGAATCGCCCAGCATCACGGTGATTGATCCGAAGGACGGCTCGATTGTCGGCACGATTGATGTCGGCGGCGCGATGGAACAGGCTCAAAGCGACGGGCAGGGAAAATTGTATGCGGACATTGAGGACCAGAAGAAAATCGCCGTCGTGGATGTCAAAACCATGAAGGTTCTTGCCAGGTATGATCTCGGTGCCAGTGCCGGCGAACCGGGCGGCCTTGGCTTGGACGCGAAGAATCACATCCTGTTCGCCATGTGCGCCGGTCCGGACGACTGCGTCGTGGTGAATGCCGACAGCGGCAAGGTGCTGGCAACGCTGCCCATCGGCAACGGCACGGACGGCGGCGGCTTCAATCCCGCCACCATGGAGGCGTGGAGTTCGCAGCGCGACGGCACGCTGACCATCATCAAGGAAAGCAGCCCCACGAGCTTTGCAGTGGAACAAACCGTGCAAACCAAGCAGGGCTGCAAAACATCTTCGCTCGACACCAAGAACAACCGGATTGTCTTGGTCTGCACCGAACGCGCGGCCCAACCGGCTGCGGCCGCGGCCACGACACCGCCTGCAACGAACCCACCCGCAGGCGGCGGTTGGCGCGGCGGCGGCGGACGCGGCGGCGGACGCGGTGGTGGTGGTCCCGGCAACCTCGACGTGCTGTGGGTCGGTCGTTGATTTCAGATTCATTTACGAATTCAGCCCAGCCAATTTCTGGCTGGGCTTTTTTTACCCATCCGGCGTTTGACTATTCCGCGCCGATTTACTACCGTCACGTCTCGGAAAATCAACCATCAAACTTCAAAATTTATGCCACCAAAAATTGCCGAAAAA
>CAYYWB010000427.1:0-1941 GCA_964475285.1 uncultured Bifidobacteriaceae bacterium | reverse complement strand
TGACGCCGCCCATGCCGAGGGCGAAATCGCACTCGTCGTTCCCGCCGCAAAACGTCCGCCACGCCAGCGCCCAGCCGCGCACGGTGTTCTCGACGTGATACCCGCCGCCGCCGGCGACGAGCATCGGGCAGTTCAACTTCAGCAGCCGCTCGGCGATTTCGACGACGACGTTGTTCGTCATGCGCAAATGCGTCAGCGGATCGCCCGCCAGAATGTCCATGCCGAGTTCCAGCACGAGCACGTCGGGGGCAAAAGCGTTCGCCAGCGGCAGGGCGACGGAATCAAAGGCGGTCAGGAAGGCCTCGTCGTAAGTTTCGGCCGGCAGCGGGATGTTGACGTTGTAGCCGCGCCCGGCGCCCTCGCCGATTTCATTTTCAAAACCGCCCCACGGAAACAGCGTCTTGCCGCTCTCGTGCAGCGAAATGGTCATCACGTCCCTGCGGTTGTAAAACGCTGCCTGCACGCCGTCGCCGTGATGCGCGTCCACGTCCAGATACAAAACCCGTTTGCCGGCGTCCGCCAGTTTCATGCAGGCAAGGGCCACGTCGTTGAGATAACAAAAGCCGGCGGCGCGTTCGGGAAAGGCGTGATGAAAACCGCCGAGCAGGTTGAACGCGATGTCCGCCCGGCCTTGCAGCAGCAGATCGGCGGCGACAAATCCGGTGCCGCAGGCCCACGCGCCATATTCAAACATATGTTTGAACACCGGCGTGTCCGGCCCGCCAAAGCCCATGCGCAAACCGTCCACCGTCAAATCGCCGTCCGCCGCGCGCCGCATTTCCTCAAGGAAACGCGCGGTGTGAAATTGTTTCAGTTCCGCAAGGGCCGCGCGGCGCGGTTCGAATTCAAAATGATTGTCACCATCGAGCAGGCCGAAGGATTGCAGCCGCAGCCGGGTGCAGCCGGCGCGCTGGGTCTTGAACGGGCAATCCGGCGGATAGCTCAACGCCTCCACTTCCGGCGAATACAAATAGGCGAGGTTACGTTCGTTCATGGTCAACACTTCGCCCGGAGGCGGAAAGGATGGGAGTGCGGCGGCCCCCGCCGCGCGAAGATAATGGACCTCGCGCAGGGAGCCAAAAAGGCCTCTGGATTCGGTCCGTCTCGGTCTGTTTGCGTCTTGAGATCATCGCCATCCTGTCCGGTGCGTTTCCCCTGTGGGAAATTTTCCGGCGTCCAGTTGTGATGCCATTCCGCCCGGCGGTGAACACATCCCCGCCGCAAACTCCGCGTTGCGCCATTGCCGCAGGCTGAACTTGAGCAGCCCCGATTTTCAGCGGCGACCCGGCCTCTTTGTGGGACCGGTCCACTGATGAATTCCGGGCGGCAAATGGGCGCAACCCGTTTCAGTTTGTGGAAATAAGCTAACCGCTGGTAATCAAAGTGTCTCAACCGTTTTTGCTAATTGTTCGGGATTATGCACTTGACAAGTTTTAACGGATATTCACTCTATTTAGCTCAATTCCGCCCCCGTTTTACTTTTTACGCTTGGCGGATTTCTTCGGCGGTTTGACCCGCACAAGGCGTCGCATGAACTCATCAAAGTCCATGTCCACCTTCAATCCAACTGTTGTTTTTGCTGTCGCTCGTTTCATGTCAGGAATGATTCAATGAGATTAACCTGTTTCTTTTTTGCTTCATCAATTGATAAAAAGCATTTTTCGATTGTGTCCTGATAGGATTTAATTTCATTCATCAATTTCATTTGCAAATCAAAATCTGGTTTCACTATCTTAATTTTTTTTGATCGTCCTTGGGTCAAGTGCATACCTTTCACACATTTTTGAATCGCCTTGTATCCCTGCGGAGTGAGCAAATAGTTGATAAGATAGTTTGGCACGATTCCTTCTACCCCCGATTTTTCTGGATTGTGAATCCGTATCCTTAACAGTTCACCAACGAAATAGACGGGCTTGGGAATGTCCTTGGGTATCTCAACTA
>CAYYWB010000426.1:0-1941 GCA_964475285.1 uncultured Bifidobacteriaceae bacterium | reverse complement strand
CAGCAGCGAAGTCTGCCGCGTGAGCGGCAAGGTGGACGCGGTGCGGCTGCCCAAGGAATTGTATTACGTCTCGCGCGTGATGCAGGGCGACACGCCGGACATCCACATCATCGGCCACTGGACTTATCCGGCGACTCCGACGAACACCGTCAAAACCATGTATGTCGCGGCAAACCATTGCGACGCCGTGGAACTGTTCGTCAACGGAAAATCCCTCGGCAAATCCGCCACGCCGAGAAACGGCTACATTTTTGCGTTCCCGGATGTCGCCTTTGAACCCGGCAAAATTTCCGCCGTCGCCACCGCGAACGGCAAAACCGTCGCGCAGGACGCCATCGAAACGGCGGGCGAGGCGAAGGCCATCAAGCTCACGCCGCACACCGGCCCGAACGGTTTGCTGGCCGACGGTTCGGACGTGGTTTTCTATGACGTGGAAGTGGTGGACGCCAAGGGCGAACGCTGCCCCACCGACGAGGCGCGCGTGGATTTCAAAGTCACCGGCCCGGCCATCTGGCGCGGCGGCTACAACAGCGGCAAACCCGGTTCCATCAACAACCTTTATCTCGACACCGAATGCGGCATCAACCGCGTCGCCATCCGCTCCACGCTGACGCCCGGCGCCATCACCCTGACCGCCACGCGCGACGGACTTGCGCCGGCGACGGTGACGGTTGAATCGCAGCCGGTGAAAATCAAAGACGGTCTGGTGCTCTGAGCAAGGCTGGTCGCGCGGAAGTTCATTGAACCGCAATTGGGGTCAGTCCAGGACGACAAGCGCTTTTGGCGCGGTTTCACAACGGGTGGGCGGGGCGCGCACTCCGCACTCCGCATTCCGAATTCCGCAATCACCATTCGCAAATTTGCTCGCCTCCGCCCCGTTTCCGGCGCACACTCGGCGCATGGGCACGCTTTATTACGGCGACAACCTCGACATCCTCCGGCGTTACCTCAAGGACGAATCCGTTGATCTCGTCTATCTCGATCCGCCCTTCAATTCCGCCCAGAACTACAACGCCTTCTTTCAGGAAAAGGACGGCTCCGCCGCCGCCAGCCAGATTCACGCCTTCGAGGACACCTGGCATTGGGACATCGAAACCAAAAAAGCCTACGACGCCGTGACCGAGCAGCCCGGCAGGGTCTCCGACGTGATGCAGGCGTTCTACCAGTTTCTCGGCGGCAACGACATGATGGCCTACCTCACCATGATGTCCTCGCGCCTCGTCGAACTGCGCCGCGTCCTCAAACCCGCCGGCTCGCTCTACCTCCACTGCGATCCCACCGCCTCGCATTACCTCAAGCTGCTGTGCGATGCGGTTATGGGAAAGGACAGTTTCCAAAGTGAAATAATTTGGCGACGAACGGGAACTCATGGGAAATCGGTTCGCTGGGCTCCAATTCACGATGTAATCCTGTTCTACACGAAAACCCAGACGTTCACTTGGAACTTTCCGCGCCAGCCTTACATGAAAGGCCACGTTGAGAATTATCTGGTGAAGGACAGCAAAGGCTATCGCACAAATTATTATGGCAATGTTCTTACTGGCTCAGGAACACGAAATGGAGAGTCGGGAAAGCCGTGGAAAGGATTTGACCCTACAGTGAAAGGCCGACACTGGGCAATTCCGGGCGCTTTGATTTCGGATTTGGAAGAGGACATCAGCCATTTGTCACAGCACCAAAAGCTTGATTACCTATTCGAGAAAGGCTGCATCAAAATTGAGCCGGGTGCAGCTTGGCCAATCTACGAGCGATATATCAAAGAAACCGATGGGCCAGCGACAGCGGATATTTGGTCATATCAGCCTTACACGGAGGGAACTGTTTTTGGAACGGAAGACGGGATTGACGCAGACGTTCGTTGGCTGTCGCCGACTGACAAAGAACGCCTCGGCTACCCGACGCAAAAGCCCGTGGCGCTGCTGGAGCGCATCATCCAAGCCA
>CAYYWB010000425.1:0-1955 GCA_964475285.1 uncultured Bifidobacteriaceae bacterium | reverse complement strand
TCGCGACGACGGCGGTCTCCGACTGGCGGACTTGAAAGACAAACAGCAGCAGCGCGAAAATCAGAACCAGCACTGCGCCGATGATGATGGTCAGGGAATTTCGTTTCATGGCATTTATTCGTTGGGCACGGCCGAATTCAAAAGGTCCGCGCGGATTTTGTCTTCGAGATCAAAAATCACGACGTCCTGGGTGTTCGTGACGAGCAAGACGTATTTGCGGGCGTTCCGGGTCGCGTCGGCAAACGTCTGAAAATAGACGCGCTGTTTGTAGACGGACGGCGCGGCCTCGAACGCCGGAATCTGGTTGGTGAACAGCGCCGCCTGCGCATACCGCGAAACTTCCAGTTGCAGCCGCGAAGCGTCGGCGAGGTTCGTGGTCGTGAACGCCTGCGCGCCGGCCAGCGCGATGTTGCTGATGGCATAGGCCTGCGCGGCCAGAATCGCGGCCAGCTTCGTCTGCTCCGCGCCGATGACCTTTTCGTAATCGCCGGCAACCGTCGTCGGCGGATGAATGTCCTGCAGGCCGACAAAAATGATTTTCGCGCCGAGCTTGTATTCGTTCGCCGAGGATTGAATGTTGCCGCGCAATGTCTCCGCCGCCTCCAGCCGGTTGCTCGACATCACGTTGTTCAAATCCGCGCCCGCCAGAAAACGCGCCACTTCCCGCGTCGCGAGCGATTGCAGCAGGTTCGCCGCGTCGGCGTTGTTGTAGGCCCAGTCGGTGACGTTGGTGATTTGAAACTGGACCGGGATGCTGACGGAAATCAGGCTGACCGGCGGCGCCTTCAGCGTGTCGTTCGTGCCGGCGCCGTCATTTTGAACCGTGACCGGCGCGCGGTTGGCGACGAGAAAATTATCCTCCTTCGCGTGGGCGACGCTCCACAATATCGTGGCGGCCTTTTCGCTTTGCTCGTCGGGAACGTAGCCGACGACGAACGTCTGGATCTGTTCCGTGCGGTAGCGGTAGATTTTTTCCACCGGCCACGGCAGCTTGAAATGCGCGCCGGCGTCGAGCGTGGCGACGCGCCTGCCGAAATGTTCGAGCACGGCCTGTTCGCCCGCGTCCACAAATACGGCGCACGTCGAAAGCAGCAGGACGGCCAGTTGCGCCAGCAGCAGCATCGGCAGGTTTTTCTTGAGCAGCAGGAAAAACCACGTCTCGGAAACCTTGAAGCCGAATTGATAATCGAGCGTCTGCGCCGCCGTGGTGAACAAACTTTCCGGCTGCGCGAGCAGGCCGACGACGCGGCTGTCGTAAAGCGGCCGGACCACCCGGCCCCGGACGCGCGGGCGGTAGATTTCCAGCAGCAGCGTGACGAGGATTTCCGCCGCCAGCAGCGCCAGCAGCACGCATCCCGCGCGCGCGACCCAGAAATCGGCGCGGGGCAATTCCGTTTTGGCGCCGGCGATGCCGAGCGCGGTGAAGGCGCAGACATACGCGCCCGCCAGCAGAAAACTCGCGCTTGGGCGCAACAGCCGCCGGCCTTCGAGACGCGCGATGGTGACCGAAAACCGGCCGACCAGGAACAGCAGCAGAGCGAAGATCGCGAAGAGTGAAACCGAGGCCATCGCGCGGTCGGACGCGATGCCGACGGTCGTCCGGGCCAACCAGCGCCAGAGCAGCCACGCGCCGCCGGCTTCCAGCAGGAACAGCAGCACCGCGAATCCCGGCACGAAAAACCTCTCGAATTGCTCGCGGGAACGGCGCGCGGGAAAAACCTCCGATTCCTTCGCTTCAAACAGGGCCGATTCACCCTTGGCGCGGGCGAGTTCCTCGATCTCCAGTTTTTCCAGCCGCTCGTTCTCCTCCAGCCGCATCTGGAACCAGCCGGTGAAAGCCACCAGCATTCCAAGGCCCATGAAAATGGAGCCGGCCTGCCCGGCCAGCGAATGGGCATAGGTGGTGACAACAAGCGCGGCGACGAAAATCACCGTCGCCGCGACCAGATTCACCA
>CAYYWB010000424.1:0-1959 GCA_964475285.1 uncultured Bifidobacteriaceae bacterium | reverse complement strand
TTCGCGTAGCATCTACCGCTCTATGGCAAGCAGTCGCAGGCAATATCCGTTTCATTTGATCGAACCCAAATGGCAAAAGGTTTGGGACGAGCAGCAGGCTTTCCGCGCGTTCAATCCGGGCGACTCCGTGCCGGAGGGGCATCCATTTGGAATCCGTCATGGACTTTCGGGAAAGGTGGCCGACCGCAAGGTCTTGCCGAAGAAATTTTACATCCTCGACATGTTTCCGTATCCGAGCGGCGCGGGTCTGCACGTCGGGCATCCCGAAGGCTACACGGCCACGGACATTCTGGCGCGCTACCGCCGCGCGTGCGGCTTCAATGTGCTGCATCCGATGGGCTGGGACGCGTTCGGCCTGCCCGCCGAGCAATACGCCGTCAAGACCGGCCAGCATCCGCGCGTGACGACCGAGGCGAACATCGCCAACTTCACGCGCCAGATCAAAAGCCTCGGCTTCAGCTACGACTGGTCGCGCGAACTCGCCACGACCGACCCGGATTATTTCAAGTGGACGCAATGGATTTTTCTGAAGCTTTACAATTCGTGGATCAATCCGGAAACGAATAAAGCTGAATCCGTTGAAATTTTGAAAGATGCTTTGTCTGATAATCCAAAGCAGAAATCAAAATGGGAGAAAAATCCTTTGTTAACTGTTTTGCGCAAAGAATTCTTGGAATCTGCGCGGAAAAATACGCCCGAAAAAATGGATGAAATTCGCCGCGAAGCAATTGATTCGATGCGGCTTGCTTATGTGACCAAGGCTCCGGTTTGGTGGTGTGAAGCACTTGGCACAGTATTGGCGAATGAAGAAGTTATCGACGGAAAAAGCGAGGTCGGTGGCCATCCGGTAGTTCGAAAGCAAATGCGTCAATGGATGCTTCGCATTACTAAATATGC
Source organism: uncultured Bifidobacteriaceae bacterium (assembly GCA_964475285.1). Taxonomy (GTDB): domain Bacteria; phylum Verrucomicrobiota; class Verrucomicrobiia; order Limisphaerales; family UBA11358; genus UBA11358. The sequence goes on along the minus strand of CAYYWB010000424.1, from coordinate 1,062 downwards.
AGAGCGTTTGCTTAATGACCTTAACATAATTGATTGGAGCGACTCGCTCAAAGAAATGCAGCGGAACTGGATTGGCCGCAGCGAAGGCGCATTCGTTGAATTCAAATTGGTAAATTCAAATCAGATAATCACTGTTTTCACAACTCGACCTGACACACTTTTCGGCGCGACTTATATGGTGCTTGCGCCTGAACACGGATTCCTCGATGAAATCGTAACCCCGGCCCAGCGCGAAGCAGTTTCAAAATACCAAGCGGAAATTTCCAATAAGTCCGACCTTGAACGCACCGAACTTTCCAAAGAAAAAACTGGCGTGTTCACCGGAGGGTTTGCCATCAATCCTGTTAACGGCGAGAAAATTCCAGTTTGGATTGCTGACTACGTTTTAGCGAGTTATGGAACTGGGGCAATTATGGCTGTTCCCGCGCACGACACGCGCGATTTCGAGTTCGCAACCAAATTCAACTTGCCGATTGTTCAAGTTGTCGAACCGCCTTCCGGCAAAGACTGGAAGGGTTTCACAGACGATGGGGTTGCCGTAAATTCTGCGAGCCAGGAAATTTCGTTGAACGGATTAACGACGGCAGCGGCCAAAGATAAAATCACAGATTGGCTGGCCTCGAAAAATATTGGCGCAACGAAAATTAACTACAAACTGCGCGACTGGCTGTTCAGCCGTCAGCGTTACTGGGGTGAGCCGTTCCCGATCATCTGGATAAAGGACGCCGCCGGAAATCTTTACCACGAAGCGTTGCCGGAAAGTGCGTTGCCGCTCTTGCCGCCGTCGCTCGAAGATTACAAGCCCACCGCCGACGGCCAGCCGCCGCTCGCCCGCGCGAAGGATTGGCTGAACCTGCCCGACGGCTCCGTGCGCGAAACGAACACCATGCCGCAATGGGCCGGCTCGTGCTGGTATTATCTGCGTTTCCTTGACGCAAAAAACGATTCCGCGTTCGTCGGCAAGGACACAGAGAGTTACTGGATGGGAACAGATGATTTACGCATCACGCATCACGCATCACGCATCACGCCGGGCGTTGATTTATACGTCGGCGGCACGGA
>CAYYWB010000423.1:0-1974 GCA_964475285.1 uncultured Bifidobacteriaceae bacterium | reverse complement strand
GAAGTTTCGATCATGGAAAGCGCGGTGCGGATGGCGGTGGAAGCCGCGAAGTCGGCGGGCGCGAGCCGCGTGCTGGCGCTGCACCTGCGCGTGGGGACTTTGAGCGGCGCGGTGCCGGAGGCGCTGCGGTTTGCGTTCGATGTAGTTTGCCGCGATACTATTGCCGAGGGCGCGAGCTTGGAAATGGAAACCGTTCCCGCCGCCGGCTGGTGCCCGGTCTGCCGCGCGGAATTTGAATGCGCGGATTTCATCAGCGAATGTCCCCGCTGCCACAATCCCAACGGCGAGTTGCGGCGTGGGCGCGAACTGGAAATCGCCTCGGTGGAGATAGATTGAACGGAACTCGTTCAGAGAAATGTCGAAAGCCGATCAACGATGGTAGGGCGCGTCACTCCGTGCGCGCCGGGCTGGTGTCGGGCAAAAGCAGCGCGCACGGAGTGACGCGCCCTACCTTGATCCCTTTCGTGGAATGACGGTCGAAGGTCGGGTGAAAAATTAGCGGAAAAACAAACAAGCTTATGTGCAAAGAATGCGGATGCGGTCTTGGCGGCGGCGATGTGAAAATCGGCGGCCATTCCCACGAACACGAGCATGACCACGGCCACGATCATACTCACGGCCATCACCATCATCACGAACACGGGCACTCGCATGGCGGCAAAACGTTGAGTCTGAACCTCTCGTTGCTGGAGAAGAACGACCGGCTGGCGGAACAAAACCGCGGCTTCTTCCGCGCCAAAAAATTGCTGGTGCTCAACGTGGTTTCCTCGCCGGGTTCGGGCAAAACCACCTTCATCCGCGAAACGGCGGCGAAGCTCGCGGGCCGGTTGCGCGTCGGCGTGATTGTCGGCGACCTCGCGACGGACAACGACGCCGCGCGGCTGCGCACCGCCGGGATTCCAGTGGTGCAAATCACCACCGGCACGGTCTGTCATCTGGACGCGGACATGGTTGCCAGGGCCGCGGCGCAACTGGATTTGGACAAGCTCGACGTGCTGGTGATTGAAAACGTCGGCAATCTCGTCTGCCCCGCCGACTACGATTTGGGCGAGGATTTGCGCGTGGTGCTGCTGTCCGTCACCGAAGGCGAGGACAAGCCGCTGAAATATCCGCCGATGTTCCATTCGGCGCACGTCGCGGTGGTGACGAAAAGCGACATGGCGGCGGCGGCGGGATTCGACCGCAAACTGGCGTTGCAAAATCTGGAGCGCGTGAGCCATCACGCGCGGATTTTTGAACTGTCGGCGAAAACCGGCGACGGCATGAAGGCCTGGCTGGATTTTCTGGCGGAACGACGGACAGCTTTGCGTTAAAACCGGATTCAGCGGCAGAGTTCCTGAATTTTTACCACGGCTTCGGCAAACCCATGTTGCGCTTCCGGCGTGAGGGTTTCGCTGAAATCCAGTTTTATGGCGGGAATGGTGAGCCACCAAGCCTGCGGCGCGTGGCCGAAAACGTCGCGCGCCAGTGCCAGCATCGTGCGCGGGTCGGCGGCGTGCGCCATGAGCTGCGACGATTCGCCGGGTTCGAGCTTGCGGAGCTGCACTTCGCGCGGGGCGTCCACGGCGGCGTCCACGAACACCACGGTGTGCGCCCGCGAAACCGGGTCGGCGTATTCGGGCGAGAGCTGCTGGCAGACGAGCGTGCGCACGCCGGGCAGGTTCAGCTTCTCAATGGCTTCGGCCACACGCGGGCCGACACCGTCGTCGCCGCGCAAGGTGTTGCCGTAGCCGATCACGAGCAGTTCGGCTTCGATGTTGACGTCGTGAACCGGATTCATTTCCGAATAAATTAACCGCGAAAGACACGAACCACACGAAAATGTTTTTACACGAATTCCACGGATTAACAGGTATGTGGTTAGCAAGTTTTTTCATTAATAGCGTTTTTTCTTTTTTGTTTTAAAGCATTTCATATTTACATGGGGACATAGTGTGATAGGCTTGAGGGCATGAAAGCCTATGCGTTGGACTT
>CAYYWB010000422.1:0-1979 GCA_964475285.1 uncultured Bifidobacteriaceae bacterium | reverse complement strand
CCTTTTCAAACCGCCTGTCGAGCACGTTCGTTGTGCCGGTGTTCGACCCGCCGTGACCGGGATCAATCACGATGGTTCGAGCCGCGCTGAATGTCAGCGGCGGCGCGCACAAAAGCGGCTGCAGATTTTTCTGCAAATCAAGCCCGTGCAGGAAAACTTCGCCGTCAATGAACTCCGGCGCGAAGCCGAGATTGATTTCGACGCCGTTCCAGGTGGCTTCGCGGCTGCCGATTTCCAGAACCATCACGCCGTTTTTCGAGCCGAGCGCATACGAGGTCACGGGCGAACCGGTCAGCCGGTGCGGCGCGCCAAGATTGTGCGCGGCGGCCCAGCGGTTCAGCGAGGTCCACGTCGTCACCGGCGCTGGATTTGAAACGGTGACCGCCGGTTTGTTGGTGGGAACGGGCAGGACAACCGTCTTCACCGGCTTGGGCGGCGGTGGCGCGAACTCTTTCGCGGCGGCGGGATTGGTCCAGTTCAGCGGCGATGAAATCACCGGCCCGGCTTCGGTGACGACTTCCGGCGGCGGCGCTGACGGCGGCGTGGCGCAGCCCGCCAGAAAAAGCAGCGCGCCGGAAAAGATGATTCCCGCCTGCGTGGCCGAAGCCACGCCAGCGTAACCCTTGAGTGCGATGACAAAACCGCGGCCAGAGGTTATGCACCCAAGCACTCCGGCGCGGCGAAGGCCCGCGAATTTGAACACGCGCCAATTGTGCGGAACACGAAACCGGACTCAAGCTGTTTCCTCATTTACGATTTACGATTTACGATTTACGATTTCACGCAGGTTGAAGATTCTCGTCGCCATTACCGGAGCCAGCGGCGCGCTTTACGCGCAGCGGCTGCTCGACAATCTGGATTCGAGCCAGCACGAAATCCACGTCGTGCGGAGCCATTACGCGCAGCAGGTCATCGCGGAGGAATTGCCCGGCGGACTCAAATTGCCAGACGGCGTGAAGTCGCACGGGCTGAAAAGCATGAACGCGCCGTTCGCCAGCGGCTCGAATCCGCCGGACGCGATGGTCGTGATTCCCTGCACGATGGGCACGATGGGCCGCATCGCGCACGGTTGCAGCGGGGACGTTTTGCTCCGCGCCGCCGACGTGGCGCTGAAGGAAAGGAAAAAACTGATTCTCGTTCCGCGCGAAACGCCTTTGAGCCTCGTTCACATCAAAAACATGGAGCTGCTGCTGCTGGCGGGCGCGACAATTCTGCCGGCGAACCCGGGTTTTTACGCCGGCCCGAAAACGATTCAGGACGTGGCGGACACCGTGGTCGCGCGCGTGCTTGACCATTTGGGATTAAAACAAAATCTTGTTCCGCGCTGGAGCGAGGAAAAAGAATGAAATGAAAAAGGCAAGACATTCAACATTCAACATTCAACATTCAACGCCCAAGGGCGCGGAACCGGCGGTTTGGGAATTCAATGAAGGCGCGGGCGGGAATCGAAGGTTTGACCTCGAAGACCGGCTGCTGGAATTCGCCTCGGCGGTGATTGATTTGTCGGAAAGTTTGCCCGCCTCGCGCGCGGGCAATCACATCGCCGGACAGGTTTTGCGCTCCGGCACTTCACCTTACCCGAACCACGGCGAAGCCGAAGCGGCGGAATCGCGTGACGACTTCATCCATAAATTAAAAATCTGTCTCAAAGAATTGCGTGAAACCCGCCGATGGGCGCGGCTTGTCAAGCGAAAGGCCTGGGTGAAAAATGAAACCACGCTTTTGTTTGTGCTGGGTGAGTGCGAAGAATTGATCCGCATTTTTCATTCGAGCATCCAGACGGCGAAACGAAATGCGCAGGCAGAAGCGCGCCGGCCTGCCGGCTCCGCCCAACATACCCCCGCCAGTTGACTCTTCGATGTTGGGCGTTGAATGTTGAATGTTGAATGTTTTCCCTGATCAACAAATGGCTTTCTTTCGTGCGTTTCTCGCACACGGTTTTCGCGCTGCCGTTCGCGCTGGCGGCGATGATGGTGGCG
>CAYYWB010000421.1:0-2036 GCA_964475285.1 uncultured Bifidobacteriaceae bacterium | reverse complement strand
GCTACGCGTATCCGGTGTTTCTCGCGGGCCGGTTGCTCGGCCCGAATGCAACCATTCGGAAATGGATTGGTGATCTGGAGAAGCGCATTCACGCGGAGCTGGGGCAGCCGCCGCTCAAGCAGCAATTCAAGTCCGTCATGGCCGTGGGCGCGGCGCTGTGGACGGGCGTCACATTGAAGCTCGATTTATTTCAGCACCCGAAATTGCAGCGGACGACGTATCGCCTGCCGGAAAAAAGCTGGAGCGCGTTTGATTTGTGGGAGGAATTCCAGAAGAAACATCCCATCCCGAACTTCTCCGTCAAGGTGGAATTGCAGCACGCCCGGCAGCAGGTCTGGATGCGGCTGGAAGGCGCGCTTACAGCCAAGGACGCGGAAGGCCTGGGCCAGCGCATCCGCGATTCATTGGCGCGGAGCAAGAGCCGGCTGGTGCTGGACTTGAACAAGCTGCACTGGCACAAAACGGACGACCTTCGTCCGCTGTGCGAGAAGCTTGCCGATTACCGTTCGCGCATCCGGGTGGTTTTACCAAAACTTTCCGCGGCGCATCCCGAACTGCTGCTGATTGCCAGCATGTTTCACCACTATTAAGTGTTGAAGCGGCTGCGGGCTGACGCGACGCCGGGTGAAATGTGTCCGGCGTAATTTACTTTTTCGCCATGGATTTCACTTCTGTTCGGTGACAAACTAGACGTTCACGGGTCGTCGTTCGTGCGTGAAAGTCAGGTCCGTTTGCGCCGTGAGGTTTTTCAACACTTTATCCGTGAGGTCTTCCCGCCTGTTTCCCATCTTGGAATAATTTGCGTCCGGGTAGTATTCCCAATCATAAAGCCAATCATGTTGAGCATCGGCAGCGGGGTTTTGCGCTTCATTGACAATGTAGGTGTTGAGTTGTTCCCCTACAGTTCCCAAGAACTTCTGAAGATTACCGCCACCTGTCCCGCCACCTCTGCCTTTCTGCTCCGCATAAATTTGCACTTTCGTTTGCCAAGTAAGACTTTTAGCCTGGCCATGCGCAACAATCACTTCGCGTTCAACGGTTCCTCATTGGTTGGTTGCGACGGGGCGTCGCCGCCACGGTTCAAGATGGATTGCATGTAAGCCTCCTGTTCGCGGTGCTTGCGGCGGCGTTGAATTTTCAGCGCGTCGGCGCTGGCGTATTGTGCCGTGCGGAACAGCCAGCCGGACAAAATTGTCTTCGGCCCCAGCGATTTTGCCTTGCGCGCGAGGATGATGAACACCGCTTGCGCAACCTCCTGCGCCAGATGCGGGTCGCGCACCTGCCGCAGCGCGACGGAATAAACGAGGTTGAGGTGCCGCGAAACGAGCGTTTCAAAGGCGGCATCGGACCGGCGGGCGGCGAACTCGCGCACCAATTCCATGTCATCGGTCATCATCCATCAATACATGGACGCCGAGCCGGAAAGCGAACAGATTATTTTTGAATAATCGCGATTTTCAACCGTGGCAGCCGGCGTGAGCCGGCTCTTGCTTTTGCCGGAGGAGAATGAGCGGACTCACATCCGCTGCTGCTTGATTTTTTCGCGCCTGCCATCCTCGTCCCGGCAGGGACACTGGAAATAGCCCAGCCATTCATGGCTGGGACTCGCGGCCCGCAAATTTCCAAAGTCCCGTCAGGGACGAAAGAGCCGTTCTGCCGTCCCTCGCGGGACTTTTCCATTTGGTTGACGCTTGACCCAGCCATGAATGGCTGGGCTATTGTCATCGCGTCGCTCCGCGATTGCCAAATGCTGCCCGCGTTGTTTCACCCGATATTTGGGCGAAAATGGCATTTTTTACTTTAATCCGGTTGTCCCAAAATTTTTCAAAAAAGAACTTGCAACGGCACGCGCATTTGATACTTTTCTCGTTCCCTTCGCCCGAAAGGCCGGAAGGACAGCATGTTTGCAGACCGATAACTGTTTCCAGCAGGAACAGGAATGATGGCCTGCCGACTTCAAAGTTGCTGACAAAACTTTTGCAATTATGCCAGTTAAAACATTTAGACCGCTAACGCCGTCCACGCGATACATCACG
>CAYYWB010000420.1:0-2039 GCA_964475285.1 uncultured Bifidobacteriaceae bacterium | reverse complement strand
ATTCCAGAAGCCCCATGCCGTCGGTGGACCAGTAACCCCAGCCGTCGTCCAGATGGCCGGGCCGCTGCTCAACCGGACCGACGGTGTTCTTCCAGTTGAACCGGGTTTCGATGGTGTTGCCTTCGAGATAATTTCCGCCCGGAAAACGCAGGAACGCGGGTTTCATGTCCGCAAGCAGTTTCATGATGTCGGGGCGGTTGCCGTTCGGGCGGTTGTTGAACGTCGGCGGGAACAGCGAGACTTGCTGGAACCAGACCGTGCCGTGATGGTTGAAAAATGTTCCCGGCTTCGTTGTCGAAATGACCAGTCTATTATTCTTTGAGGGCCCGCCGGCAGCCGACGGAAACTTATCGAGATTGCCAGTCGTCAATATGACTTCATACTTCTGCCATTTATCGGAAATTTTTGGAATCGTCGCGCTGGCGACCGGCTCGGTCGTCTCACCGAGGAAGAACTGGAAGCCCGGTGGCGATTTGACAGTCATGTTGTTTGAATCAACGACATGGACGAGGCTGACAATCAGCGGGCCGCTGAAATGTTCGCCCTTGGCATAAAACGACGCGCGATAAGTTGTGTTCGGCTTCACGGGAATTCCCCAGTAGCCGTCGTTTGCAATTCCGACCGGCGTATTTTTTGACGCCTTGCTCGTGTCCAGTTTCAAGCTCACATTCAACGCCGAGTTGAGCGGCTGGTTCGTGTCGAGCGAGACGGTGCCGTTGATGTTGCTCCAATAAACCGCGTTCGTGGGATTCGCCTTGAACGCGCGGTTGCGGATCAGCTCGCCGTAAAGGCCGCCCTCGTAGGAATAATTGATTTCCTCCGTCATCAAGCCGTAAAGCGTCGGGCTTGCCTTGGCGGCCACCTGGTCGGCCTTGATTTGCAGCGTCGGAACCGTTTGCGCGCGCGAAAAACTGGCAGCCGCGCCGGTGAAAACAAGGATTGAAACGAACAGTCGGAAAGCCAATCGGCCCCGCGTGAGTGATTTAATTAGGTTCATGAAGGAATTATTAAATCCGTCGGCGGCGAAAGTCCATGATTTTTTTCAGGTTCAATTCCGCAGAATTTTGTCCATCCTGTCCTGAAATGAATCGCGCCAATTATCGCGGACGCCTCGCGCCGTCGCCGACGGGCTATTTGCATCTTGGCCATGCGCGGACTTTTTGGATGGCACAGCAGCGGGCGCGGAAAAACGGCGGCGTTCTGATTTTACGGAACGAGGATTTGGATTCCACCCGCTTCAAAATGGAATTTGTCCCGGCCATGATTGAGGATTTGCGCTGGTTCGGCTTTGAATGGAGCGAAGGCCCGGACTGCGGCGGGCCGTTTGCGCCTTACAATCAAAGCGAGCGGATGGATGTTTATCGCGCCCTGCTGGAAAAGCTCCGCGCCGCCGGATTCATTTATCCCTGCACCTGTTCGCGCAAGGACATCCGGCAGGCCGCCCGAGCGCCGCACGCGGAAGACGAAGATGTGATTTATCCGGGAACGTGCCGGCCAAAGGGTGACAAGTGGCGTGTGACAAGTGACACGAATACCACAGCAGCAATCATGTCACCTGCCACTCGTCATGTGTCACTTCGGTTCCGCGTTCCCGACGGCGAAACCATTTCCTTCACGGACGGAAATTGCGGCGAGCAGCGGTTCGTGGCCGGAAAGGATTTTGGCGACTTTGTGGTCTGGCGCGGTGACGGCGTTCCGGCCTATCAACTCGCCTGCGTGGCGGACGACGCGGCGATGCAAATCACCGAGGTCGTGCGCGGCGCGGATTTGCTCGTCAGCACGGCTCGTCAGATATTGCTCTACCGCGCACTGGGCCTGACGCCGCCGGCATTTTATCATTGTCCGCTCTGGGTGGATGAATCCGGCGTGCGGCTGGCCAAGCGCCACGACGCGTTGAGCCTTCGGACATTGCGTGCCCGCGGCGAAACGCCGGAATCGCTGCGCCAAAACTGGCTGTAATTTTCGCCATCAGGCCAAAAATTTCCAAAAAATGCTTGTGAATTTTCTGCCGGCAAGGCAAGCTTTCCGGCCTTTCGGAC
>CAYYWB010000419.1:0-2048 GCA_964475285.1 uncultured Bifidobacteriaceae bacterium | reverse complement strand
AGACTGAAAAGTTTTGACGTCACCCGAAACATATTGTCTGCTGTCGGTTCGGCCATGAGCGAATCTTCGCAAAATGAAGCCGCCGCACAAGGGCAAAAACGCCCGGCGCTGTTGCCGGGAAAAGCGCGGGAAATTCTGCGTCAGAAGCGTTATTCGCCGCGCAAGAAAATCGGAGGGACGAGTTCCACGAGTCCCTGACAAAGAAGAAATTGGGGACTCGTGTAACTCGTCCCTCCGAATGTGGATGTAGAATTATGAAACGCATCGCGGTTTTCTGCGGTTCCAACAAAGGCACGCGCCCTGAATACACGGCGGCGGCGGCGCGACTTGGTGAGTTGCTCGCACGCAAAAAAATCGAGTTGGTCCATGGCGGCGGCATGGTTGGACTGATGGGCATCGTGGCGGACGCGGCCTTGAAAAACGGCGGCCACGTCATCGGCGTCATTCCGCAGTCGCTCGTCATCAAGGAGGTCGTCCACGAGAAATTGCCCGATCTGCGCGTGGTAAAAAACATGCACGAGCGCAAGGCGCTCATCGCCGAGCTTTCGGACGGCTTCATCGCGCTGCCCGGCGGCTACGGCACGTTCGAGGAATTTTGCGAGGTGCTGGCGTGGAGCCAGCTTGGCTACCACCAAAAGCCGTTCGGCCTGCTCGACGCGGCGGGATTTTACCGCGGCCTGCTGGAATTTTTCGATCACGCGACGCGCGAAGGCTTCATCCGGCCCCGGCACCGCGAACTGGTCATGGTGGAGGACAACGCGGAACAATTGCTGGAACGGCTGAAGAATTTCCAGCCGCCGGCGGAGGTGAAATGGGTTCGATGACCCGGCGCGCACGCCGGCATTAAGGCCGTTAAACCGGCCATCGGTTGAAATGTTAAAGAATCATTCATCCGCCTGATTAGGCACGCCAATAGAAGGCTGAAAAAAGACAACATTTGACTTTCGCCGTCATCGAGTTGTGATACACTGCGCGTCGCAATTTTCGAACCATGAAAATTTCAGTTCCAAAAGAAACGCATCCGGGCGAGAGCCGCGCGCCGTTGACGCCGGACGCCGCGGGCAAGCTCGTCAAGCTCGGCGCGCAGGTCGAGGTCGAGGCCGGCCTCGGCATCGCCGCCGGTTTTCCCGACGAGGCCTACACCAAGGCCGGCGCAACCATCACCACCGACCGCAAGGCGCTCATCGGCTCCGGCGACATCGTGCTGCGCCTGCGCAAGCCGCCGGTGGAGGAAATTGCCTGGCTCAAACCGAATGCGATTCACGCCAGCCTGCTCGATCCGTTCAACGAAAAGGAGCTGGTCCAAAAATTTGCCGAGCGCGGCGTGAGCGCCATCAGCATGGAATTCATTCCGCGCACGACGCGCGCTCAAAAAATGGACGTGCTTTCATCGCAGGCCAACCTCGGCGGCTACGAGGCGGTCATCCTCGCGGCGCGCTATTCCAACAAGATTTTTCCCATGATGACGACGGCAGCCGGAACGATTCTGCCGTCCAAGGTTTTCATCATCGGTGTCGGCGTCGCCGGTTTGCAGGCGATTGCGACGGCAAAACGGCTCGGCGCGAAAGTGACCGCCTACGACACGCGGCCCGTCGTCGAGGAACAGGTGAAGTCGCTCGGCGCGCAATTCCTGAAAATTGATCTCGGCGAAACCGGCCAGACGAAGGACGGCTACGCGAAGGCGCTGACGGAGGAGCAAATCCAGAAGCAGCGCGCGGCGATGAACAAGACCTGCGGCGATTCCGACGTGGTCATCACCACCGCGCAGGTGTTTGGGCGCAAGGCGCCGGTGCTCGTCACCGCCGAAATGCTCAACGCCATGAAGCCCGGCAGCGTGGTGATTGACATGGCGGTGGAAAGCGGCGGCAACGTCGAGGGCGTCAAATACAACGAAGTGATTGACCGCAACGGCGTGAAAATCATCGGCATCGCCAATCTGCCCGGTCGCGCGCCGCTGCACGCCAGCCAGGTTTATGCCGCGAACCTAGTGGCCCTCGTCGAGGAATTCTGGGACAAGAAGGAAAAAGTTTTCAACCTCAAGCTCGACG
>CAYYWB010000418.1:0-2061 GCA_964475285.1 uncultured Bifidobacteriaceae bacterium | reverse complement strand
CTCGTCCAATTCCTCCGCCGCGCGCCGCAATTCCGTGACCGACGACTTGGCCTTGCGCCGCGTTGCCGCCGCGAACGGATAATTCCATTCCAGCCTCACTCGCAATTTATCAGCCACGCCATCGTCTTCGTGGCAGCCGACGTGAGGAGGCTCTGAAATCGTTTCAGTTTGAGCCTCGACACCTCGGCTGCTACGAATGGAATCGCCGCCAAACTCCGCATCCGCGACCAGTCGCCAGCGCAAATGCGGCAACTTGCCTTCCGTCTCGTTTTGGACATTGGACATTGGGCTTTGGACTTGATTCGCGAACCAAAGCCCAAGCCAGTCCGCGAAACTGTTCGCGCTGGCAATCTGTTGCGTTGTCACCGGCTGCGGCTGCGTCCATTTCTCGTCCCAATTTTTCTGCGAAATGCCGCCGGTCAAAATCAGCGTGTCGCGGGCGCGGGTCACGGCGACATAAAGCAGCCGCAATTCCTCGCCGCGCAGCTCGCGGCGCTGGCGGCGCTGCGCCTGCCAGTGCGGCAGGCTCGGATAACGCCCGCCGGTTTGCGGCGGCTGAACGCGCGGGCACAGACCAAACTTTTCATCCAAAATGATTTCGCCGTGCAAATCCTGTTCGTTGAATCGTTTCGCCAGGTCGGCCACGACCACGACCGGAAATTCCAGCCCCTTGCTCTGGTGAATGCTCATCAGTCGCACGGCGTTTTCGTCCGCGACCGGCGCGACCTCCGGTTCGGCCCCGGCTTCCCGCTGCGCCTTGATGAAATTCAAAAATCGGAACAACCCCTGCCGCTGGAACTGGTCGAACCGCTGGGCTAGGTTGAGAAATTGCTCCACATTCGCCCGCCGTTGCGCGCCACGCGGACGCGATTGCAGCCAGTCGGCATAATGCGTTTCCGCCAGCACTTCTTCGAGGCATTGCGACAGCGAGACCTGCCGCGCCAGCTTCCGCCAGCGCGAAAACCGTTCGAGAAATCCTTCAATTTTCCGGCGGAGTTCATTCCGCACTCCGCACTCCGCGCTCCTCGCTCGATTGAGCGCCGTCCAGAAATGAACATCCTTCGCGGCCAGCCGGATTTCCGCCAGTTCATCAAACGAGCAGCCGACGAGCGGCGAACGCAGCACCGCGATGCACGGCGCGTCCTGCAACGGATTGTCCAACAATTGCAGCAGGCTCAACAAATCCAGAACTTCACTGGTCTCGTAAAATCCGCCGCGCGCCACCACCAGCGGCACGCCCGCGCGCTCAAATTCCTTGGCGAAAACTTCCGCTTTGCCCGCCGGCGAACGCAGCAGCACCGCCATGTCGCGCCAATCGGCGGCGCGAAAGATTTTCTTTTCGTCGTCCCAAATCTTTTGCGGTTCGGATCCAGCGACAAGCTCCTTCAATCGCCGGGCGACCAGCCGCGCTTCCTTTGCCGACTCCGCCAAGTCCGCCCAATCGCCGTTTTCATCATCGGAAACTTCGCCAGGCTTCTTTTTCAGGCACAAAAGCAATTCCGCGCGCGGTGACGGGTCTTTTGCCACGCTGAAATCCGTGCGACTTTCCGGCGAGCCGAATTTTAACTTTGCCTCGTCGTCGTATTTCACGCCGCCGATTTCCTCGCGCATGAGCGGCGCGAAAAGCGAATTGACGAAATTCAAAAGCGATTCCCGGCTGCGGAAATTTTCCAAAAGCGGAATCGTCTGGCCTTCCTTGCCACGCCAGCTTTTGGCGTAATCGCGGAAGATTTTCGGGTCGGCGAGACGGAAACGGTAAATGCTCTGCTTCACGTCGCCGACCAGAAAGCGGTTGCCGGTAGTGGCACGGGCATCTTGCCCGTTCGTTGGAATGCGGGAACCCACAGGCGAGACGCCTGTGCCACTGCTCAATGCTTGGATAATCTTATCCTGCGCGGCGTTGATGTCCTGGTATTCGTCCACGAAAACGAAGCGCAGCTTCTCCCGCCTGCGCACCGCCGCTGGCGTTGGTTTGTCCGCCGCAAAATTCCAGAGCAGCTTCAAGGCGAACTGTTCCAAATCGTGAAAATCCAGAACGCCGTCGTCGCGTTTGCGCGCGGC
>CAYYWB010000417.1:0-2069 GCA_964475285.1 uncultured Bifidobacteriaceae bacterium | reverse complement strand
CCGACCAGTCCGGCTGGGGCGATTTCAAGCTGTTCCAGCCCACCGCCAAATTCACCCCCGCCGACCAGCTTGAACTTTCCGGCGCCAAGACGTTCGAGGAAATCGTCACGCCGCAAAATTCCGGCGTGCATGAACTGCCGCCGGTATCGTTTTCGTTTTTCAATCCAGACGACGGCCAATACCACACGCTCACGCAGCCCGCCGTGCCGCTCGTCGTCAAGGCCGCCGGCGCAACGCCGATGCCGGCCATCGCGGCAGGCAGAAATGCCACGCCGGAAAACCAGGCGCCGCAGGACATTCTGCCGATCAAGGAAAAGCTCGGAACGATCGCGCAAATTCCGGTGGGGCGAGACTCCGTCGAGCCGCTTATTGCAAAACCAGTTTTTCTCATCACCCAGTCCGTGCCGGTGCTGGCGTTTCTCGCCGCTTTCGCCTGGCGCAAACGCGCCGACAATCTGGCGAACAATCCCCGCCTGCGCCGCCAGCGCGCCGTCGCCCAACTCGTCCGCGACGGCTTGAACGACTTGAAACAATTCGCGGCGGAAAACAAATCCGAGGAATTTTTCGCGCTGCTGTTCCGCTTGTTGCAGGAGCAGCTTGGCGAGCGGCTGGACTGCCCGGCGTCCGCCATCACTGAAATTGTGATTGACGAACACCCCGTTTTGCGCGGCGCGCCGAAAATGACGCTCGATGCGCTGCGCGAACTGTTTCAGCTTTGCAATCAGGCGCGCTACGCGCCCGTGCGCGGTGCCAGCGAACTGAATTCCGTCGCGGCCAAACTGGAGCAAACCCTCGGCGAGCTTCAGGAGGTGAAGGCATGAAAAATCAATTCCCATTTCATCCCCGTGGCAGCCGACGTGAGGAGGCTCAAATCAATTGCCAATTGCCGATTGCCGATTGCCGATTTTATTCAGAGCCTCGTTACCTCGGCTGCTACAAGATTTTGATTTTCCTCGCCGCGCTCCTTTTTGCCGGAAATCTTTTCGCCACAGACGTGACGGCGGATTTTTCGGCGGCGAACAAGCTTTACGCCCAGGGCAAATTTGCCGACGCGGCGAACGCCTACGAAAAAATCCTGCAAACCGGCGCGCAATCGCCGGCTCTGCTGTTCAACTACGCAAATGCGGAATTCAAATCCGGCCATCTTGGTTTGGCGATTGCCGCGTATCGCCGCGCCCTGCAATTGTCGCCGCGCGACGCGGAACTGCGCGCAAATCTCGCGTTTGTCCGCAATCAGGTCCAGAGCGCGACGGTTCACGAAAGTCGTTGGCGAGCCTGGGCGGGCGTGCTGACGCTGAACGAAGGCGCCGTTCTCACCGCGGTTCTTTTCTGGGGGCTGTTCGCTTTGCTGGCAGCCCGGCAAATCAAGCCCGCTCTTGCCCCGAAATTCCGAGCGGTGACAAGGCTGGTGCTGGCGCTGACGGTTATTTCCGGCGCGATTCTCGGTTTGCAGGCGGCGTATCATTTCAATTCGTCCGTTGCTGTGGTGACGGATGCCGAGGCGACGGCGCGCAGCGGTCCATTTAATGACGCCCAGGACGCCTTCAAGGTGCGCGACGGAGCGGAACTGCGCGTGGTAGATTGGCACGACAATTGGGTGCAAGCCGATGTCGGCGGCAGAATCGGCTGGTTGAACAAAAACGAAATCGAAGTTTTGCCCGGAGCGTGAATTGGCAGGGCGCGTCACTCCGTGCGCGCCGCGGCGGGCAGCGGACTGCCCGCCCTACCAGCGGTTTCGCTTTGAACGCGGGGAAAACTTTTTTGTCAGAAAATCGTCCATGAGAAATATATTCGAAACATGAGCACAGGAATCAACGCAATCAACGAAGCGGTGAAGGAAGCCGGCAGCTTCACGCATCCGCTTTTCAACGAACTCGGCAAAGTCATTGTCGGCCAAACCTATCTCACCGAGCGGCTCGTCATCGGCCTGCTGGCCAACGGTCACGTTCTGCTCGAAGGCGTGCCCGGCCTCGCCAAAACGCTCGCCGTAAAATCGCTGGCGAACTGCATGCATGTCAAGTTCTCGCGCCTGCAATTCACGCCGGACATGCTGCCCGCCGACGTCATCG
>CAYYWB010000416.1:0-2075 GCA_964475285.1 uncultured Bifidobacteriaceae bacterium | reverse complement strand
CGGCGCGGACTGTCACCTTTTTCGGAAGCAAAGCGTCTTACTTTGCAACCATGAAAATCATTCCTCTTCGATTCACTCCTCAATTTCAGGTTTGCGTCTTGTTGATTCTCGCCGGGCTGACCGGCTGCGCGACAAACACCGGCCACACGGTGAAACCATTGCCGGCGATTCGCGTTTCCGACAATGGCCGTTACTTCGTCAAGGCCGACGGCACGCCGTTTTTCTGGCAGGCGGACACGGCATGGGGCATCTTCGATCACGCCAGCCCCGCCGACGTGGACGCCTACCTGGATGATCGCAAGGCCAAGGGTTTCAACGTCGTTCAAGGCGTCATCGCCCTTTGGGATTACACCCGGCAAACCAATGCCGATGGCCAGCTTCCCTTTGTCAACGGCGATCTCGGCCAGATCAATGTGGCGTTTTACAAAAACGTGGATTCAATTCTCGACAAGGCCGAAGCGCATGGAATGTATGTGGCCTTGCTGCCGTATTGGCACAAAAATGCCGGGGACAGGCTGGGAACCGAAGGCACGCCGGAAAAAATGCAGGCTTACTGCAAGTTTCTGGCCCAGCGCTATGCCCGGCGGAATATTTTCTGGATTCTCGGCGGCGACTCGACCGCGGCAGGCGAGGCCGGTGTGAAGATTCAACACATCACTGATCTGGAAGCGCAGGGATTGATCGAAGGCGCCAAGGCCGTTGGCGTCAATAAAATCATGATCAGCTACCATCCCACCGGCCGGCAGAGTTCGTCCTTCTGGTTTCAGAATTCGCCGTGGCTTGATTTCAATTCCATCCAGTCGGGACATTTCATCAACACGACGGACTTTCAACTTGTCGGAAACGATTACGCCAAGACTCCGGTGAAGCCGACATTGGACATGGAACCCGGCTACGAAAACATAACCGACGGGCTGGTCAGCGGGGCCGACGCCCGGCGCATACAGGCGGTGGACATCAGGCGATCCGCGTATCTGGACGTGTTTGCCGGCGCGGCGGGTCTCTCCTACGGACAGGGCGAAGTCTATGGTTTCAACGTCGGCGGAAGCGTCGTCACCCGCTGGGGCACCGCAATGTCCTGGAAGGAGGCGCTGAAATTGCCCGGCTCCGGCCAGGTGCAATACATCCGCCGCCTCATCGAATCCCGCTCCGCGCTCGAACGCATGCCCGATCAATCGCTGATTGCCGGCGACGTCAGCACGCGCGCCGTCGAACGCATCGAGGCCATGCGCGGCGCGGATGGCGGCTACACATTTGTCTATCTGCCCAGCGGCAAAACCAACGTCACCATCAACACCGGCAAGCTCTCCGGCGCAAAACTCGCCGCCTGGTGGTATGACCCGCGAACCGGCGGGGCAAAACAATTCGACAGTTTCGCGAAAACCGACACGCGCGAATTCACCACGCCCTCGGTCGGCGCCGACAACGACTGGGTTCTCGTGCTGGATGATGCGGCCCGGAATTATCCCGCGCCGGGCCGGCCAAAATGATTGCCAGCGGCGGTCAAATAAGATAACGCGGCATTTGTCGGAGATTTAAGCGAGTCAATAATCGTCATCCTCCGACAAACTATTGGCATTCTTTTGTTGCTGGCAAATCCTTGCCGGCGTATCCCGTGTTGTGTAGCATCAAGCGTCAACCTGTTTCAAAATATGAACCAACCAAACCTTCGTTTGTTTTGTCTGGCTGCAATTTCCTTCGCCGCCACCTTTCTGCTCCTGCCGCGAACCGTGTCCGCCGACACCGTCACGTTGCGCGAGGTGGATGAAGTCATTCCCACCTACGCAGCCGGCCCGCCCGAACCGAACCCGATGTTTTATTTTGGCCGCGAATCGCAGGGCGCGCAGGGCCGCATCTACCCGTATCCGCTCTACGACAACCTTACCAACGTCCGCGGCGAGAAAACGTATCACATGGTTTATCTCGAAAACGAATACGTCAAAATCGGCATCGCGCCCGAAATCGGCGGCAAACTTTTGTCGGCGCTCGACAAGAGCGACAATTACGATTTCATTTATCGTCAGCACGTCATCAAGCCCTCGCTCATCGGCCTGATTGGCGCGTGGATTTCCGGC
>CAYYWB010000415.1:0-2076 GCA_964475285.1 uncultured Bifidobacteriaceae bacterium | reverse complement strand
TGCGACAAGCCGCTGACGCTGACGCTCAAGGAGGCGAAGGCGTTGCGCGCCGTGGCGCGCAAGTCGGGAAAAGTTTTTGCGCTCACACACAATTACACCGGCTACCCGATGGTGAAGGAGGCGCGCGAAATCGTTCGCTCCGGCAAGCTGGGTAAGATTCTGAAAATCGTCGCCGAGTATCCGCAGGGCTGGCTGCTGGACCGCCTCGAAACCACCGGCCACAAACAGGCCGCCTGGCGCGCCGACCCCAAACGCGCCGGCGCGGCCTGCTGCGTGGGCGACATCGGCACCCACGCAGAAAATCTTGGACGCTACATCACCGGCCTGAAGATTGATTCGCTCTGCGCGGAATTCACGACGTTCGTGCCGGGCCGCAAACTCGAGGACGACGCGAGCCTGCTCATCCGCTACCACGGCGGCGCGCGCGGGATTCTTCATGCCTCGCAAATTTCCTGCGGCGAGGAAAACAATCTGAACATCCGCATTTACGGCACGAAAGGCTCGCTCGCGTGGCAACAGGAACATCCGAACGAATTGAAATTTGTTCCCAAAGGCGAACCGGCGAGAATTCTCCGGCGCGGAAACAATTACGTCAGCGATGTCACGAAAAAATTCACGCGGCTGCCGTTCGGCCATCCCGAAGCGTTCATCGAGGCGTTCGCCAACATTTATCTCGAAGCCGTGGCCGCGATCCGCGCGAACATCGAAGGCAGGCCCGGCGGCAAATTTGATTTCCCGACGATTGACGACGGCGTCCATGGCATGGCGTTCATCGAAACCGCCGTGAAATCCGCCCGTTCCAACACGAAGTGGACGAGTTTTGCGGAATTGGACTGATTCCCAGAAATAAAATAAAGGCGTCCCTGCGGACGCCTTTGTCATTTCAATTTTTCCGTTACGAGCTTTCGCCCACCTGAAATCGCACGAAGCGGCGGATGGTGATTTCATCGCCGAGCTGCTTGGCGGTTTGCGCGACGTGCTCCTTCACGCTCACCTCGGAGTTGCGCTTCACAAAGCCCTGATCCACCAGGCAGTAGAGCTGGTAGAATTTTTCCAAAACGCCCTGCATGATTTTTTCCATCGCCTGCGCCGGCTTGCCCTTGAAACGGTCCGATTGCATGGCAATTTCGCGTTCCTTGGCGATGACTTCAGGCGCGACCTGCTCGCGCGAGACGGCATGCGGATTGCCGGCGGCGATTTGCAGCGTGATGTCCTTGACGAGCTGCTTGAACTCGTCCTTCGCCACGGTCTCGGCCCTGCCCGCGCCGACTTCGACCAGCACGCCGACTTTCGCGCCGGTGTGGATGTAGCCGGCAATCATCCCGTTGCCGGTCACTTCCATTTTTGCGTGCCGGGCGACCTTGATGTTCTCACGGATTTTGGCGACCAGCGCCGTGCGCTCGGCCTCGAAATCCGGGCTGGCCTCGGTCGCGTAGCGTTTCGCCAGAGTGTCGCAAAACGCGCGGAAAATGTCGTTGCGCGCCACAAAATCCGTCTCGCTGTTGACCTCCACGAGCACGCCGAGCCGGCCGTCCGGCGCGATGTATTGGGTGATGGCGCCGTCCTTGGCGTCGCGCGCCGCCTTCACGTTGGCGGTCGCCTGACCTTTTTTGCGCAAAACGCTCACGGCATCGTCGAGCTTGCCCTTCGCTTCCACGAGCGCTTTTTTGCAGTCCATCATGCCAGCGCCGGTCATTTCCCGGAGCTTGCCCACGTCAGCAGCAGTAAATTCAGCCATAATTCAATTAGTTCAAAGTTCAGTGTTCAATGTTCAAGATTTGCTGGTAGAGCGGCGCTACCGCGCCGCCGGACGCGCAGCAGCGCGTCCCTACCAAATCATTTATGCCGGCACTTGCGGAACAGCCCCGACCGGCGCAGTCGCGGCGGGCGGCGTTTCCACCGGCGCGGCGGCTGGCGCGGGCACAGTTTCTTCCGACGGTTTGCGGGCGCGCTTGGATTCAAATTCGCCCTGCGCCTGCATGATGACCTGGCCGACGGTGGCCATGATCATGCGCACGGAGCGGATGGCGTCGTCGTTCGCGGCAATCGGATAATCCACGAGGTCGGGATCGCAGT
>CAYYWB010000414.1:0-2094 GCA_964475285.1 uncultured Bifidobacteriaceae bacterium | reverse complement strand
CATTTTTTGCCGCGCCAGCCAAATTCGAGCGCGGCGTTTTCCAGCCGGTCAATGGCGGTTTCTTCCACGGGACAAAATCCGGCCTTGAGCGCGGCGAACCAGTCATCGTGCCGCCAGTCGCCCGCGATGGTTCGCAACGCGCTGCGGGTGAGTTCGGCCAGCGGGTGGTGCGCGACGGATTCGCGGCGGTCGAGGAAAAACGGGATTTCGTAGCGGCGGAAGACCCGCGCGAGCGGTTTGTGGTAATTTTCCAGACTGCGGACAAGGACGGCGCAATCGCGGAAGCGATTGCCTGAATTTTTTAAGCGGACGAATTTCAGGATTTCGCGGGCGGCGAAAACGGCCTCGGCTTCGGGATTGGCGCAGGCGGCAATACGGATGGCATCCGCCGGAGCGCCGGCCTCCGGCCCGGCGAGTTCTGGTTCGCGCCGTGCCGGAGGCCGGCGCTCCGATGTGTGAACTGGCAATGCCCAGTTCTTTTCGAGCCACGCGAGTTCGGAATTTTTTGCAAAGCGGCTTTGGAGTGGATTGCGTTTGAGGACTTCAACTTCGATTTTGCAATCCGGCAGGTTTTCAACCCGCTGGCGGCATCGTTGGAAGGTTTTGCCGACGGACGACCAGATTGAAAGCCAGGAAGCCTCGGCAGCCGTTTCATTTTCAAGGCAGAACGCAAGCGCGGCATTTTCGCAAAATGGCAAAATGGCGGCGAGCAAATCCAGTTCCTGCGGCGTCATTTCGGCAAAACCATCAAGCCACAGCCCGGAAATGCGGAGTGCGGAATGCGGAGTGCGGAGTTTTTCGCGCAGCGCGCCGGTGGCGAAATCGAGCAGGCAGTTCGCGTCGTGCAACTCGTGCTCGGCGAGCCAGTCTGCGTAGGCTTCGTGCAACAGCGCGAGGTCGAGGAGCTTGTCGCGGAGATCGCGGCGCAAATTACCCCTGCCTGCGAGTTCGCGCAGTTTGGCGGGCGTAAATTGATGCTGCTGAAGTCCGGCGAGCAGCGCGCCGAGTTCCTGCGCGAAACCGGCGCGGCGCGCGCTGCCGCGAAACAGCTTCAGTTCGTCCGCGTGCCGCATCAGCAATGCGCGCAGCACCATGACGCGGCCTTCGTCGGACAGCAGTTTCGGCGGCGCGATGCCGGTTTTTTCCAAAATGAACCGCGCAAGCCGGTCGAATGAAAAAATGTTCAGGCGCGTGAAGCCGGCAATTTCGTCGCCGGCGAGCAACTGGCGTTCGAGCTGGAACGTGGCCTGTTTGGGCGCGAGCAGGATGAGCGGGGGGCCTTCGGGATTTTCCCGCAACGCGGCGCGGATTTCCTCCAGACAGCGGAACGTCTTGCCGCTGCCGGCCGGGCCGAGCAGAAATCGCGCTTGCACACCGGATTTTTAACGCAAAGACGCGAAGAGGCAAAGGCGCAAAAGGATTTTGTTTTGGTGTTTGCCGCGAGGAAGGCAGAATTCAAGATACCATTCATGGGTCGGCGTCTTTTTTTCGTTCAACCGTGCTTTCGCCCAGGGCAAAAGGCGGCTGGGCGCGGGCCGTGAATATTGTGTATTTGATCCCGGCTTGACTTTGGCGGGGTGCTTCGCTTAAATTGTCTTCATGCAAACAACATTTGTTGGACAGGTTCCGAGCGCCCGCGCTCTCCGGCCTCGTCGTTTGCGTCAAAAAACCCCTGTCCAACCGCGGTCCCGATTGCGCAACATCGCCGGCGTCCCGATGAACGGGTCCGCCATCAGGGACAAATCCCCCCTTGCCGCCCCGAATGAGCAGGCCAATGGCACCGGCAACCGCGCCCTGATCAGCGCGCTGGTCAATTCAAAAATCTACCGGGATTACGAGCAGGCTTTCACCGGTTTGACGGGACTGCCGGTGTCGTTGCAGCCCGTGGAAACCTGGCAGTTGCCGCACCACGGCAAGCGGAATGAAAATCCGTTTTGCGTGCTGGTGTCGGAGACGAGCCGCGCGTGCGCCGCCTGCCTGCAGGTGCATGAACGGCTCTGTGAAAAGGCAACCCACGAACCGCAGACCGTCACCTGTCCCGTCGGGCTGTGCGACACCGCCGTGCCGGTGCGGTTGAGCGACAAATTGATCGGG
>CAYYWB010000413.1:0-2102 GCA_964475285.1 uncultured Bifidobacteriaceae bacterium | reverse complement strand
AAAAATAATTCACCACTTTTTGCAAGATCAAAGCAGATCGTAATGTTTGGGGTGAGAATTCTCACCCCGGCCATCTCCTCGTTTGGGCCGCCTTCATCCGACTTCGGCGCGACGAGCAAGGAGGAACGGTTACTTTAGCAAAAGTAACGGCTACTTTCTCAAAAGCGGTCGTTACTTTGGGAGAAGCAACGGCGGCTTTGGCAAAAGTAGCGGCGGCTGCCGCATAACCAGCGGCTGCTTTTTCAAAAGCAATGGCTCCTTTTGCGGAAGCAAGAACTGCTTTCGCGCCGCTGCACCTTCGCGAAATTTGCTGATCCAATTCCATCCCAATCCCAGTTAAACTCCGGAGAATATTTCCAAAAAAGTTTGAAAAGCGACAAGAAGCCCTTTGCGATTCCCTTCCATTTTCGCACCGGCTTGAACGCCTGAAGTCCGCCCTGAAAATTCCTTTTGGCAGCCGTCCGCTTCGGTTAATTTTCCCGCGTGCCAGTTGAACCGCGCAAAAATAATCCAGCCAAACCGCCGCGCATTCTCATCGTGGATGACGATCCGGGCCAGCGCAGCCTGCTCGATTCCTTCCTGCGCACCCAGGGCTTTGAAACCGTCACGGCGGATTCCGGCGGACGCGCGCTGGAAATTTTGTCCGCCGGAAAATTCGACATGATGATTTCCGATGTGCGGATGCCGGGGCTGACCGGGCTGGAAACGCTGCGGCGCGTGCGCCAGCAATTCGCCGCGCTGCCGGTGCTGCTCGTCACCGCCTACACCGATATCCGCGACGCCGTCGAAGCGATGCGTGACGGCGCGGTAAATTATCTCGCCAAGCCGATTGATTTGGACGAACTGCTCGTCACCGTCCAACAGGCCACGGGCGTTGCCAAATCCGCCGCGCCGCGTTATCGCGAGGACAAAATTTTGCCGCCGGAAGTCGTCGCGCGCAGTCCGATCATGATGGCATTGTATCAGGATATTTCGCTGATTGCGCCGTCGGAAACGCGCGTGCTCATCACCGGCGAAAGCGGCGTGGGCAAGGAAGTCGTGGCGGACGTGATCCATGCGTGGAGTTCGCGCGCCGCCGGGCCGATGACCAAGGTCAATTGCGCCGCGATTCCCGAAACACTGCTGGAGGCGGAATTGTTCGGCCACGAAAAGGGGTCGTTCACCGGCGCGACGTCGCAGCGCATCGGGCGATTCGAGGAGGCCAACGGCGGAACGATTTTTCTGGATGAAATCGCCGAGATGTCGCCGGCGCTCCAGGCAAAATTGCTGCGCGTGACGCAAAACGGGACATTCCAGCGCGTCGGCTCGAACCGCGAAATCCAGACGAACGTCCGCATCCTCGCCGCGAGCAACCGGAATCTGGAGGAGGAGGTGAAGGCCGGGCGTTTTCGCGAGGATTTATTTTACCGGCTGAATGTGGTGGAGCTGAACATCCGGCCGTTGCGCGAGCGGCGCGAGGACATTTTGCCGCTGGCGAATTTGTTCGTGGCGGAATTCGCCCGGGGCCGCGCGCGGCTGGCCGAGGCGACGGTCGCCTGCCTGGAGAATTATCTGTGGCCCGGCAACGTGCGCGAATTGCGCAACGCCATGGAGCGGGCGGCGCTGCTTTCCCAAAGCGAACTGATTTTGCCGGAGCATCTGCCGACGCGCGTCCGCGACGCCGCGAAACCGCCCGCGCCGCCGGAAACCGCCGAACTGGAACGGCTGGAGGAAATCGAGCGGCAGGCGATTCTGGCCGCGCTCAAGCAGCACAATTTTAACCGGACGGAAACCGCGAAGGCGCTCGGCATCAGCCGGCGCTCGCTGATTTACAAGCTGCAACGGTTCCGGCAGTTGGGATTCATTATTGAATAGCCTGGCCCTTCGCCGCCGTAGCGGCAGGCATCCTTGCCCGGCGGAAAAAACCGGTCGTTCAATCAAACAGTTTGGAATTGTGCGGGCGGCCCGATGATTCGCACACCTTTTCCGGGCGGCAGGGATGCCGCCCGCCACGTCAGGCAGGATGCCTGACGCTACGCGTTTTCTGAAAACTTGAAACGCGGCGCGTAATGCGCAAAGCTGTTCCCGAAACGCAATGGCCTTCACACTTTTTGACCGGCACG
>CAYYWB010000412.1:0-2108 GCA_964475285.1 uncultured Bifidobacteriaceae bacterium | reverse complement strand
ATTTTGCCGGGGAGAATCCCAAGCTCGCCAACTGGCCGGAGCTGGAAGCCGAGCGCGCCGGGGCGGGCAAGGTGAAACAGGAGAAACCGATTCTCGTCATCCTTGGCAATCCGCCTTACAACGCCTACGCGGGCGTCAGCCCGGACGAGGAACAGGGCTTGGTTGAACCTTACAAGGCAGGTTTGGTCAAGGATTGGGGCATCAAGAAATTCAATCTCGATGATCTTTACGTCCGCTTCTTCCGCATTGCCGAGCGAAAGATTGCTGAACACAACCTCAAAGACGAACCGCGTCAGGGAATTGTCAGCTTCATCTCGAATCATTCATGGATCAGCGACCCGTCATTCGTCGTCATGCGCCAGCATCTGCTAAAATCATTTGACCGCATCTGGGTCGAAAATCTGCATGGCAACCGGAAGATTACAGAGTATGCGCCGGATGGCCAAACGAGCGAAACCATCTTTGCACTCCAGGGTTTTTCAGTTGGAATTCAGCAAGGGGTTGCAACTTCTATGCTGGTTCGGACGGGAAAGAAACGGAAACCGCTCGTTCTGTTTCGCGACGATTTGAACGCGGCGCGGGCAGCGGATCGTCGGGCGCAAATGCTGGCAAGCCTCAAGGCAAAGAAGTTCGATGCACAATATGACAAGGTTGCGCCGGGTCAGGATAATCGTTTCAGTTTCCGTGCTTCGGATGTCGCGACACATTACCTCGCATGGCCGCGCGTGACGGAACTATGCGCCGAAGCTCCCAGCAACGGATTGATGGAAAAGCGTGGCAACACGCTCATTGACATTGACCGCGCCGCCTTGGAAAAACGGATGCGGGATTATTACGATCCGAATGTTTCATGGGATGAACTGAAGGCTTTGAAAACCGGGCTGACAGAAGACGCCGCCCGATTTGATGCGAAGAAGGCACGCGAGAAAGTCACGGACGCTGAAGATTTTCAGCCAGACCATTTGCGCCGCTATGCGCTTCGCCCGTTTGACACGCGCTTTTGTTATTTCAGTTCCGAGCGTCCTCTTTGGAACGAACCGCGCCCGACACTGTGGCAACAATGCTGGAAAGGAAATACGTTTTTGATGAGCCGTCCGGCTGGCGTTGCCAGCCCGGAAGGTTTCCCGTTGTTTTACACGCCGCTGCTTGGCGACAACGATTTTCTACGCGGCCACGCTTATTATTTCCCGCTGCGTCTGCGCGCCGTGCCATCAACCAAGCCAAAGGAAAAAGAAGACGGCAACGGCGAATTTAGAAACATCCTGCATGAAGCCCGCCGGCATTACAATGCGGGTAAAATCACCGCCAACCTTTCTGCTGCCGCCCGCGCGTATCTCGTCAAACTCGGCATCCAGAATCCCGATTACGACGCAGACACGGCGGCTTTGATTTGGATGCACGCGCTCGCCATCGGTTATTCGCCCGTGTATCTCGCGGAGAACGCGGATGGCGTCCGACAGGATTGGCCGCGCATTCCGTTACCCGATTCCAAATCGGCATTGCTCGCATCCGCCGAATTGGGCAGACGAGTCGCCGCGTTGCTCGACACGGAAACGCCAGTTCAAAATGTGACGGCAGGAAAAGTTCGCCCGGAATTGGTGAAGATTGCCGTCGTTACCCGGCTGAACGAGAAGTTAAATCTTTCCCTCACCGCCGGTTGGGGACACGCCGGCAAAGGCGGCGTGACGATGCCCGGCAAAGGCAAATTGGAAACGCGCGCATTTGCCCCCGGCGAAACAATTGCCGCACTGGGTCAATCCACGCATGACATTTATCTTAACAACTCCGCCTGCTGGCAGAACGTGCCGGAGAAAGTCTGGGACTACACCATCGGCGGTTATCAGGTCATCAAGAAGTGGCTGTCGTATCGGGAATTTGATTTGCTCGGTCGCGCGCTCACGCCGGACGAGGCGCGCGAAGTCACGCACATGGCCCGCCGCATCGCCGCCTTGATCTTGTTGCAGCCGGAACTGGACAAGAATTATCAGGCCGTCAAAGCCGCCACGCTTGAATGGAAACCATGAATGCCCCCGGCCTGCCCCAAAATTATCCCGACGCCAAACAACTGGTGACGGAGGATTGCATCCAACCGGCGGCAGAATGATTAA
>CAYYWB010000411.1:0-2113 GCA_964475285.1 uncultured Bifidobacteriaceae bacterium | reverse complement strand
TGACCTGCTGGTAGCGGAGTTCGGGTTTCTGCTCCAGCGCGCGCAGGACAATTTCGTCGAGGCGCACGTCAATTTGAACCTTCGTGGAGGGCGGCGCGATTTTATTGCCGGGCAGTTCGCCGGTGAGCATTTCGTAAAAGACCACGCCGAGCGAATAAATGTCGGCCCGGCTGTCCACCCGCTGCGGATCGTTTTTTTGCTCGGGCGCGCTGTAGCTCGGCGTGCCAACGGTTTGTTCGCCGGTGAGTTCGCTTGGGAGCGCCGGCCTCCGGCCCAGCTCGTTGGTATCATCTGTTTGAATCGCGCCGGACCGGAGATCGGCGTTCCGCTCCTCGCCCAGCATTTTGGCGATGCCAAAATCCGCCACCTTCACCCGGCCGGCCTTGTCGAGCAGCAGGTTCTCCGGCTTGATGTCGCGGTGGACAATGCCCCGGTCGTGCGCGAATTGCAGCGCGTCGCACAGCGGCGGCACGATGGCCAGCGCTTCTTCCGGCGTGAATTTCCGCGCACGCAGAAGCCGGCGCAAATTCACGCCGTCCACAAATTCCATGAGCAGGTAATAAAATCCGCCCGCCTGCCCAAAGTCGTGAATGGTGACGATGTTCGGATGGTTGAGCGCCGCCAGCGCCTGCGCCTCGCGCGCGAAGCGTTCGGCGAACTTCGGGTCGCGCACGCGCTCGGGCGCGAGCAGTTTCAGCGCGACGAGGCGGTTCAGGCTTTTCTGCCGCGCTTTATAGACCACGCCCATGCCGCCGCGTCCGAGGCATTCGAGGATTTCAAGCTGCGGAAAATGCGGGGCGATTTGTTCGGGCGGCAGCGGCGGCTGCGCGGCGGGCGCGTCGTCGGTGAAAACGGTTTCCGTCTTCAGGTTCAGCGCCATCAGGCAACCGGGGCACAGCCCGGCGGGCGCGCTCTCCTTGACGAGCGCGCCGCACTGGGGGCATTTTGAAGGCAATTCGTTGCTCATGCCCATTTCTTACCGGTTGGCGGCGGGTTGTTACGCGGCGGTTTCATTTTACCCTGGAAAATGCAGTTCAACCACGGATGGACACGGATGGACACGGATGCCAATCGCGGCTGACGCCGCAACCACCGTAGCGCAGAATTGCATTCTGCCGTATCGCGGATTTGCAATCCGCCGGGCGCAGGCCATTCCGGGCGCCCGGCGATTTGCGGTGAACTGCCGAATACAATTCGGCGATACAGCAGATTACAAATCTGCGCTACGTCGCTTTGGGTGACGCACAGATTCTTTGACGAAAATGCGCGAAGTTTAATCATTGGGTTACGGATGCCAAGCCGATCCAAAAAGAGCATCAGTTCACCTGACCGGTGAAATGAATGCAGACTTTTGAATCCGTGTTTATCTGTGTCCATCCGTGGTTAAAAAAGTATTTGGTCGATTCCAATTTCGGATTTTCGGTTTATTGCCCGGCCAGCGCGGCGGCAAGGTGCCGCAATTCGCCGTCCAAATCCGCCTTGTCCGAGAGCGTCTGGGAAATCTCCTCGCGGTAGATTTCGCGGAACCGCCTTCGCAGCCGGTGAACCGCCACGCGGGCCGCTCCCTCGTTCAAGCCGAGCCGGGCCGCCGCCGCCGCATAATCAATCACCCCGTGCGCCGTCATGAGGCAACTTTTGAGCGCCTCAAAATGATCCGGTTTTCCCGCCGCCGCGAATTCGTCGCGCAGCCGGTTTACGGTCAAATCCAGCAGCGTGATGGCCCATTGCCGGTCGAAGGTTTCGTCCGCCGCGAGCGAATGACTGTCCGCGGCGTAGCGGCTCTCGGCGAACTCCGTGTCGAACGGCACGCGCGACTGGCCGCCGCCGCGCCGCTGCGCGGAAGCCCGGCGCCATTCGTTGGTCATGAAATTTTTCAACGCCACGATCAGGAACGTCCGCAGCCGGCCTTTTTCCCGGTCGGCGAAGTCGAGCCAGTTTTTCTGGAGCAGGCGGCAGAAGAATTCCTGCGTGAGGTCCTGCGCATCGTGCGGCGACTGCCCGCACCGGCGCACATAGGCGTAGAGCGGATACCAATAGGCGCGGCAAATGGCTGCCAGCGCCGCCGCCGATTCCGGCGCGTCCCTGCGCGTGGCGGCCAGGACGAGCGACCAGC
>CAYYWB010000410.1:0-2115 GCA_964475285.1 uncultured Bifidobacteriaceae bacterium | reverse complement strand
CGCCGCCTCGGTCCAGCCCAGGTAGCGGAACATCATTTCGCCGGAGAGGACGACGCTGCCGGGATTTACCACGTCCTTGTTCGCGTATTTTGGCGCGGTGCCGTGCGTGGCCTCGAAGATGGCGTGGCCGGTGACGTAGTTGATGTTGCCGCCGGGCGCGATGCCGATGCCGCCAACCTGCGCGGCGAGCGCGTCGCTCAAATAATCGCCGTTCAAGTTCAGCGTGGCGATGACATCGAAATCCGTCGGGCGCGTGAGCACCTGCTGAAGCGTGATGTCGGCGATGGCGTCTTTGATGACGATGCCCGCGCCGGGTTTGCCTTCGGGAATTTTGCACCACGGGCCACCGTCAATTTCCACCGCGCCGAAAATTTCCTTCGCGACTTTGTAGCCCCAATCCCGGAACGCGCCCTCGGTGAATTTCATGATGTTGCCCTTGTGGACAATGGTCACGGATTTGCACTTGTTTTCGATGGCGTATTTGATGGCAGCCACTATGAGCCGGGCCGAGCCGGGCGCGCTGACAGATTTGATGCCGACACCGACTTTCACGCCGCCACAGCCGTCTTTCATGCCAACCTGCGCCAGAAATTCGCGCGCGGCGGCTTCCGTGCCGAAGCGGATTTTTTTGAAATCTTTCGGAAATTCCTTCGCGATGAAGTCCAAAACTTTTTGCGCTTCGGGCGTGCCGGCGGCGTATTCAATTCCCGCATATATGTCCTCGGTGTTTTCACGGAAGATGACCATGTTGACTTTTTCCGGGTGCTTCACGGGCGAGGGAACGCCGGCGAACCATTGCACGGGGCGCAGGCAGACGTAGAGATCGAGCATCTGGCGCAGCGCGACGTTCAGCGAGCGGATGCCGCCGCCGACGGGCGTGGTGAGCGGGCCTTTTATGCCGACGAGATATTCCTTGAAGGCGTCAACGGTGTCGTCGGGCAGCCAGTTGTTAAATTTCTTGAATGATTCCTCGCCGGCGAAAACCTCGAACCAGGAAATTTTCCGTTTGCCGCCGTAGGCTTTTTGCACCGCCGCGTCGAACACGCGCACGCTGGCGGCCCAGATGTCCGGGCCGGTGCCGTCGCCGCGGATGAACGGCAGGATGGGGTTTTCCGGAACGGCGAGCTTGCCGTTCGCGATGGTAATTTTTCCGCCGGCGGGCGGGGTTACGTCTTTGTAGGCCATGATGACAATTTAATTGTTAAATAAGCGGAAATGAAACGTCAGAACACGCCGGAAATCAAGACAAGTTTGCGCGGTGATTTTCAGCCGGGGATTTCCTTTCAATCCGGTGAAAACACCTCACAATTGTTTCGCCCGTCCGCCGTAAATCAGCTTGTCCTTGAGTTCCCGCAGTTGTTCTTCCGACCCGGAGAACATGTCGTCGGGATACACGAAGTCCTTATGAATGCCGTCCAGAATTTGCCTGCCCATGAACGAATTCAACCAGAAGCCGGCCAGATACTGGAGGCGCAGGTTTTGGTCGGTGTTGATTTGCGCGCCCTTCATCCACGCCTGCAAATCGGATGCCCGGCCCGAGTAGGTGGCGAGCAAATCCGTCGCGGACCGGAAATTCACCTCCGCCAGCGACTCCTTCACGGGTGCGTAATCGTCACGATCCAGCCGCGCCTGGAGTTCGTCCAGGTTGAAATGCGTCGGCTCGACGCGGCCGAACAGGATGGCGTCGTAACCTTCGCCATTGTTGTCGTTGCTCCACAAAATGCCGTTGGTATAAACGTTGAAAAATGTGGCAATCACGCTCTTGATCGAGTCCTGGTTGCATTCGTAAAACGGAATCCACAGGCTCATCACGCCGCCGGGATTCAGATGCTGCTTGCACATCTCGTAATACTCAACCGTGTTGAGCGCGGCGCAGCCCTTCACCCACGGATCAATCGGGTCGGACGTGATGATGTCAAATTTCTCCTTCGTCGTCCGGATGAAATGCCGGCCATCGTCATAGACAACCTCGACCTGCTTGCCGTTGACCATGATTGGATTCTGCCGCTTGATGCCATCCACAATGCGATAGTTCTGATCGTTGAACATCGGCGTCACCGTCGTCGGCACCAGCGGTTCAATGTCGCAGATGACGATGCGTTTGACGCTGGGATA
>CAYYWB010000409.1:0-2116 GCA_964475285.1 uncultured Bifidobacteriaceae bacterium | reverse complement strand
GCCAGAACCAGAAAATCAGCCAGAGAAATCCCGCCGCGCCGGTGATGATGAAGGTCATTTTCCAGCCGCGCTCCTCGCCAAAATAAACCATGCACCACGGAACGAACAGCGCGGCCACCATCGCGCCGAAATTCGAGCCGCTGTTGAAAATGCCCGTGGCCAGGGCGCGTTCCTTTTTCGGAAACCACTCGGCGACGGTCTTGATGGAAGCGGGAAAATTTCCGCCCTCGCCGACGGCAAACGCGCTGCGCACCAGGATGTGCATCATCACCAGCCGGCCCACGAACGCGTTGGCAATCTGGCACACCGACCAGACGATGAGCGAGAGCGACAAGCCGATTTTGGTCCCGATTTTGTCAATGACCCAGCCGGCGATGATGGTCATGCCGGCGTAAAACGCGGTGAAAAAGGAGGTCAAATTGGCGAAGTCCGTGTTCGACCAGCCGAAGCCGCCCGCGTCCTGCGCCCGGCAAAAATATTCCTTCAAATAGCTGATGACCTGCCGGTCCATGTAATTGAAGGTCGTGGCGAAAAACAGCAATCCGCAGATGACCCAGCGATAGCGACTTGAAACCGGTGCGGCTTGACTCGAAGAATTCATGATTTGAAAAAATTAGCCAAAATCGCATTCCGGTTCAAGCGTTGAAATCCAACTTTACAAACCGCCCCGGTTTTGCAATGCTGCAAGGATGATGTGGAAAAAATTTCTGCCGATCCTGCCGGTGCTGTTGATGACGGGCTGCGCCGCGACATTCACGCGCCTGACGCCGCTCGAACAGCCGCGGAATGCGAACAACCTCTACCCTGTCGAAGTGCAGTTCACTTCGCCGCAGCAATCGCTGCGCCGTGACAGCCTCAAGCCGTATGTGGTGGTCAATGGCGAGCCGTATCCGCTGCGCCCCGTGCAGATGGTTCAGAATCGCTGGGAGGGTTTCGTGCCCGTGCCGGCGGGAGCCAGCACCGCGACGTTCCGCTTCAAGTTCGATTATCTCTACAACAACGTGGGGACGGATCCGAAGCCCAACAGCGCCTTGTCGCCGGAGTATCAATTGAAGGTTGTTGACCAGTAGGGCGCGGTCAGCGCCGGGGCCGGAGCAGGATGGCCTTCTTGTCCGTGCCGTCCACTTCGACGCTGTTGGTTTCCACGTCGGGATCGTCCCGCAACGCGTGATGCACGATGCGGCGGTCGAAGGCGTTGAGCGGCTCCAATTCCACCGCGTCGCCCCAACGGCGCACCTTGTCGGCGGCCTCCTTCGCCCGTTTCACCAGCGCTTCGCGCGCCTGCGCGCGGTAGCCGCCCACGTCCACCATCGCCTTCGGCGCCTGTTTGTCCTGCTGGAACAGCATCCGGTTCGTGATGTATTGCAGGTCGGCCAGCGTCTGGCCCTGGCGGCCAATCAGCCGCCCGGCATCCTCGGTTTTCACGTCGAGCAGGAGGCCGTCCTCCAGTTTGTGCTCCTCGACGGCGGCGGGGAAGTCCAGCGTCGCGAGGATTTTTTCCAGGATTTCTTTGGGTTGCGCGGGCATGGGATTTTTATAGACGTTTGTTTCTTTGAACTTTCAACAGGCCGACAATCAGACAAATAAAGCTGGCAATAAAAGAGAAAATGGACAGCTCTTTAAATGTAAAAATCAACTGCTTTGCCCAGTCATAGGCCGGATCATCGGCTCTTTCAGGAGAGGCAAACAAAGCCAAGTCAGAAAGATGTCCAGTCCATACCAGCATTGAAAAAATTCCGCCACCGGCCAGACCCACGCCAATGCCAAACCAAAGGTTAAGGCCAATGCGAGTCCAGATGTTCTTCATATGGAACTATTTTTTCTTTTTTGAAGCCGGCGTCAACGCTGGATTTGCCGCCGGACCCGCCGCTGGCGCGGCGGGGTCGCGCAGATTTCTCGTCACCTTGGTCTGCAAGACGCCCAGCAGCGTACTCACCGTCATGTAAAGCGCCAGTCCCGACGAGTAATTGTAAAGGAACAGGATGAAAATCGCCGGCAGCCAGCGCATCATTTTTTGCTGCGTCGGATCCATGCCCGGCGAGGGCGGCGTGAGATGCGACTGCCACAGCATCGCGCCGCCCATCAGCAGCGGCAGCAGGTTGAACGGGAAATTGAT
>CAYYWB010000408.1:0-2124 GCA_964475285.1 uncultured Bifidobacteriaceae bacterium | reverse complement strand
ACTACTGGGATGTCTGGAGCGCCATGTTCCGCGATAATTTCTACAAGCGCATGCAGGACTGGTGCGTGGCCCGCCACATGGAATTTTGCGTCCATCTCAATCACGAGGAGAAGATGCTGGGCCGCGGCGAAGGCATGATCAGCAACGAAGGCTCCTTCTGGCGCGACATGGTTTATGTCGGCGTTCCCGGCATTGATAATCTCAACCAAATCCGGCCGGGAATTGTCGCCGATTTCCCCAAGATCGCCGCTTCGGCCGCGCATGTCTATGGCCGGCCCCAGGCCTGGGAGGAAGAGGGCGGCGGGACCGGCGCGGACGGGAAGTTCGTCGCCGATTACAACCTCGTCCACGGAGTCAACTTCAACAATATCCGCGGCCTCAACGCCGACGGTGGCTCGGAAATCGGCCATTATGTCAGCCGCTCCCAGGTCCTGCTGGCCATCGGCCGGCCGGCGGCGCAGGTCGCGCTCCTTCATCCCACGGACAGCATGTGGATGGGCGACCAGGAATCCGACGACGTGCAGGTCAAGATTGTGACGGAGTTGATGCAGCACCAGGTTGACTTTGACCATATTGACTCGGATTCGCTGGCATCAATCTGCACCCTTGAAAAAGGCGGGTTGAAAAACTTGAGCGGACAAATCTACCGGGGCGTGGTCGTCCCGACCTCCACCGTGATTACAAAAGCCGCGCTGGAGCGCCTGCGCGCGTTTGCCGCCGGTGGCGGCAAGGTCGTCTTCGTCGGTCGCACGCCCTCGATGGTGGAGGATAAGAGTTTCCTCCATGCCGGTGGCCCGCCGGACTTGGGCTTTGCAACCCTCGAACCAACGCCGGAAATCACCGACCGTGTCATCGCGGCGCTGCCTCCGCCGGACGTCAAACTCGACTCCGCCTGCCCGTCAATCCAATATGTCCACCGCAGCCTGAAGGATGGTGAAGTTTATTTCTTATTCAACGAATCCAAAGAGACCCAGACCCGCACCGTGACGCTGGCCGGCGGCGGCCGGGCGGAAGTGTGGGACGCGGCCAGCGGGAAGATTAGCCCGCTGGACAGCGACACCAAGGCGGGGGCGGGCAGCGTGACCGTGCCGCTGACGCTTGCGGGACAGGAAGCGCGCCTCATCGTGTTGAGGAAATGACGAAATTCCAGCTAATTCCGGCTAATTCCGGCTATATCCGGTTAATTCCGGCATATTATTTAACGCTCAACCCGCGATTTTCGGGTTGAGCCTGCTATTCCTGTCATTGCAAACTAGGTTCCTATGAAAACGTTTTCCATTTCCTCGTATCCGCTCGTCGCGCTGGTTGCTTTGTTTGGGGTTGCGCCACTTCACGCCGCTCAACCGTGGCAGGAGGTCACCGTGCCGACGGTGGCCGAGGCGGCCGCCTCATTCGCAAATCCGCCCAAGGAATACGGCGCCATTCATTGGGCCACGGGATTTCCCCAGCCCAGGGAGCGCATCCTGTCGGACATCGCAAACATTGATGCCAATGGCGGCAGCGTCTATATGATCAACAGCGGCGGCCGGTCGCCGAAGTATCTTTCGCCGGAGTATTTCGATCTGATGAAGGTCGCCATTGACGAACTCAAGAAGCGCGGCATGAAAATGTGGATTGACGGCGACGACGGCTATCCCGACGGATTTGCCGCCGGCATGATCAGCAAGCAATATCCGCAATTGGGAATGCAGGGCATCGTGGCCGACGCGCGTTACACCGTCACCGGCGGCCAGACGCTGGATATTCCGCTGCCGGTTGACACCTTGGGAATTTTTGCCAATCTGCGACCTGCGGTGGTGGCACCGGTTGAGGCAGCACGAGTGGCGGAAACGCCGCCCCCTGTTGCGGCAGCACCGATTGCGGCACCCGAAGCCAGAGGAACGCCGCCGGGAGCCGGAGCCGGACGTGGCGCTGGTGGCGCGGCACCGGGCGCGCGTGGCGGAAGGCCGCCGATGGGAACGCTGACCGCGCCGACGAATCAAGTTCTGCCATTGCCCGCTAACGGCCAGTTCAAATGGACGGGACCGAGTGGCGCAACTTGGGAAGTGACTTTTCACGGCAGCCCCGGCGAACCGCGCTACAGCGTTGTCGCGGGCCAGACGCTGACGATTCCGCTGCCGCCGG
>CAYYWB010000407.1:0-2125 GCA_964475285.1 uncultured Bifidobacteriaceae bacterium | reverse complement strand
GGGGTCGGTCCCAACTGTTAATTTATTCCGGCTTGAATTCATTTCGTTCGACCGGTTCAACTTTCATTCGCCGCTTTCCGCTTTGTCAATCCTCACAGCCGTAATGGTGTCAGTCCCAGTTTCATTCAAGGTTGAGTTGGTTTTGATCATTCGTAATCGTCACGCCAAGTGCTGACGAAGCGCTTGCGGTCGGTGTCGTCCTGAAAGACTGGTCCGCGCCGGTCACCGCGATTCATCACGACATGAATTGCGCCGGGACACTCGATGCGCAACGCGCGAGACATGACGATGGTCTACGCCCATTCCGGTCTTGTGTCAATATCGCGGATTGACCCATTCAAAAGTCCCAAGTGCGGTCCGGCCTGATTTGATGAATGCCGCGACTTTGGGCTTTGGACATCGGACGTTGTTGGCTATTCTCGACGCATGGCGCTGGCACGCATCCTGGTGGACGGCTACAGCCTGCTGCACAACTGGCCGGAACTGGCTCCCGGCGCGCCTCGGCATTCGGCGCGGGCGCGGGACGAGCTGGTCCACGTCCTGACGCGGTATCACGACGCGACGGGCGAGCCGGTGACGGTTTTTTTTGACGGCGCGGGCGCGCGTCCGGGCATGCCGAAAAACGAATCGAGCCGCGCGGTGGAAGTTTTATTTTCGCGCGCCGGGCAGACGGCCGATGAAATGATTGAACGCGCGGCGCACCGGTTTCAGCCCCACGGCGAGGTGCTCGTGGTGACGGACGACCGGGCGGAGCGCGACACGGTGAACGGTTTCGGCGGCTCGGTGGCGGGCTGCGCGAATTTCATCCGCATGGTTGAAGGCGCGCTGGCGGAATTGCAGGACGAGTTGAAAAACCACAATCGCACGGAGCGGAACCGGTTCAAGCGCCGGCCCGATGCCACATAAAATGAACCAGACGAAATTATTTCTCCGGGTTGCGCCGGTTGCGTTCGCGCTGTGCGCGGGTGTTTTTTTGATTCCGGCGGGGCGCGCGCAGCCCGCGCCGCAAATCGGCGAAGGCCGCTTCCTGTTCATTTTTGACACCTCGGCGGAGATGAAGAAGCGGCTGCCGGCGGTGCAGACCGAGGTGAAGCAGTTGCTGGCAACCAGCCTGGGCGGCCAGTTGCACTCCGGCGACAGCATCGGCGTGTGGACGTTCAACCAGGATTTGCGCACCGGGCAGTTTCCGCAGCAACGCTGGATGCCGGAAGACGCCGTGACAATCGTGTCCGACATCAACAAGTTTGTCGGCAAACAACGTTTCACGGGCAACACGCGCTTCGCCGCGTTGCAGCCCCGGTTGAACCAGGTGATCCAGGATTCCGGGCGGCTGACGGTGCTGATTTTTTCCGACGGCGGGGATGAAATCAAGTGGACGCCCTACGACGCCGGCATCAACCAGGTTTTCAAGCAACGGCAGGCCGAGCAAAAACGCACGCAACAGCCGTTCGTTCTCGTCTTCCGCACGCAATCGGGCCAATACGCCGGCTGCACGATGAATTTCCCGCCCGGCATGGTGAGCATCCCCGATTTCCCGCCGCCGCCCGCCCCGCCCGCGCCGACAAATCCGCCGCCGCCCGCGCCGCCGCCCGCGCCGGTGGTCAAGCCGCCAACCGGACCGCCGGTGATCATCATTGGCACAACAGTGGAAACCAACTGGCCGCCCGCGCCGCCGCCGCCGAAGCCCGCGCCCGCGGTTCCAACGAACATTTCCCCGCCGGTTCCAACCAACGTCGCGCCGGTGACGCCAACCAATGTTGCTCCCGCCGCGCCCACGAACCCGGTCGCGCCACCTCCGCCGGCAAATCCCGCGCCGGCAATTCAAACCAATGCCGCTCCCGCTCCGCCAGCCAACCCGGTCGCGCCAACCAATTCCGCCCCGCCGCCGCCGAAACCCGCTTCCGTCCCGCCGCCGGGTCCGGTGGCATCCACAAACACGGTCGCGTCGCCGCCGGAAAATTCCGGCCCGGCCCACAAGGTCGCGTTCGCCGTCGGCGGTGCATTGCTGGTTGCCGCCGTCGGGCTGGCCGCGCTGGCGGCGTTTCGCAGCCGCCGGATTGATCGCAGCAGCCTCATCACGCGCTCGATGAGAAAAGATTGAATTCCGGGCGTGACTTTTGGCCGC
>CAYYWB010000406.1:0-2125 GCA_964475285.1 uncultured Bifidobacteriaceae bacterium | reverse complement strand
GCGACAACTTTTCGCGGCGCGGCAGATGGCCGCGGTTCCAGCGCGCCAGGGCCGCATCGCTGGTGTCGGCAAACAGAAATTTCAGCGTCGGGGATTCGACGTGGCCGTCGCAAAAGACCACGTTGGCATTTTCTGGCAGAATGAAAATGCGAGGTGTGATTTTGCAGAACGGCGCAGCTTCTTTATGGCAAGCACTCGTTTCAGACCATGCACTTAAAACTCCAATTGTCCTCGTATTCCTCAACGGTCGGCGTTGAGATTTTGTATTTTTCTTCTCTAAACCCAATGCGGAAAAGCCGCATCGCTGACGTTTTATGTTTTGGAGAATCGTTCAGCCACAATTGGTGTTCGTCTCGAATGTATTTAGCGACAACGACGCTTGGCACGATGAAATACCTTAACGTCTTTGAATCTGGAGCTATTTCGACAAAACAATACCAAAGCTCAGGCCTCGAAATTGTTTCATGTTTCTCACCCATCATCCAATCGGTTAAATAACGCCCAAACACCTTTGAAACGACGGGGCGTTTTCTGCGGTTCAGTTTAGTCTTAACTTCAAGCTGGTAGAGATGATTCGTGGCTGGGTCTGAAACCAGGATATCAACACCTTTTGTTCGACCGAGAGTCATGTTCGCGTCGTAACCCATCAATGCCAATCGCGACAACACAGCAAACTCGCCCGCAAGGGATACTGAGTTTGGAGAGATTCTCGATTTTGTCGCGGCACTCATGGGCTGTTCACGCCATCGCACGGGCGATGCTGTTCCACCATGCATCGTGCAATTCGGTGAGCGGGGCGGAAAATTCGCCGACGGTGGTTTTCACCGTCAACTTGTCTCCGCCGACTTTGCCGATTTGCACGGCGGGCACGCCCATGAGCCTGGCGCGTTCGACCACTTTCACGGCGTCGAGCGGTTTGCAGGAAATGACGACGCGCGATTGCGTTTCGCCAAAGAGCAGGGCGTCGAGACGGAACTGTGGGAGGGACGGCGTGCCGCCGTCCCCATTTTTTTGATTTGGGTCAGCGACACGCTGACCCTCCCAAGTTGATAAATCAATCGTCGCGCCAATCAAGCGCGGCGTCCCGCGCGCCACGAGCTGGCTGATGCAGCTTTCCGCGATGCAAACCGCCAAACCGCCTTCGCTGCAATCGTGCGCGCTTTTCACAAGGCCGCTTTGAATCAAGCCAATGAGCGTCGTGTGCAATGTCTTTGCCGTTTCAAAATCGCAGCGCGGCGGCGAACCGGTTTTTTTGCCGTGAATCACCTGCAAATACGCGCTGCCGCCAAGGCCGAGAATCGGGTCGGCTTTGTCCACCGCTTCGCCGAGCAGGATGATGGCGTCACCCCCGTCCTTGAACCATTGCGTCGTGATATGCTCCGGCTTTTCAATCAGGCCGACCACCACCACCGTCGGCGTCGGGTCAATCGGGCCGTTCGGGCTTTGGTTGTAGAGCGAGCAATTGCCGCCGGTGACCGGCGCATTGAACGCCCGGCAGGCGTCGGCCAGGCCGCGCACGGATTCCTTGATTTGCCAGAACAACTCCGGCTTCATCGGGCTGGGCATGTTGAGGTTGTCTGTCGTGCCCAGCGGCACCGCGCCGGAGCAGGCAAGGTTGCGGCAGGCTTCCGTCACGACAATTTTCCCGCCCTCGTAGGGATCGAGATAAACGTAGGCACCGTTGCCGTCCACCGACATGGCGATGAGCTTTTCCGCCTCTTTCCGGCTATATCCGTTTAATTCCGGCAACGAATCGCCTTTGATTCGAATCACCGCCGCGTCGCTGCCCGGGCAAACCACCGAGCCGTCGCGCACCATGTGGTCGTATTGGCGATAAACCCAGTTCTTCGAGGCAATCGTCGGCCATGCGAGCAGCTTCTTCAAATCGGCAATCGGCAATTGGCAATCGGCAATCCCGTCCAACCGGAACGCGCGGACTTCCTTCAAATACTCCGGCTCCTTCGACTCGCGCTGATACACCGGCGATTCGTCGGCGATTTTCTTGGCCGGAATATCGGCAACGATTTTGCCGTGCTGCTTCACGACCATCCGTCCGGTGTCCGTGACAAATCCGATTTCCGACCACGGCAAATCCCATTTGTCGAAAATCCGTTTCACCTCGGCT
>CAYYWB010000405.1:0-2135 GCA_964475285.1 uncultured Bifidobacteriaceae bacterium | reverse complement strand
ATGACGCCGTGCATCGGTCGCAGCCACGGCATCCACGGCGAGCCGACCACCTTTGGTTTGAAGATGGCGCTCATGCATGATGAATTCACCCGCGCCCTGCGCCGGCTGGAAACCGTTCGCGAAGTGGTTTCTGTCGGCAAACTTTCCGGCGCCGTCGGCACCAGCGCGCACTTGTCGCCGCGCGTCGAGGAGTTTGTCTGCAATAAATTGGGATTGAAGCCCGCGCCCATCGCCACACAGGTGGTGCAACGCGACATCCACGCCGAGTTTCAGCTGGCAATGGCGCTTGTCGGCGCAAGCATCGAGCGCTGGGCGGTCGAGTTCCGCCATTTGCAGCGCACGGAAGTTTTGGAGGCCGAGGAACCGTTCACGAAAGGCCAGAAAGGCTCCAGCGCCATGCCGCACAAGCGCAACCCGATTACTTGGGAACGCCTCACCGGCCTCGCCCGCGTGCTCCGCGGCAATGCCATCGCCGCCCTCGAAAACGTCGCCCTCTGGCACGAGCGCGACATTTCGCACTCGTCGGTCGAGCGCATCATCTTCCCCGATTCCTGCACGCTGCTGGACTACATGTTCGGCCTGCTCACGCGCCTGATGGACGGCTTGAACGTCTATCCGGAGAACATGAAAAAGAACCTCGGCCTGTCGCTGGGCATGTGGAATTCGCAAACCGTCCTGCTCGCGCTGATCAAAAAAGGTCTGACGCGCGAAGCCGCCTACAAGCTTGTTCAAGACGCCGCGATGAAGACGTGGGAAGTGAAACACGCCGGACGCGACGACGCCGATTTTGTCGAACAGCTCAAGTCCGACCCCGCCGTGGCGAAGCATTTCAAGAAGGGCGAACTGGAAAAACTCTGCTCGCTCGATTTCCACCTCAAGGAAGTGAAAAACCGGTTTAAGAAACTGGGTCTTTGAATCAGGGACTTGTTCGAGGTCCGAAAAAGGGCTAGTTTTAGCGCTGTGAACATGACGCAACCAACTCCCGAACAAAGCCGGTGCCGGCTCGAACTCGCGCGCCGGGCGTTCAGGGAGTTTTATGCCCAGTGCTTCTGGTCCTCTGATCCGGATCATCAGGTGGTGGAGGCGGACCTGCCCTGGATCATCCGCAATCTCCGCCAAAATGGCGGCCATCGCGGTTATCGAATTGTTGCAGAGCTATGCCGCTAGGAAATTTCGAGCGTGAAGTGCTGCGCGTGCTGGCAGCCAATCGCAATCCCGACAGCTTCATCGGCGGCGCAACGGTGCTGCACCAGGCGGCGGATTCTCCGCGCCGCTCCCAGGATGTGGACGTCTTTCATGACGCGCCGGAATTATTGCTGGCAGCCTACGAAGCGGATGTGACCGCGCTGCGAAAATCCGGTTTTCATGTCGAACCTGTGGGCCGCGTTCAGCCGGAATTCCGCCGGGCCTTGGTGGCGCGGAACAAGACGCAGACAAAAATTGAATGGGTGCAGGACGCGATGTTCCGTTTTTTCCCGGTTGAACCGGATGCGGAACTGGGCTGGCGGCTGAATTTCTGGGACGCGGCCACGAACAAGATTTTGGCCCTGGCCGGCCGGCAGAAGATTCGGGATTACCTCGATGCCTTGTTTCTTCACGGCCGGCATTTGCATCTGGCGGCGCTGGTCTGGGCGGCGGCGGGCAAAGACCCGGGGCTGACGCCGGAATTCATCCTTGATTGGGCGCTCCGGGGAAATCAGTTCCGCACCGAAGACCTCGCGGATGTCCGGCTGGAAAAGCCCTTCGACTTTGTGGCGATGAAGGAACGTTGGATTGGCATTGTCCATGAATCGCGGGCGTTGATAGCACGACTGCCCGCCGCCGAGCTTGGCTGCCTGTATCTCGACGCGACCGGCAAACCGGTCTGTCCCGATCCAGGTTCATCGGAGTTTGCCAGGCTCAAACGCCACTACGGAACTGTCAAAGGCGCGTGGCCGCGCATTGTCGAATAATCATGTATTCACCCGCATCAACCCGTTACGACTCGCCCGAATTCTACCGCCGCTGCGGCCGCTCCGGCGTCAGGCTGCCGCTGATTTCCCTCGGCCTCTGGCACAATTTCGGCGCGAAGGATTCCTATGACAACGCCCGCGCCATCGCCTGCCGCGCGTTTGACCTCGGCATCACGCATTTTG
>CAYYWB010000404.1:0-2137 GCA_964475285.1 uncultured Bifidobacteriaceae bacterium | reverse complement strand
CCGCTCCAGCACATCCACGAAAACATGCTCGAACGGATGCGCCGCGAAACCTCGCGGCAATACATCGTGGATTTGAT
Source organism: uncultured Bifidobacteriaceae bacterium (assembly GCA_964475285.1). GTDB lineage: Bacteria > Verrucomicrobiota > Verrucomicrobiia > Limisphaerales > UBA11358 > UBA11358. The sequence continues at coordinate 2,060 of CAYYWB010000404.1, read as the reverse complement.
TCGGAAAATCCGCGCCGGAATTCCCGGCATCGCGCTGCGCACCACCTTCATCGTCGGTTTTCCCGGCGAGACCGAAAAATGTTTTGAATCGCTGCTTGATTTCATCCGCGACACGAAGTTCGAGCGCCTTGGCGTGTTTGCCTATTCCAAGGAAGACGGCACGCGCGCCGGCGGAATGAGCGGGCAAATTCCCGACAAGTTGAAACAGAAGCGCCGCGAACTGGCGATGGCCGCGCAGCACAAAGTCGCCGTGGCCGTTTCCGAAGGTTTTGTGGGCCGCGAAATCAAGGTTCTCGTCGAAGGCGGGGCTGACGCGGAACAGCTTCAACAGGCGAACGTGTCTTCCTGGGAGCACGGCCTCTTGCGCGGGGCTGAAACTCAAAACTCAAAACTCAAAATTCAAAATTACCTCGCCGGACGAGGTGAGGCCGATGCGCCGGACATTGACGGCCGCGTTTACATTCGCGGCAAGCTGCCAATTGGAGAATTCGCCCGCGTCAAAATCATCGGCCACACGGATTATGATTTGATAGCCGAGCCGGGTGGTGTCCCAATTTGATTGCAGGGCACGACGCAAGGAGTGCCTGCCGTCTCAATTGCCCGGCCTTGGCAGCCAGGACATGGGCATTATTTTCCAACGACTTAAAGCCCCATTAACCGGGTATTATGGCAGTTTCGGGTAGTGGGCTACTTTCAATCTGCATATTTCACCATCGCTTGTGATACGGTAAAAATGCCACGCTGAATTTCCATCAAGGCGCGACCATGGCTTGTGTCCCTGCTCGAATAAGGGTTTCCGTATGGCTGAAAACCTTGAGAGATATAATCAGCGACTATTGCATCAAGCGACCTAAAATCGCCTGCTGTGGCGGTTGCATATTTAATTATTTTCATAGGCTGTTAGTTTGACAACTTTGCGATTTCTTCCAAGCTCCAAACGTGATCTGAAATTCCCGCTTCCATCGCTGGCGTCACGCGCAACGTCTGATGAATCCGGCAGAAATTATAGTTCATGGCGTAAATCGCCATCACCCACGCATTGACAACAGCAGCCAGGGTGACGAGGGCTTCTGATCAATTTCCGCCTTCCGCTTTTCGATTTCCGCTTTCAGCTTTCAGAATTTCAGCTTTTCCAAACATTGACGCTGTCTGCTTTCCCGCGCAAACTGGTGGCGCGTGAAGCCTGACGACATACTCATTGCACTTCAAGACCTCACCGAGCGTGAACGCATTGAATTTCTGCCGCCCGCGCCGGACACGCGGAAGCCTTCGCCTTGCGCCCCGATTGAAAAGTATCTTCTCGATTTGAAAAACGGCGCGAAGCCCGAATCCGCCGCCGAAGACCTTTTCACCGCGCTTTGCAAAGACGTGCTTGGATTTGAGCCGACGCGCCAGGTTGGCGTGCGCGAAGGCTTCGTGGATTTCATTCTGCCGGAGCCGACAGGGGAGACCGTTCCGCTTGAACTCAAACCCCTGTTCAAGCGCGACGGTCCGGATGCCTTGTGGCGTCAGGACGCCAATCCCGAACATCACGTCACGCAGGTCAAAAAATATCTCACCGATCACGAATACCTTGTTTTAACCGACCTGCGAACGGCGTGGTTTTTCAGCGCCCGCGACTTTTTCTTCGACAGCAAGCCATTCTACCATCAGCCATTTGCCGGTTTCCTTGCGCAATGCCGCGAAACCCGCAGCGTGCTTGACGCCGTGCGCCGCCTGGAAGACACGGCGGAAAAGCCCGAGCTCGAAAAACAATTCTTTGAAGACCTCAAAATCTGGTTCAACGAATTTGACAAGGTCAAATGGTCGCCGCCCGGCCCCGCCGCCGAATCCATCATCCTCCTCATCAACAAACTCATTTTCGCCCGCACGATTGAGGATTTCGGACTCGTGCCGTATCGCTACACGCAGGACGCCTACGCCCAGCACACCCGCGACTGGCAGGCAAAAGGCCCGCACCGCATCGTCCCCAAGTTCCTCGACCAGTTTGAGGAGTTTTTTGACGACTACTACGACACCGAGATTTTTTCCGCCCGCGTCTGGGACCGGCTCGACAAGGA
>CAYYWB010000403.1:0-2138 GCA_964475285.1 uncultured Bifidobacteriaceae bacterium | reverse complement strand
CGCAGGGAAATCCCCTCGTTCGGCTGCAGGCGCAGCGTGAGCGCGTTGGCGTCCAGTTGCTGTCCGCATTGCGCGGCAAACAGGACGTTCGGCGTGGGGCGGAATTGAATCCGCACTTCGCTGGCGCTCATCGGCAGATTTTTGCCGGTGCGCAAATAAAACGGCACGCCGCTCCAGCGCCAATTGTCAATGAAGAGCTTCAGCGCAACGTAGGTTTCGACGTTGGAATCCGTTTTCACCTTCGTTTCCTGCCGGTAGCCGGGGCGCGGCTGGTCGTTCACGAGGCCGGCGAAATATTGTCCGCGCACCACCTGCCTGGCGACATCGTCCGGCGTGAGCGGGCGGATGGATTTGAGCAGTTTCACCTTTTCGTCGCGGACGGATTCGGCTTCGAGGGACACGGGCGGTTCCATCGCGATGAGCGACAGCACCTGCAGCATGTGGTTTTGCGCCATGTCGCGCAGCGCGCCGGCCTCCTCGTAATAACCGCCGCGCTCGCCGACGCCGAGCGTTTCGCTGATGGTGATCTGGACGTGGTCCACGGAATTCCGGTTCCAGAGCTTCTCGAAAATCGAGTTGGAAAAGCGGAACATCAAAATGTTCGCCACCGTTTCCTTGCCGAGATAATGGTCAATCCGGCAGACCTGGTTTTCGTGCGCGTAGCGGGTCAACTCATGGTTGAGCGCGTGCGCGGAGGCGAGGTCATGGCCGAACGGTTTCTCGACGACGAGCCGCTGCCAGCCGACTCCGTCCTTGTTCAGCAGGCCGGAGCGATGGATTTCCTCGACAACTTCGCCAAACTGGCTCGGCTGCGTGGCGAGGTAAAACAGCAGGTTTTCCCGCAACGGCCCGCTGCCGAAGGAGGTCAGCAGCTCCTCCAGCTTTTTGTAGGCTGCGGTGTCGGCGAGGTCGCCCCGGCAATAAAACAGGTTCGCGGCGAATTCCTTCCAGACTTTTTCGTCCACGGGTTTGGTGCGGGAAAACTGGTCGAGCGACGCGCGCAATTCCTGCCGCCACGATTTGTCGGTCTTTTCGCGCCGCGCAAAGCCCACGATGCGGAACGCCGGCGGCATGAGCCGGTCCTTGCAAAGATGATAAAACGCGGGAATCAGCTTGCGCGCCGTGAGATCGCCGCTCGCGCCGAAGATGACGATGGTGCAGGGCACCGGCGGCTTGCGTTCCGCGCCGATGCTGCTGCACGGCGCCTCGTCGGGATGTTCGGAGTCAACCATGCCCAAACAATGACGCAGCGGGCGGACAAATTCAACGCCGTTGCGCGGGAATCAAAAAAGGCTCGCCCGGCGGCGGATTTTTTCGCAACATTCACGACGCGCGAATGAAAGCAAAAATCGTCATCACCCCAAAAAAGGCCGTCGTGGATCCGCAGGGCAAAACCGTCCAGGGCGCCCTCGCCCAGATGGGCTACACCGGCGTCACCGGCGTTCACATCGGCAAATACATCGAGATTGACCTGGCGCCCGGCACCGACAAGGCGGCGGCGGAAAAAGCCCTGAACGACGCGGCGCACAAATTTTTGAGCAACCCGGTGATTGAAGATTACAAACTGGAAATTGAATGAAAACGTGATGCGTGATGCGTGAAACGCGACCAACTCACGCATCACGCGTCACGCATCACGAAAATGAACTTTGCAGTTTTACAATTCCCCGCCAGCAACTGCGATCAGGACGCCATCCACGCCCTCCGCGACGTGTTCGGCCATTCGGCGCGTTATATCTGGCACAAGGAGAATTCACTCGGCGACGCCGATGCCGTCATCGTGCCCGGCGGCTTCAGCTACGGCGATTATTTGCGCTGCGGCGCGATTGCGCGGTTCAGCCCGGTGATGCAGGCGGTGAAGCAATTCGCCGACAACGGCGGCCTCGTCCTCGGCATCTGCAACGGCTTTCAAGTGCTCACCGAAGCCGGCCTGCTGCCCGGCGCGCTCGTCCGCAACCGCGATTTGCAATTCCACTGCGAGCACATTTTCCTGAAAACCGCCACGCCGGATTCGCCGTTCACAAGCAAAATACCGGTCGGGAAAATTCTCCGCATTCCCATCGCGCACGGCGAAGGCTGCTATTTTGCCGACGAGGAAACGCTCGCGAAGCTCAAGGCGAACAACCAGATTTTGTGGC
>CAYYWB010000402.1:0-2144 GCA_964475285.1 uncultured Bifidobacteriaceae bacterium | reverse complement strand
TTGAACTGGTTCCGCAAAAACTCCGTCTGGCCGATGCCGATGGGCCTGGCGTGCTGCGCCATCGAGCTGATGGCCGCCGGCGCCAGCCGGTTCGATATTTCCCGCTTCGGCTCCGAGGTCATGCGTTTTTCGCCGCGCCAATCCGACTGCATGATCGTGGCCGGCACCGTCACCTACAAAATGGCCGGTGCGGTAAAGCGCATCTGGGACCAGATGCCGGAGCCGAGATGGTGCATCGCCATGGGTGCCTGCGCTTCCACTGGCGGCATGTATCGCAGCTACGCCGTGTTGCAGGGCGTGGACAACATCATTCCGGTGGACATCTATATTTCCGGCTGCCCGCCGCGGCCCGAAGCCGTGTTCGACGCGCTGATGAAATTGCAGGCCAAAATCAGCACGCAGCCGGTGCTGGAGAATCTCATGGCGGTCAAGGCGTTCAAACATCAAAACACCTGATTGCCGCAAAAATGCACAAAGTTCACAAAACGAAGTTGGTTTTAGGCCTTCTGCGCCTTTTTGCGGCTGAATTCAAATGACCGCCCTCGAATCCGCCAAAAAAATCAAGGCCAAGTTCGGTGATTTAATCTCCGAACCGGCTGAATTTCGCGGCGAAATCTCGGTCAAACTCGCCGATGCGGAGCAAATCGCCGCCGTGTGCGAATTCGCCAAAACGGAGCTGGGTTTCAATTACTTGGTGGACATCAGCAGCGTGGATAATTATGGCGACGACCCGCGCTGGACAGTAGTTTATCACTTGCACGCTATCGTTAACGGAGCCGAAATTCGGATCAAAACAGACGTAAATGAGGAAAAATCCGAGCTGCCGAGCGTTTTGCCCGTTTGGCGCACGGCCAACTGGCACGAGCGCGAAATCTACGACATGATGGGCATCCGCTTTAGCGGCCATCCGGATTTACGCAGGATTTTGATGTGGGAAGGTTATCCGTATTTTCCGCTGCGCAAGGATTTCCCGCTGGCTGGCAAGCCGAGTGAATTGCCCGGCGTCGCATTCACGAAACCCGCGCCACTCGAAGGCGGGCCGTTTGTGACCGTCGCCAGCGGCGAGGATGCGATTCACCGCGAACCGCGCGTGAGGACGCTGGAAGGCACCGAACCCGGCATTAGCGATAAACGACGCGTGCAAAAATAATTTTTATGTCGAGATCGCGAATTGATTGGGAAAAGGGAAAGCGCGAACACACCGCGCGCTTAACCGTCCAAGCTTTCGCGATTGATAGAGCGCAAGATGATGAGCCATCGAAGTCTCTGGTGGAGTATGCCCGCGGAGAGAAAATAAAAGGCTCATTGCGGGATTATGTTCGTCAGCATAAGCCACATCCGCAGCTCCAGCACATTAAAAGCGATTCGTTCGTGTTGAGACGACTGATGAGTGAATCGCACATTCGTCTTTTGGAACGCGAAAATAAACGAGATGGAATGGCCAGTTGTTTGTGCGAGATGAACATTGATTATTCATACGGACATTTGCATTTGTCTGAAGTTGATTTTTTAAGTAAAGCGCTCGCTGCAACACGAGCCGAAACAAATTACAAATTGTTATTTCGTATTGACTGCCCTCAAGCAGTTTTTGGCGCGTAAATGAACACCGTTCAAGACATTGAAATTCGTGATTCCGCTGCTCGCACGGTTGCGGCTGCGGACGAGCTTCAGGACATGCACGGCGAGAAAATGGTCTTGAACATGGGACCGTCGCATCCGGCCACGCACGGCGTGTTGCGCATCGTGCTGGAACTGGACGGCGAAATCATCACCAAGGCCGACCCGGACGTGGGTTATCTGCATCGCGGCGACGAAAAAATCGCCGAGAACATGACCTACACCCAGTTCATCCCTTACACGGACCGGCTGGATTATCTCGCGCCGCTCGCGAACAACGTCGCCTACGCGCTCGCAGTGGAAAAGCTGCTCGGCATCCATGACAAACTGCCGCCGCGCTGCCAATACATCCGCGTCATGTGCGCCGAATTGGCCCGCATTTCCGCGCATTTGCTCGGTCTCGGTGCGTTCGCAATGGACATGGGCGCGGTCACGGTTTTCCTGTTGAGCTTTACCGAACGCGAAAAAATTTACAACCTGGCCGAGGCCATCAGCGGCGCGCGGCTCACGACCAGCTACACGCGCAT
>CAYYWB010000401.1:0-2154 GCA_964475285.1 uncultured Bifidobacteriaceae bacterium | reverse complement strand
TCGCCCCAGGTATCCACATGATTGACGCCAAACGGCGAGTAGCCGATGGACGCATACTGCCCGATGCAATAGACGGCGTTGGCCGCGCCGCTCGCGTCGCCGGACGATTCCGGCACGAACAGCGGATTGTTGGGGCGCTGGAACTGGCTGCACCAGAAGCTGAAGTTCGGCAGATGAACGTCCGGGGCGTTGATGTCAATCGCGGGCGCGCCGGCCTTCCAGATGTCAATCACAAGCGGCTCCGGGCAGCCGGACGGATAATCGCCCGGCAGCTTGTCCGTGGGCTGGACGAGCCAGGTGTTTGAGAACACCGGGATCGGCAGTTCATCCTTGCCGACTTTTGCAAGCTGGTTCATGTAGCGCGCGTAATTCCACGCCATGAAAATTTCGTCGGTCGCGGGGGTGGCGCCGAAGACTTCCGTCCAGGTGCCGGAAGTTTTGCCGCCGGCGGTTTCCCATAATTTGAGCAAATCAGGCCAGAGCGTCGCCTTGTTCTTTTGCAGATAATCCATCAACTGCTGCGGCACGGGTTGGGCGAAGGCCGCATTGGCGGCGGCGGAATGGTCGCGCGTGTCGCCAATCAATCCCACTTCATTCTCCAATTGAATCATGATGACGGTGTGCTGCTTGGAATCCACCTGGCGGAGATGATGCATGAAGGCGGTGTAGGCGCGGGTGTCGGCCTGCAGATTGTTGTCGCTGAAGGTCGAAAGCACCTCCACCGATTTGCCGTTCGTGAGCAGGTCGCGCGGGAACCGCTGCTGGTCGGCTTTCACCCAGGCGGGCGCGAAGCTGGAGAGGCCGTTCTTCCAACTGCCAAACCAGAGCAGGACGACGTGGAGGTTGTTCTTCCGCGCGCCGGAGAGGATGCCGTCCACGAGGGAGAAGTCGTATTTGCCTTCCACCGGCTCAACCCAGTTCCAACCGACGCCGACGAGGACGGTGTTGAGGTTGGCCTTGGCGACCTTCGGCCATACCGCGTCCATCAATGCGAGGTCGGATGAGGCCGTGTTGTCGGTTTCGCCGGCCAGCGCCAGATACGGCTTGCCGTCCACAATCAATTGCGTGGCGGCGCCGCGCTTTTCGAGGTGGGGCATCATCGGGTTGACCTGGGCTTGAACGCCAGCGGGGATGGCGAGCGCAACCAAGGCAATGCAGTTCAACAGAATTTTATTTTTCATGGCTAATCTTATCTTCCAATTTGTTAATTGTTTATTGATACCGATACAGTCTGACGTGCTGAATGCTGGGGCCATTCATCAAGCTTAATCCGCTGCCGGACTGGTGGGCCGCCGCGGCTTTCGCCTGATCGTATTCCAGCACACAATCGTCTCCGCCCAGCCGGCGGGTCACCACCCAATGGCCGTTCTCAAAGCGGCCCGCTTCCACTCCCGTCACGCCGGCGATGGGCGGTCCGGGAGTCGTGGGGAGAAATGTGACTTGAACGCCGTTGCCGGCCACGAAAAATTCATCCTGGCCCGCGGCGATGACGATGGCATAGCCAATGTCAGCCATGGCGTCGGGCTGCCGGCGATTTTGCCGGAGTTCAACGTTCACCGTGTAGCCGCCCACGTTGATGTCGGTCATTATGTTGCTTCGGTTCAGCCAGGCTCCGCCAATCGTTCCCTTCGACTGCGCGTCCAAAATCAGCGGCGTCATTTCGGCGATAAGATGGTAAGCCTTGGGAAAAGGAAGGGTTGTGATATCGGCCGGCAGCGCGACCGCGCTCCCGGTTCCCGGACGGGCAACCATCCGCGTGAGCGAATCAATCCCCATGGCCGAGTAACCGACGGCATTGCGCTCACCGATTGCATAAAACACATTCGCCGCGCCCACTTCGCTGTCGGTGGATTCGGGAATGAAAATCGTGTTGCCGTTCCGGGCGTAGCGCGTGACCAATTCGGAGAAGTTCGGCAGATAAATATCCGGCGACAGCATGTCAACCTGCGGCCCGCCCGCGCGCCAGATGTCGTGATTTTGAGATTGCGGCCCGCCGCTCGGATAATCGCCCGGTCCCTTGTCCGTCGGCTGGACGATCCAGGTGTTCACGAACATCGGCACGGGATATTCGGCCTTGCCAGCCTCCGCCACCTTTCCGACGTAACGCGAGTAGTTCCACGCCATGAAAACCTCGTCCGCCTTGGCGGGGCCGAC
>CAYYWB010000400.1:0-2168 GCA_964475285.1 uncultured Bifidobacteriaceae bacterium | reverse complement strand
GCGACGCCGCCTTGAGCCGCTGGAACCGCGACCACCAGCCCCACCGCGAACGGCTCGCGCCGTGATTTGAAAATAGCCCAGCCATTTATGGCTGGGTTCACCATGCGGCAACATCGCAAGTCCCCTGGGGACGAGAGAAATCGTCTGTCGTCCCTTGCGGGACTAAACAATTTCATGGGGACGTTTCTTCCCAGCCTTGAAAGGCTGGGCTATTGTCGGTGAGAACTTGCACCAGCCAAATTGAATCGCTGGCGCTCCCAGGAGGCAGGCGGGCAGGCGTTCATCGCATTTACAAACAAGGCCGGATTGGTTTCAGATTGATTTGCGGGGCGTTTTGCGCCAGCTTTGGCGGCGAATGACCACATTTCAAACCGCTTCGGCGGATTCGCAGGCATCCCGGCGTTTTCTGCCGTTGCTGGTGTTGCTCTTCATTGGCAGCGGATGCGCCGCGCTGATTTACGAGATTGTCTGGCTGCAATGGCTGCAATTGCTCATCGGTTCCACGGCCGTTTCGCTGGGCGTGCTGCTCGGCACGTTCATGGGCGGGATGTGCCTGGGCAGCCTGCTGTTGCCGCGTCTGATTTCCAGCCGCCGCCATCCGCTGCGGGTTTATGCCATGCTGGAAATCGGCGTGGCGGTCTTCGGCCTGCTGATGCTCGCGGGCATGCCGCTGGTGGAGCGGTTTTACACGGCGTTCGGCCACGGGTTCCACGGAATTTTACTGCGCGGGGTGGTGAGCGCGATCTGCCTGCTGCCGCCCACGTTGTTGATGGGCGCGACGCTGCCCGCAATTGCGCGCTGGGTGGAGACCACGCCGCAGGGGGTTTCGTGGCTGGGATTTTTTTACGGCGGCAACATCGCCGGCGCGGTGTGCGGCTGTCTGCTCGCCGGGTTTTATTTGTTGCGGGTGCATGACATGGCGGTGGCGACGTATGCGGCAGCGGGATTCAATGTGGCCGTGGCATTTTTTGCCCTTGTTCTGGCCAGCAAAACCACCCACGAACCCGCGCGTGACGAATCAGCCGGGAACACGCCGCAACGCGCCGCGCACGCGCCGGGCGATTGGGCGGTTTATGTGGCCATCGCGTTGTCGGGCCTGTGCGCGCTGGGAGCGGAAGTCGTCTGGACGCGGCTGGCGTCGCTGATGCTCGGCGGAACGGTTTATACATTTTCAATCATCCTCGCGGTTTTTCTCATCGGCCTCGGCCTCGGCAGCGCGGCGGGATCGGCGCTGGCGCGCGGCGTGAAATCGCCCCGCGTGGCGCTGGGAATTTGCCAGATGTTGATCGCCGGCGGCGTGGCGTGGACGGTGTTCATGTTGACGAAATCGGTTCCTTACTGGCCGGTTGATCCGCAGATGTCGCAAAGCCCGTGGTTCACGCTGCAACTGGACATGGTGCGTTGTCTCTGGGCGTTGCTGCCGGCGCCGTGCCTGTGGGGGGCAAGTTTCCCGCTGGCCCTCGCGGCGGTGGCGGCTCGCGGCCAGGATCCGGGCCGGCTGGTCGGCGGAGTTTATGCCGCCAACACGGTCGGCGCGATCATTGGCGCGCTGTCATTTTCATTGCTGCTGATTCCGTGGATTGGCACGCAGAATTCGCAACGGCTGATCATCACGCTGGCGGTCATTTCCAGCCTCGTCGCGCTGGTTCCGGTATTTTGGTCTGCGCCGGGCGTGCCGACGGGCCGGAAATTTCGCGCGCTCTGGCCGCGATTTGCCGCGCTCGGCGTTGCCACCCTTGCCGCCGGCTGGCTCGTGGCAAATGTGACAGCGATGCCGTGGGGCGTCGTGGCGTTTGGCCGCTATTTCGCGTCGTGGGTTGACCAACTGGCGCCCGGCATCGTGGACGCATCGAGCGTGCCCACCGGGCCCGGCTCCCCGGACCGCTACTGCCTGTATGTCGGTGAAGGCATGAACGTGTCGGTGGCCGTCACCCAAACGCGCAATGGCTGGCGTTATTTCCACGGCGCCGGCAAGGTGCAGGCCTCCAGCGATCCGCAGGACATGCGGCTCCAACGGATGCTGGGACACATCTCGGCACTGGCAAATCCGGAGCCGAAAACGGTGCTGGTGGTGGCGTGCGGCGCTGGCGTGACCGCCGGTTCGTTCATAACTTATCCCAGCGTCAAACGCATCGTCATCTGCGACATTGAACCGCTGGTGCCGACGA
>CAYYWB010000399.1:0-2178 GCA_964475285.1 uncultured Bifidobacteriaceae bacterium | reverse complement strand
TTCATGTTCCTGCATTGCGTGGCGCTGGACAAGGCGGAGGTCGGCGAGCCGTGGAACAAGTTCGGGCGCGAGGCGAACAGCCTGTTCTGGTTCCGCCTCGTGCTGGGTTTGATCGGAATGGTGCTGATGCTGCCGATGCTGGCGGGCATCGCGGTCATCATAGTGCGGATGGTTTTGCGCGGCGAACCGGACGCGGCGGGCATCATGGCGGCGGTGGGTCTTGCGCTGATATTTTTCGCGGCGGCGATTGTCTATGGGCTGATTCGCAAGTTCACGACGGATTTCGTCGTGCCCATCCTGTTTCTGCGCGGGGGAAAATGCCTCGCCGCGTGGCGGGAATTTTGGGGGTTGCTGGCGGACAATGCCGGACTGTTCACGCTCTATATTTTGTTTCAAATCGTGCTGGGCATGGCGATCGGCGTCATTGTCCTCGGCGCGGTGCTCATCACCTGCTGCTGCGCTGGCTGTGTGATGGCAATTCCCTACATCGGCACGGTGCTGCTGCTGCCGGTGCTGGTGTTCAAGCGGTCGTATCCACTTTACTTCCTTCGGCAATTCGGCCCCGAATACGATGTGTTCCCGCCCGCGCCCCCGGCTCCGCCGGTGACAGGATTACAACCGCCTCCGGTGGTGCCGTGAACAGGCAAAGATAAAAGCCCGTTTCAAAACTGGACTAATTGAGTAACCCGGCATGGGATTAAACCACCGCAATTCGGTGGCGGCATATTTTCCTGCAACTCTGCGGCCCGCAAACACGCCAACGCGCCCTGTTTCCTTGCAAACCGCGCCCGTGCCGGCGGATGGCCAATCCGCGCAAAATCCATCTTGCTCTCAAAACACGGCTCTGCTCCAATCCGTCCTCACAGGAAAGGGATCAGCCGATGAAAATTGAATCCAACGAATTCCGCGTCCGTGAAGGCGAAAAAATCCGGCTCAAAAAATGGCCGACGAAAGCAAAGCCGTTTTACAAGTCGAAGGAGCATTACCAGAAACTGCTCGAAGCCCAGACCCGGGAGATGAGCGCGCGGCAGGGGCTGTTTTACGCCCACGACCGCTACGCGCTGCTGCTGATTTTCCAGGCGATGGACGCCGCCGGCAAGGACGGCGCCATCAAGCACGTTCTCTCCGGCATCAATCCGCAGGGCTGCGAGGTTTTCAGTTTCAAGCGCCCCAGCGACGAGGACATGGCGCACGATTTTCTCTGGCGCACGACCCGCTGCCTGCCGGAGCGCGGGCGCATCGGCATCTTCAACCGCTCCTATTACGAGGAGGTGCTGGTTGTGCGCGTGCATCCGGAATTGCTTCAGGCGCAGAAATTGCCGGAGGAATTGATGGACGAAAAAAAAATCTGGGACGAACGGTATCGTTCCATCGTGGATTTGGAAAGGCACCTTTATCGGAATGGCACGCGCGTCTTGAAATTTTTCCTGCATCTGTCCAAGGAGGAACAGCGCCGGCGGTTTCTCGAACGCATTGACGATTCCGACAAAAACTGGAAGTTCAGCCAGTCGGACATCACGGAGCGCGCGCATTGGAAGGATTATCAGAAAGCCTACGAAGATTGTCTTGGCGCGACCAGCACCGACCGCGCGCCGTGGTTCGTCGTGCCCGCCGACGACAAGGAGAACGCGCGGCTCATCATTTCGCGCATCGTTCTCGACACGCTGGAAAGCCTCAAGATGAGCTATCCCGAACCCAGCAAGGAACGTCGGAAGGAATTGCAGTCCATCCGCAAACTGCTGGTGAAATAAACCCTTGCCATGACCGGCCTGATTGCCACGGCGACCGCGGGTTTCCATGATAAGCCGGTTATCCTGGTGATTTTTGCCGGCACTTACCTTGGAATTGCGATGGGGCGCGTGCCGGGCTTGAAGCTGAATCGCGTCGGCATCGCCCTGCTCGGTGCCATCGCGCTGATGATTTTCGGCGATGTCACCACCGCCGATGTCATTTCCTTCGTCAACTGGCCGACGGTTTTCCTGCTTTTCGGTTTTTTCGTCATCTCGGCGCAACTCCGGCTGTCGGGATTTTACGATTGGGTGGCGGGCGGCATTTCGGCACGGCTCGGAAATCCCGCGCGCTTTCTGCTGGTCCTGATGCTGGCGACCGGCGGGCTTTCCGCGTTTCTCAATCACGACATCGTTTGCTACGTTTTCACGCCGATTGCCGGGGCCGCGC
>CAYYWB010000398.1:0-2181 GCA_964475285.1 uncultured Bifidobacteriaceae bacterium | reverse complement strand
GCGCCTGTCGCAGCCCGCGCTGGAAACGCTCGCCATCATCGCGTATCGCCAGCCCATCACGCGCGCCGAGGTCGAGCAGATCCGCGGCGTGAACGTGGACGGCACGATGCAGACCATCATGGAACGCGGCCTCGTCGAGACTGTTGGCCGCGCCGAAGTCGTGGGCCGCCCGCCGACTTACGGCACGACGGCGCTGTTCCTCGAATACTTCGGCCTGCGCGGCCTGGAAGATTTGCCAGCTGCGGACGAACTCCGCCGCATTCCCATCGCCAAACCGCCCGCGCCCGTCACGGCTGATCCCGGCCTGGCGACGACTCCGCCGGAGCAATTGAAGTTAAATGAAGAAGGCAAAATGCAGAATGGAGAAACGTCCGCATCTCCTGCCATTGAAAATCCGCCGCAGACAATCCCGTGAAACGGATTTGATTCTTCATTCTTCATTCATCATTCTACCTTTGCTTGCACATTTCCGAACATCGCAAGGCGATTGACAAGCTGGACGCGCGGATTGTCCGGCTGCTCAACGAGCGCACTCGCCATGTGCTCGCCATCGGCGGCATCAAGCTAAAGGCGGGCGAGGAGATTTACGCGCCGCACCGCGAGCGTGCCGTGTTCGAGCGCATTTGCCGGCTCAACGCCGGGCCGATCACCAGCGGCCAGCTTCGCGCGATTTACCGCGAAATCATGTCCAGCGCGCTCGCGCTCGAAAAGAACATGACCATCGCGTATCTCGGCTCGGAGGCGACGCCCGCGCATCAGGCGGCGATCCGGCGGTTCGGCGCGAGCCTGCGTTACGCGCCGCAAAAGACCATCGCGGACGTTTTCACCGAGGTCAGCAAGGGCCGCGCGGATTACGGCGTGGTGCCGTTGGAAAATTCCACTGATGGCGTCGTCACGCACACGCTCGACATTTTTGTGGACAGCGAATTGAAAATCATTTCGCAAATCATCTTGCCCCAGACACGTTTTCTGGTTCTGGGCCGCCAGTGCAGCCCGCCCACCGGCGACGACCGGACGAGCCTGCTGGTGGGCATGGCGGACAAAGCCGGCGCGCTGAATCATGTGATTGCCGCGTTCCGGCGTTGCCAAATCAACATGACGAAAATCGAGCCGCGCCCCGGCAAACGGAAGGCGTGGAAATATTTCTTTTTCATTGATTGCGACGGGCACGTTCAGGACCGCAAAGTCTCGAAGGTGGTTGCGCTGCTGGAGCGCGGGAGCAACCGCGTCAAGGTGCTTGGCTCGTATCCCAACACGGAATGAACCGGAAATATTCGGCTGAAACCGGCAACTGCAACTTGAGCCGCGGGTGATGTTCGTTTATCTTCCAAACTGACAGAGACGCACAATTATGGCTCAAGATTTTGGCAACGCTTTCCTGCGCCCGCCGCCGCACAAAGGCGGAGCGGGTTTTTCAAAAGGTCCAACCGGCGCAAAGCCGCCGGCGGAACGAAAATTAACTTTCACGAAAATCTTCCGCTGGCGCCTGCCGGACGGCGAGACGCGGGAACCGGTCGCGGTCGAAATCGCCGGCACCTTTACGAACTGGAAAAAGGTGCCGTTGATTTACGACCACGCAATGCACAGCTGGCAAGTAATGCTCCAGCAAATTCAGGGCAACCGCACGCATCATTACATGCTGCTCGCGGACGGCAAGCCGGTCGAGGACGCGTATTCCGACGGCATGGCCGTTCCAACCGGCGCGCAGGAGTTGCAATTCGCCATTCCGACCGACCGCGGCCCGCGCGTCTTCATGCTCTTCTCACAAACGAAGTGAACCATCCGCGGCGGACTGTTGTTCGGGATTGAAATGGGCGCGGCTTCCCGGCATCCTCGCCGTGATGAAGCATCTCGTCCAGGCCCGGAAAGTTTTCGACATTGAACTCGCAGCGCTCAAGGCCGTGCGCGCGCAGCTTGACGCGTCGTTTGATGACGCGGTGGAAATCATTGCTGACGCGCTGGCGCAACGCGCCAAAATCATCGTCGTCGGCATCGGCAAATCCGGCAACATCGGCCAAAAAATCGCCGCCACGCTCACCAGCACCGGCTCCACCAGCGTCATGCTCAACAGCGTGGACGCGCTCCACGGCGACCTCGGCATCATCACCGACGGCGACGTGGTGCTGGCGTTGAGCTATTCCGGCGAGTCGGATGAATTGCTCAACCTGCTGCCGGCGCTCA
>CAYYWB010000397.1:0-2186 GCA_964475285.1 uncultured Bifidobacteriaceae bacterium | reverse complement strand
TCAGGATTTTTTCCGCCGCCTTCAAATCCAGCTTGTCCTCGGTGGATTTTTCCCACGGCAGATTCAAAATCCAGTCGAGATAATTTCGCGCAACGCCGTATTCGGCGGCGGCGGGCGGCGTCTGCTGGAGGCGCTCGAGTTCCTGCATGGCGGCCTTGCGCGCCTCATCGGGCATCGGCGTCTGCTCGATTTTTTCGCGGAGCGATTTGATTTCGTTCGCGTTCGGGTCGGTGTCGCCGAGTTCGCGCTGGATGACGCGAATTTGTTCGCGCAGGAAAAAATCGCGCTGCGACCGGGCGATGGAGGAGGCGACATCGTTCTGGATTTTGGAGCTCAACGTCAGCACCTCCTGCTCGCGGCCGAGCAGCGGCAGCAGCTTCTGGAGTCGCTCGCGAACGGAGATGGTTTCGAGCAACAGCTGGCGGTCTTCGAGGCTCAAGTTCAGGTTCGCGGCGATGAGGTCGGCGAAATGGCCGGGATGGTCGGTGTTGAGCGCGGCGATTTTCACCTGGTCGGGCAGCGCAGTGGACATCTTGGCGATTTCATCAAATTGCTTGTGCGCGTTGCGCAGCATCGCCTGCAATTCGACGGAATTTTCCGTCTCGTCGCGCAAGAGTTCGTAGGCCGCACGCAGATAAGGCATGGGCGGCGTGAAATTTTTCACGCGGATGCGCCAGAGTCCCTCGGCCAGCACGCGCGCGGTGCCGTCGGGAAATTTCACCATCTTGGACAGGCGCGTGACGCAGCCGACCTCGTGCAAATCCTCCGGGGCCGGCTCGGCGACTTCCGGCTTGCGCTGCAACACCGCGGCGAACAGGCGGTCGCCGGCCACGATGTCGTCAACCAGCTTGAGGCTCGGCCCGGTCTCGACGAGCAGCGGCACGACGGCGCCCGGAAAAATCACGATGTCGGAAAGGCCCAGCACGGGCAGGGCATCCGGCAGCGAACGCGTGGAAATGCGCGGCGGTGATTCCGCTTTTTCAGCGGCACCGAGAATGCTGACAAATTCCGTCTCCGGCGATGTCGTCGTCGTATCCATCAGTTGTTAAATGCAGCCGCGCCGGAAAAGATTCTCGCGCGGTTAATTTCCATCCGCAATCGGCACCTTGGTTGTTTTGGACTGCGATTGAAGCGCCGCCGGCACGTCAATCCGCAGAAAGCCATTCACGTAAATCGCCCTGGCCTTGCCCAGATCATAGCCCGAAGGCAGGTCCAGCACGCTTTCAAAGGGGCCGTAGCTGATTTCCATGATTAGAAAACTGCATTTTTGCGCGCGGCAGCAGTCAGGACGGTTCCCGGAAATCCGCAGGCGGTTTTCCTCGATGGTGATTTCGAGGTTTTCGCTTTTCATGCCGGGCAGCTCCACCTTGATGACCAGGCCGGTGTCGGTGACATACACATCCGTGTTCGGCACCCAGCGTCCGTTGGCGGCGCCGCCGTGCCCGCTCACCGCCGAGCGCCGGGAAACAAAATGAACCGTCGAACTGACTTTGGTTACGGCCATGATGAAAACAATATCGCAAAAAACCAGATTGGCAAGCGAACGGCTCGCACTGCCTGACGCGGAAACATAACCGCAAACCCCATTTGTGCAAATGAAATTTATTTTGTCTTACAGGTGCATCCTGCACCGTCCCCATGGCGCGGGTTTGAAACCCGCCGTTTCGCCTATTTGCAGCCGGCGGAGCGCCCATTGACTGTGGCTGTTGAATTTCCAGGGTCTTGCGGATTGCAAATCCGCGGGACAGTCAACCGCAAGCCGGCGCCACGGGGGCTGCGCATGGCCATTGCCGAAACATGCTGAAACTGGAACTCCAGCCTACACCGCAGCGCGCGGCGGTGGATTTTTCACCTGCAACGGGATGTTCGCCCGCGATTCGCCGTCAAGCCGGATGTCCACGGAATACAATCCCGCCTCGGCAAACTTCAATCCCTGGATGTTGACGATGAAATTGCGCGTGATGAAATACGCGTCGTCCGGCAGCGCGACCGTCACCGGGATGTCAATCGCCGGCATGATGGCGCGGCCGTCGGCGTCCACAAAATTCAGCTTGAGCTTGCGCTCGCCCACGTCGCCGGACATGAACGTGACCCGCAGCGCCACCGCGCATTGCGGATGCACGGCGGGGAGCTGCGGCGCGTAAATCGTGTCGAACGCGCCGAGGAAGTTGAGCTTGCCGTTGTCG
>CAYYWB010000396.1:0-2187 GCA_964475285.1 uncultured Bifidobacteriaceae bacterium | reverse complement strand
GAAAGAACGGCGCTTGCCAATTCCGCCCGGAACGGCGGACAAAATTCCGCCAGCGTCGGCCAAAACCAGGCGTTCGCGCTGAACAATTCTTTCAGCGGCGGTGGCGGTCGTGGCGGCGGTGGTAGCGGTGGTTTCGGCGGCGGCGGTCAGGGCGGACAAAATCAACAGCTTCTGACGCCGGCACAAACCGGTTCCGCCGACCAGATTCCACAACAGCGGCAGCAAGCGGCCATCGCCGGGGCGGCTCAATCGGATGTCCAAATTGCAACGACATTGACGCAGCAGGGACAAGCCGCGCTGGACGATTCGGTCGCGCTGAAGGACGCCGAGGGCCAGCAATTGTCACAGAACATCGTCAATTACAAGTCCGCGCAGCAGCGCAAAGTCAATCCGCAGAGCCAGCAATATCAGAGTGGCGAAAACGCCAAGGCGGTCGCGGACGATTCGCAGAACAATCTGTCGCGCGTGATTCCGGCGGAGGCCGAATTCCGCCAGCTCATCGGCAACGAATCCGACGGCATGCTCGCGCGCTTCCTCCAGAACAAGCTCAAGCTCATGTTCTGGCACCGGCTGGGCGCCGAGCCGGATTTGATTTTCGGCGCGCAACTGAATCTGGACCGCGTCGTGGACGGCCTGCGCGGCTTGATCCAGCCCGATCCCGCACTGCAAAATGAAATCTGCCTCGCGCTGCTTGACGACAACGCGAAGCCCGTCGCGATTTCGCACGCGAATTTTCAGGCGAACTGGAAACGCCCGTTCGTCGCCACGGAAATCGGCGATGCGCTGCCGCATTGGGAAGTGGCCGCGTATCTCGTCAATCCAGTGCAGCTCACGCGGGCCGCGCACACCGCCGAAATCACGCTCGGCCTGCTCATCGCCGTGCTGGTGCTGGCCATCGGCGTCGGAAGCTGGCTCATCGTCCGCAGCCTGAACGCCGAATTGAAGCTGGCGCGGCAGAAAACCGATTTCGTCGGCAACGTTTCGCATGAATTGAAGACGCCGCTCACGTCCATCCGAATGTTTTCCGAGCTGCTCGCCGAGGGCCGCGTCGCCGACGCCGCGAAGCAGCGCTCGTATCTGCAAATCATCACCGCCGAGGCCGCGCGGCTCACGCGGCTCATCAACAACGTCCTCGATTTCTCGCGCATGGAACGCGGCGAGAAGAAATACAATTTCCAGCCGTGCGACCTGGCCGGCGTGGTTCGCGGCATCGAGCAGGCCTTCCGCCCGCACCTCGAAGCCGGCGGATTCAAATTCACCTGCGAACTGCCGGAAACGCCGATTGCCGTTCGCGGGGATGCTGACGCGCTGTCGCAGATCATCGTCAACCTGCTGTCCAACGCCGAAAAGTATTCTCCTGGGAGCGCCGGCGTCCCGCCGGCAAGTGGCAGCGATCCCGTGAAGCCTCGCCAGCGAGACGCCGGCGCTCCCAGCCCGGAACGCCGGCCTCTGGCACGGCTCGCTGATGGCGATGATTTCAAACGCGCCGGGTCGGAGACCGGCGCTCCGTCCAAGGAAATCATGTTGCAATTGGCGCAAAAACAAATGCCGTTGCCTCACGCCGAAATCAAGGTGCTGGATCGCGGTTCCGGCGTGCCGCGCGGCAGCGGCGAAAAGATTTTCGAGAAATTTTACCGCGCGCACGATTCGCTGGCCAGCGGCATCCAGGGTTCGGGCCTCGGGCTGACGATTGCGCGGCAAATCGCCCGCGCCCACGGCGGCGACGTGGTTTACGAACCGCGCGTCGGCGGCGGCAGTTGTTTTGTTTTGCGCCTGCCAGTATCAACCACGGATAAACACGGATGAACACGGATTTTTATCCACAAATTACGCCAATTTCCTCGAATTGCGTCCGGCAGAAAACAATTGGCGACAATTCGCGTAATTCGCGGATTCATTTATGAATACAAAAATTCTCATCGTCGAGGACGACCCGCACATTTTGCTGGGTCTGGAGGAGGTTTTGAAAAGCGAGGGCTACGAAGTCGCCTCGTGCAACCGCGGCGACACCGCGCTCGAAGCCGTCGCCAAACACCAGCCGGCGCTCATTGTGCTGGATGTGATGCTGCCCGGCGCGAGCGGCTACGACATTTGCAAACAGCTCCGTGCGAAGAAATTTGCCGCGCCCATCCTCATGCTCACCGCCAAGGGACAGGAAATTGACAAGGTCATCGGCCTGGACCTCGG
>CAYYWB010000395.1:0-2190 GCA_964475285.1 uncultured Bifidobacteriaceae bacterium | reverse complement strand
CTCTGCCAGCTTCTACTCCACTATTGTCCGCCAGTTTTCACACAGCCTCGCGCGGCGTTTGGCCAGCCAGTTCGCCGCGAGCCAGAGCGCATCGAAGCCAAGCAGCACGGCGAGCGCGATGAGGATTTTGTCTCCCTCAAAATATTTTTCGCGGGTAAAAAACTCGCCGGCCCAGGCGATTTGCATGATGGCCGTGCCCAGCGCGGCGAACGCGGTGAGAAAATGCCAGCGCTTGTTCAGTGCCACGAAAATCAGCCCGGCGTCGAGGATGGCGATATAGCCGAACAGGCCGAGCGGATTGTCGTGATTGGTGTGAATCAGAACAGGTGTAAGAAAGCCTCCAAGCATGCCGAGAATGGCAACGACGAGCGCATTGAGCCGCACCGCCAGGAAAAACCCCGTTGCAGTAACAAGAACCATCATTGCAAAAGCCGGCAACGCATCCCACCACATATCCGCCCAGGTAAGAAAATGATAAATCTCGCGGCAGGCAAACGTGACGGCGTAGAGGATGACGACGCCGGTGGCGCACAAGGTTTGCGAAAGTGCGGGGAAATTTTTGCGCGACATCACCACGCCGCCGACCAGCAGGCCGAGGCCGGTGATAAAGCCAAGGGCCGCCTGCAATTCGGGCGAAATGAGATGGTGGGCGAATGCGTATTGGATGGCGAAAACGACGCCGAGAAACAATGCGAAGCCGCCAATCCACGCAAAGCCCTTGACACCTAAGAATTGTTCCCAGTTGAAGGCTGGCGTGGTTGGACGCGGCGGCACGGGCACGGGCATCGGCGGAGCCGAAACCGGCAGTGGTGTGGCGACAGATGGACGTTCCGATGAAATGACCGGCTGCGGAGTGACGATTTGTGGCGGCGCGGCGACCGGTGGTGGCGTGATGATTTTTGGTTGCGGCGCGGGTGCGGGCGCTGGTTCGACGGGCTGCGGTGGTTCCTTTTCCCGTTTCAGCCGGATCATTTCCGATTCGAGGGCGATGAGCCGGTCGGAAAGTTCCTCGATGCGACTCTGCGCGCTGACGGCGCGGACAATCAGCCAGATTGCCAGCGCAATCGGAATTCCGAGAATTATCAAGACGACAAGAAGAATACCGGGTTCCATAAATTTTTCCTTTCAATGGACGATACGACCTGGCTGCGCGCAGTGTGCGCCCCGCCGACGGCGCATGGCAAGCGGCAAAAGCAGCGCGCATTGGCGGCCAAGCCTGGTTGAGTTCATCTTGTAACAGGATAACCGCAAATGCCGCGAGCGGATAATTGAAAAAAATTGAACGAACAATCAAAAAATCAATGCGGCGCTTCATGCCTGAATCAAGACAGAATGATTGATGGCAGAATGATGAAAACAAAAGTTGTTCTGTCCTCAATCATTCTGTCTACGGAGTTTTTTTCTATCCAAAGCTTCCGGTTTTACGGCAATGTCCGAATTGGGTGGCGGTGCTGCCGCAGCGACGCACCCACCAAATGCAAATAAGAACACCACCGGTTTTCCATTTCACTCCGGGCGATTTGGGGTTAAATTCCAGTCGTCGAATGACGAAACCTGTTCCACAACGTCCCGTCCCGCCGCGCCGGCGCTTGCCGCGCTCGTTCAAGGATTTGACGCCGTCGCGGCATTTCAACCCGCGCACGTTTTTTCAGGAACTCATCTGGAAGGCCTGGCTGACGCCGCGCACCGGCCAGCCGCGCCACCCGGTTTTCCCAAAGCTCAAACGCCGGCAGGTGGCCATCACATGGATTGGCCACGCGTCGTTTCTAATCCAATTCACGGACTTGAACGTGCTGATTGATCCGAATTTTGCGAACTGGCTGTTTTTACTGAAACGTATCAAACGCGCCGGCTTGAAAATCCGCGACCTGCCGCCGATTGATCTGGTGTTGCTGACGCACGCGCATTTCGATCATTTCCACAAGCCGACGCTGCGCAAATTGCCGGCACCGAAAATCGGTGTGATGCCGTGGGGCGTCGGCGACCTCGCGCAAAATCTCGGCTTCTCGCGCGTCATCGAGCTGGACTGGTGGGAAAGTTTTTCACAGCGCGACTGGAAGGTGACGTTCACGCCGAGCCAGCATTGGGGCGCGCGGACGCTGCGCGACAGCCACCGCGGCTACGGCGGGTTTGTGCTGGAGCATCAGGGCCGGAAAATTTATCACGCGGGCGACAGCGCGTATTTCGGCG
>CAYYWB010000394.1:0-2192 GCA_964475285.1 uncultured Bifidobacteriaceae bacterium | reverse complement strand
CGTCGGCGACGTGTTCGGCAGCGCGCTGGCGGCGGAGGGCATTTTTGCGTTCTTCCTCGAATCCGGTTTTCTGGCCGTGCTGCTGTTCGGCTGGGACAAGGTCAGCCGCAAAATGCATTTCTTCTCGACTTGCATGGTCTGTCTCGGCGCACATTTCAGCGCGGTGTGGATCATCGTGGCAAATTCCTGGATGCAGACGCCGGCCGGCTATCACATCGTGACGCGCGACGGCGTGGCTCGCGCGGAAGTCACGGATTTCTGGCAGGTTGTTTTCAATCCGTCCACGCTGGAACGGTTGTTCCACACGGTTTGCGGCGCGTGGCAGACGGGGGCGTTTCTCGTGGTGAGCGTGAGCGCGTGGTATTTGTTGAAAAGGCGAAACATGGAATTTGCCCGCGCGTCGTTGAAAGTCGGACTGTCCGTGGCGCTCGTCGCGTCGCTGTTGCAGGCGGTCACCGGCCACGTCAGCGCGCAGGGCGTTGCGAAAAATCAGCCGGCCAAGCTCGCCGCGTTTGAAGGACTTTACCTGACGACTTCCAACGCGCCGCTTACGCTCGCCGGCTGGGTGGACGAGAAAAATGAAGAGGTCGTCGGCCTCCAGGCGCCGGAAATGTTGAGTTTTCTGGCGCATAATGATTTTCACGCGCCGGTCACCGGGCTGGACGAATTCAAGCCGGAAGACCGGCCGCCGGTGCAGGCGTCCTTCCAATTTTTCCACGGCATGGTGGCAATTGGCTTCACGCTGATTGCCATCGCGGCGCTCGGATTTTTATATTTCCGCAACGGCACGCTGCACGAGCGGCGCTGGCTGCTGTGGATTCTGGTTTTCTCCGTGCTTGGCCCGCAAATCGCCAATCAGCTCGGCTGGTTCGCGGCGGAAGTCGGACGGCAGCCATGGCTCGTTTATGGCGTGCTGCGGACGCCGGAAGGATTCTCCAAGATTTTGGAGGCAAATGTTGTCCTGTCGTCGCTGATTTTGATGACGTTGATTTATTTCCTGCTGTTCGCCGTTTTCATTTACCTGCTCAACGACAAAATCCAGCACGGCCCGGATGACGCGGATTTGAAGCCGTCCGGCAAACTCGCGCTGCCCGCGCGAAATGACCAATGACTAAACCATAATGATGAAAGAATTCCCAATGACCAATTCCCAAAACACTTTGAGCCGGGCCAAGGCGGTTTTGACATTTGAGCTTCGTCATTATTTAGTCATTAGGATTTAGGAATTAGTCATTAACAATCCCGGCTGCATATCAAATTATGAATTTCGATTTGAACACAGTTTGGTTCATTTTGGTCGGCGTGCTGTTCACCGGCTACGCGATGCTCGACGGCTTTGACCTCGGCATCGGCGCGCTGCATTTGTTCACCAAGGAAGACGCCGAGCGGCGCGTGATGCTCAACGCCATCGGGCCGGTGTGGGACGGCAACGAAGTCTGGCTCGTCACCGGCGGCGGCGCGTTGTTCGCAGCGTTTCCGAATGTTTATGCCACGGTCTTCTCCGGATTTTATCTCGCGCTGTATTTGCTGCTGGCAGCGCTGATCTTCCGCGCGGTGGCGATTGAATTCCGCAGCAAGCGGCCCGAGCGCTGGTGGCGGCAAACGTGGGACATCGGGTTTTCCGTCGGCAGCATTTTATCCAGCCTGCTCATCGGCGTGGCGTTGGGCAACATCGCGTGGGGTGTGCCGGTTGATGAACACGGCGAATTTGCCGGGACTTTTCTTGGATTGCTGAAACCGTATCCATTACTCGTGGGTGTGACCACGGTGTCATTGTTCATGATGCACGGCGCGATTTACGGCGTGATGAAAACCGAGGGCGCGCTGCACGACAAGCTGCGCGGCTGGGCGATGAATTCGATCATCTTTTTCGTGATTTGCGCAACAACGCTGACGATGGCCACGCTGCTTTACGTGCCGCACATGTCGGAGCACGTGCGGGAACATCCGCTGCTTTTCACCGTCGCGCTGGCAAATATGCTGGCCATCGCCAACATCCCGCGCGAATTCCATCACGGCAATGACGGCAGGGCGTTTTTGTCGTCCTGCACCGCCATCGTGACGCTGATGGCGCTGTTCGCGCTGAACATTTTTCCGAACCTGGTCTACAGCGTGACGAACCCCGAAATGAACAGCTTGAACATCCACAACGCCGCGTCGTCGCCGACGACGCTCCGCATCATGCTCATCAT
>CAYYWB010000393.1:0-2204 GCA_964475285.1 uncultured Bifidobacteriaceae bacterium | reverse complement strand
TCGATGAATTGCGCCAGCAATTTTTGCCGCGCGCGTTCGCTCCACCAGAAAAACAGCGCCAGCGCCGGCGGAACCGCCAGCAGCAACCACAACAGATTTGGATGCTCGAACCTCATGGCAGCCTCCTGAACACGGTTTGTCCCAACGCCAGTTCCATCAGCAGCAGCGCCAGTCCGCCCGCGACCAGCCACGGAAACAGTTCCTTGAAATCCGTGTATTTGTTGATCGTGGCCTCCGTTTTTTCCAGCCTGTCAATTTCCGCGTAAATTTTCAGGAATTTTTCCGCGTTGTCCGCGCGATAATATTTTCCGCCGGTCATGTCCGCGATTTTTTGCAACGTCTCCTCGTCCGGCAAATAGCCCGGCGGCAACCGCATCTGCTGGACGATTTCGCGGTTGCCAAGGCCGATGGTGTAAATTTTTACGCCGAGCGCCTCCGCCGCGTGTGTCGCCGTGATCGGATCAATCTTGCCGGAGTTGTTTCCACCGTCGGTCATCAGCACGATGATTTTGCTTTTCGATTTCAAATCGCGCAGCCGGTTCAGCGCCGTCGTGATGCCGTCGCCAATCGCGGTCGCGTCCGAATTGATCGTGCCGATGCCAAGCCGGTCAATGTTGTCGAGCAGATATTCGTGATCCAGCGTCAGAGGCGTGGCGATGAACGCCTGCGCCGCGAACACGACCAGGCCGATGCGGTCGTTGGGCCGGCCTTCGATGAATTCCTTCAGGACGGGTTTGGCCATGTCAATGCGGCTAATTTGCCGGCCGTTGATGATGTAATCCGGCGTGTTCATGCTGCCCGACAAATCCAGCGCGCACACGATGTCAATGCCGCTGGCCTTGACCTCCGTGTGGCTGTTCGCCAAACGCGGCTGCGCCAGCGCCACGATGAGCGCCGCCAGAACCAGCCAGCGCAAGGCCGCCAAAATTGCCCCCGCGCGCGAACGCCGCGCATTTGTCAAACCTTCAACCAGCTTCACCGAGGAATACAAAAACGCCGGGGACGAACCGCGCCGCCCCTTAAACCACGCCAGCATCGGGAGCGGCAGGATCAGCAGCAAAAGATATGGATGGGCAAAGGCCATTTTTGATTTACGATTTACGATTTGCGATTTCTTCCGGTTCAGCCGCCGTCGCCGGCGATTCGGCATTCACAATTTGAGATTCGGAATTTGAAATCGGCGGAGGCTCCGTTTCCTCCACCAGTTTCACCGCCGAGTGGTGCAGCTCGCGCAATTCCGTTTCGCGCGGCTCGTATTTGGCGAACTTCACGAGGTCGCAGCTTTCCAGAAATCCGCCGAGGCTTCCTTTTTGTTCGCCTGTCAATAAATCCGTTCCGCCGAGTTCGCGCAGAAATTCCTCCGTCGTCCGCTCCGGCGCGCGGAAATCAAACCGCTCCTCCAGATACGTCCGCGCCGTGTCCGAAACCGCGATGACAAACGGCTTCGGTTGCGAAATCAACGCGAGCGCTTCCTCCAGTTTGTGCTTCGCGCGAACGTGCGCGGGAACCGGCGGCTCGATGGGAACATTCGCCTTTCGGCGTTGCCACCATTTCCAGACGACGAATAAAACCGCCGCAACCGCGAGCGCGCCGAGCGTCACCCAAAGCCACGCCCAGCCGTTTGGAATTTCCACCGGCGGCTTGATGTCGCGGATGTCGTTGGCGGATGTCGCTGGTGAGTTTGTAATCATGCTTCGGCCTCACGCAAAGACGCCAAGGCACAAAGATTTTTATCCTTCGCGTCTTTGCGCCTTCGCGTGAAAAGAAAGGATTTCATCCCCGCAGCCTCCGTTTCTCGCGGTTCTTAAAAAACCGGCCCAGCGCCGCCGAATACGGCTCGTCTGTGCGTAATTGGATCGAGTCAATTCCCGCCGAGCGGAACTGCCGCACGATTTCGCCGCGCAATTTTTCCTGCCGCAGCGCAAACGCATCGCGGCTGCCGGCGCTGGCGGTGTTCAATTCCACGATGTCGCCGGTCTCGGCGTCTTCCAAAATCAGCCGGCCCAATTTTGGCAATTCCAGTTCGTAACGATCCGTGATTTGCACCGCCACGACATCGTGCTTGCGATTCAACATCCGCAACGCGGTTTGCGTTGGCTTTGTCAGCGCGCCAGTTTCGTCTGGCGTGAGAAAATCCGAAATGACGACCGCAATCGCCCGGTGCGCCGTGACGCGCGCCATGAATTCCAGCGCGTTCACCAAAT
>CAYYWB010000392.1:0-2220 GCA_964475285.1 uncultured Bifidobacteriaceae bacterium | reverse complement strand
GCCACAGCATCGCGCCGCCCATCAGCAGCGGCAGCAGGTTGAACGGGAAATTGATCCCCGGAATCATGAACAGCGTGTCCGGCTTGGACAAATCCGCCGCCCACAGGAAGTGCGCGCCGCGCAGCTCGATCGCGCTGCGCAGCATCGTGTAAAAGCCGATGAACACCGGCATCTGGATTGCCATCGGCAGGCAGCCGCTCATCGGGTTGACCTTGTGCTTTTTCCAAAGCTCCATTTGTTTCTGGGTGAATTTCTGCGGGTCGTCCTTGTATTTTTCCTTGAGCGCCTTCACTTCCGGCCCCAGCGCCTGCATCCGCTTCATCGAGCGCGTGCTCGCCGCCATCAACGGCCAGAAAATGCCGCGCAGCAGGAAGGTGATCAAAACAATCACCCAGCCGTAGCCGATCCGGGTCACGTCCTGCAGCCAGTTCATCGTCAGCAGCAGCGGCTTGGCGCAAAATCCAAAAAAGCCGTAAAAGCCCATCACGTTGTCCGCGTGATTTTGAAATTCCGCGCCGATGTCCGCCAGCCTCCAGTATTCCTTCGGCCCGGCATAGAAGACGATTTGCCGCTCGATGTTGGAATTGGCCGCCAGCGTCTGCGCCGGATACACCAGCGCCGTCTGGATGCCCTGCGGCAACGGCGTGCCCGGCGCCTGCTCCACGTTTGAAAACGCCGGCAGCGTCACCGGCCGCGCGGTGACGCGCTCCGCCGGCTGCTTCGGCATCGCCAGCAGCGCAAAAAACTGGTTTCCCGCCGAGGCCCAGACGACGTTGCTGGCGCCCGCGAGATATTCGGTTTTGGGAATCCGTGGAAAGAAAATGAAACTGGTCGTGCTGGGATTGAAATAGGAGAGCCGGACCGGCGTGTTCTTCGCGCCGTCAAACCACATCGCGCCGCCGTAGATGTAAAAATATCTGTCGTCCACGTCCATCGGCGTCGCCGTGCCCACCACCCATTCCTGCGCCGGCAGCGCGAGCGGTTTGCCCGAAGTGTTTTCCAGCTTCACGCTGGCGTTGACGAGATAATTCGAGCTGAAATGAAATTCCTTGGCCAGCCGCAGGCCGTCCGGCAGCAGTTTTTCCGCGCGCACGCCGTCGTCCAGTTTCGACAATGCGAAAATGCCGTCGCCCGTCAGATTGGCGTCGCCCAGCAACGCCAGCACGGGCACCGCCGCGCCGGTGTTCAACGAAGCCACCGCGTCGCTGGCTGTTTTGGTCTTGGTCCAGCGCGCGGAAATCGTTTCTTGGTATTTGAGCAACTCAATCGTTTTCAATCCGCCGCCGCGCGATGTGAACGTGTAACGCGCGCCCATGTCCGCATTTGAAACCGTGATCGCGATCAAGTGTTCCGGCGCGTTCGTGTCGAAGGAAAAATCGGGTGCGATGGCCGGCGCGGATGAAACGGAGGCGGTGGCGGTCGCCGTCTGGTTTTGCGCCGCGGCGACAACGTTGGTCGTTTCCTGACGCGGCGGTTCGGGAGCCACCCTGGGCTGTTCCAAAAACCAGACCACGAGCAACGCGGCGCAGATTGAAACAACAATGATGCCTGTTCGGTCCATGGGAAATTAAATTCTGGATTCTGAATTCTGGATTCTGAATTCTTTTTTCGGCACCGGGTCGTGGCCGCAGCCGCCCCACGGATGGCACCGGCAAATCCGCCTGGCCGCCAGCGCGCCTCCGGTCAGCGCGCCGTGCGCGTGAATCGCGTCCATCGCGTATTGCGAGCAACTTGGTGTGAACCGGCAGCCGCCGGTTGGGCCAAACAAAAATGCCAGCGCGGGCGAAATTGTGAGTTGATAGGCGCGAATGGCCAGCGTCAGGACTCGAATGACGAATGACGAATGACGAATGGCAGGACGGTTGTCGTTACTCCATTCGTCATTCGTCATTTGGCATTCTTTAGTCATTCGGATTTAGAAATTAGTCATTTTCCGCAACCCAGCCCGTGTCAACGCCGCCAGAAAATCCTTTTCCACATCGGCTAGTTTTTTCCCGGCGATGGAATTGCGCGCGACCAGGACCAGTTCCACCGGCTGTGAGAATTCATGCTGGTGTTGACGGAAACTTTCACGCAACAAACGCCGTGCGCGGCTCCGGGCGACCGCGCCGCCGATTTTCTTGCTCGTGACCACGCCGAGCTTGGGCGTGCCGCCGTCCGGCAGCTTGTTCCAATTGGCAATGAGGCAGCCCTGCGCGAGCCGTTCGCCCTGCTGCCGGA
>CAYYWB010000391.1:0-2225 GCA_964475285.1 uncultured Bifidobacteriaceae bacterium | reverse complement strand
AGGCGATTCAGAATTCCGGCGCGCAGCCGGTTTCACTCGGCAAACTGGTTCTGCGTGTCGAGACAGCGGCGGTTTATTGCCTTTCAATTTTGAATTACGAGCTTCAACGCGACTGAATCAGCACGCGAAATGCGCGGCCCAGATGCTCCGGGTGGGTGAGCGTTTGAAACTGGCGGGCCTGTTTCGTGTCCCATTCGCCGAGTGATTTGTCTTTTTCAGCCGTTGCCAGAATGTCCACCAGAAATTTCGCCTGGCTGCCGAAAAATTCGGTTTTCAATCCGGCTTCTTCACCGCCTTTTTGAATCGCGGAGAAATTGACATGGGCGGTCAGGTCCTGTTCGCCGGGATTCGCCAAAACGTCGTCGGTGGCGTGGTGCCGGAAATACGCGCGGAGTGTGCCGTTGATCCGCGCGGGCGAAAACATTTCCTCGGCGGCGAAGCCGTAGTCAATGGCCAGCAGTTTGCCGCGCGACAGAACGCCGGCGGCTTCGCGCCACCAATTTTCGGCGGCGGGCGAGGTTTCGATGGTGTAGCCGTCGGGCAGAACAGCTTCCAATTGCGGATTGCAGATTGCGGATTGCGGATTTGGAATTTTGGCCCAAGTGAATTTGTCGCCGTCAACCGCCACGCCCCACTCGAACCATTTCTTTTCCTTCGCGTCCCAGCCGAACCGGCGGACGGGAAAGGCGTCGAGGAGTTCGTTGCTGAAAATGATGCCGTTCAATTGGGGAGTGCGGAGTGCGGAGTGCGGAGTGCCCGGCCAGATTGACCGAAATCTGGAATACCATCTGACGCGGGGCGCAAAATGTTTCAGCGTTTCGCGTTGCCATTCCTGCCTTCGCGCGGATGGCTCAATAATGCCGTATTCAATTTGATCCAAGAGTTTTGGCCGGTGAACTTGCAGCCAGCCCAGGATGTCCGCCGCCAGTTTCCCGTCATGCGCGCCGGCTTCAACAATCCGCACTCCGCACTCCGCACTCCGCATTTCTTCCAGCCAGTTTGCGAATTGGAACGCGAGCAGTTCTCCAAACAATTTGCCGGCGCTGACGCTGGTGTAAAAATCGCGGCGGCGTCCGGGACCGTGCCTCCGCGTTTCGTAATAGCCGAGTCCGGGCTGGTAAAGCGCCAGCTCCATGAAGCGCGCAAAGGACAGCACGCCGCGCTGGGCGGCTTCGGCCCGGATGATTTCGGCAGGCAAATTCATGGCTTGCAATCCATGCGCGTCTTTGATTAGGATGCGCACGAATGAGGCGTTATGGCTAAAATTGATGCGTTTTTCAACCTGATGTTTGAGCAGAAGGCGTCCGACCTGCACATGTCCTCCGGCAATCCGCCGATCCTGCGCATCAACGGCGAGTTGATGCGCGTGGATTATCCGCCGCTGGAAAGCGACGCGCTCAAGGCCATGCTCTACGAAATCTCGCCGGAATACAAAGTCAAACAGTTCGAGGAAACGGGCGATGTGGACTTCGGCTACGAAATTCCAAACATCTCGCGTTTCCGCGTCAATTTTTTCAACCAGAAAAACGGCGTGGCCGCCGTGTTCCGGCAGATTCCCACCCGCGTGCTGTCGTTCGAGGATTTTGAAAAGTTCGACGCGCCGCTGCCCGGCGTGCTCAAGAAATTCGCCATGCTGAACCGCGGATTGATCGTCGTTACCGGGCCGACCGGCTCCGGCAAGTCCACGACGCTGGCGGCGATGGTGGATTACGCGAACAAAAACCGGAAGGACCACATCATCACGGTGGAAGACCCGATTGAATTCGTGCATGAGAGCAAAAACTGCCTCGTGGACCACCGCGAAGTGGGCGTGCATACCCGGTCCTTCGCCTCGGCGTTGCGCGGCGCGCTGCGCGAAGACCCGGACATCATTCTCATCGGTGAAATGCGCGACTTGGAAACCATCGAACTGGCGCTGACCGCCGCCAGCACCGGCCACCTGGTCTTCGGCACGCTGCACACACAGAGCGCGGCCAAGACGGTGGACCGCATCATTGACGTGTTTCCGGCGGACCAGCAGAACAAAATCCGCCAGACCCTTTCCGAGTCGCTCAAGGGCATCGTGGCGCAGACCCTGTTCAAGCGCACGGACAAGAAGGGCCGCGTGGCGGCGTTTGAAATCCTGGTTTTCAACACCGCCGTCGCCAATCTCGTCCGCGAAAACAAGACCCACCAGATTCCGGGCATGATCCAGGTCGGCAAGAAATTCGGCAACCAGCCGCTGG
>CAYYWB010000390.1:0-2227 GCA_964475285.1 uncultured Bifidobacteriaceae bacterium | reverse complement strand
GCGATTGTCGGCACCGCCGGATTGCAACCCGCGCTCGCCGCAATTCGTGCCGGCAAGGACATTGCCATCGCCTCCAAGGAAATTCTCGTCATGGCCGGCGAAATCGTGATGAGCGAGGCGCGCAAATACGGCGTCCGCGTTTTGGCTGTGGACAGCGAGCATTCCGCGATTTTCCAATGCCTCGACGGCAAGCCACCCGGTTCCGTCCGCAAACTCTGGCTCACGGCTTCCGGCGGGCCGTTCCGGGACGGAAAAAGCTGGCCAAAGGAAAAATTTCCAGAAATCACCGTCGAGCGCGCTCTCAAACATCCGTCATGGGTCATGGGCCGCAAAATCACGATTGATTCCGCGACGCTGTTCAACAAAGGGCTGGAAATGATCGAGGCGCGCTGGCTGTTCGACATCGAAATGGCGCGCGTCGGCGTGCTGGTGCATCCGCAAAGCATCGTCCATTCGCTGGTCGAATTCGTGGACGGCGCGTTGCTGGCGCAATTGTCCACGCCCGACATGTGCCTGCCGATTCAATACGCGCTCACCTATCCCGACCGCGCGCCAAGCGAACGCGTGCAGACCGACTTCCCCAAAATCGGCGCGCTCACGTTCGAGGAGCCGGATCTGGAGCGGTTTCCGTCAATCGGACTGGCGCGCAAGGCCGGCGAAATCGGCGGCACATTGCCCGCCGTTTTGAACGCGGCGAACGAAGTCGCGGTCGAAGCGTTCGTGAACCGGAGAATCAATTTTCCTCAAATCTTTGAAACCGTGCGCCGCACGATGGACGCGCACAAGGTCGTTTCGCATCCGACGCTGGAGCAGATTCTGGAGGCGGACAGTTGGGCGCGGCGCGCGACGGCTATTTGATTTGAATGGCGGAAAGGCTTTTCGCTGCTATACTCCAAGGACTGGTTTCACATGGATATTCTGAACATCATTTACGTGATTGCCGCCGTCGTGGTGGCATTTGGCGCGTGCATTTTCTTCCACGAGCTTGGCCACTTCTGGACGGCGCGCAAGCTGGGGATGAAGGTGGAGGAATTTGCCATCGGCTTCGGCCCGAAAATCTACAGTTGGAAGCGCGACGGCGTCGAATACTCGCTGCGCTGGATTCCGGCGGGCGGTTTCGTGAAATTGCCGCAGATGATAACCGCCGAATCCATCGAAGGCGGAAGCAAAACCAAGGTCAGCACGAACTACGGTGCGAGTGTGTGGACGACAAAGGAATCCATCGAGGAAAATTCTCCGGAGGAAATTCCGCCCGCGCCGCCGCTCCACAAGATCATTGTTGCCGCCGCCGGGCCTTTCATGAACGTCGTGTTTGCCTTCGCCATCGCGTCGCTGATTTATTTTGTCGGCCAGCCCGTGCCGGACAGCCAGCCGATCATCGGCATGGTTGATCCCGCCTCCGCGGAAGGCAAAATGGGAATTCGCGAGGGCGACCGCGTGGTGATGGTGGACAACAAGCCCATCAAGACCTGGGACGACGTCATGGAGTTCACCATGATCGCCCGCACAAACGTGATTCCGGTGGTCATCGAGCGCGGCAGCGTTTCAAACATCTACAACCTCGCCACCACGGTGAGCAATGCGTTTGGCCTGAAAACCCTGAACCTCGACCCGCGCGAACATCCCGTCGTCGGCTCCGTGGAGGGCGGCAAACCGGCGGCGGCGGCGGGATTGATGTCGGGCGACAAAATTCTGTCTGTGAATGGAATTCCCGTTCCCGGCCAGGGCCAGATGATTGACTTGATTTCAAAGTCGGAAGGCAAGCCGTGCGAAATTGTCTTCGACCGCAATAATGAGCGGAAAAGCGTGACCGTGACGCCGCAATTCGACCCGGTCACCAAACGCGCCCGGATCGGCATCGGCTTCGGCCTGGGCATTTACGAGGTGCAGCACCCGACGCCGTGGGCGCAGGTCAAAGACGTCTGCGCGAAGATGATTGATACGTTCAGCGCGCTGGCGCACTCCAAACAAACCGGAGTTGGCGCGAAGGATTTGGCCGGTCCGGTGGGCATTCTGGCCATTCTCGCTTCCTATGTGAACAGCGATTACCGTCTCGCTTTGAGCTTCCTCGTGATGCTCAACATCAACCTCGCCTTCATCAATCTGCTGCCAATCCCCGTGCTCGACGGCGGCCACATTGTCATGGCCATCATCGAAAAAATCCGCCGCCGACCGTTGAGCCTCAAATTCGTCGAATACACCACGACCTGCTTCTTTGTGCTACTGA
>CAYYWB010000389.1:0-2231 GCA_964475285.1 uncultured Bifidobacteriaceae bacterium | reverse complement strand
AAGCCGGTGGTGAACTGGTCGAACTTATACGTCCGCGAAATGTGGCTGTGGAGCGAGGCGGAATTGAACTGCGTCAGGATATAAACGCGCCGGAAGCCGGAGTTGATGCAATTGGAAATGGGAATGTCCACCAGCCGGTATTTGCCGGCGAGCGGCACGGCGGGCTTGGCGCGCTCCCTAGTCAGCGGGAAGAGCCGCGTGCCCTGGCCGCCGCCCATGATGACGCACAGGACCTTGCTGGTGTTGAGCGATTGGCGGCTGGTTTGTGCCATAACAACTTGCTGCTATTTACCGGAACAATAGCACTGACACCGGCCTTTCGGCAAGCAACGGATTTGTGAATCAATGCGCGCTTGCCGTTTGCCCCAAACGCTGGTTTGCTGTGCGGCGATGAGCAAGCCGTATGAGGAAATCTTGGATGGCGCAACGCTGCCGCGTTCCGCGCCGGGCGGGCGGCACGAAGAAATTTGCGGCCGCCTGCACGCGGCGATGACCGCCAGCGTGGCGAACCTGGCCGGCACGCAATTGCTGGCGCCGCGCACCCGCATCCAAGTCTCCCGCTCGACCGCCATCTGCCCGGACCTTGCGCTCGTCACCGTGGCCACCGGCAAACTCTGGCTCGCGGCGGAAATCATCAGCCGCGACGACCATCGCGCCGACACCGTCGTGAAAAAGGAGGTCTACGAGCAAATCCGCGTGCCGCGGCTGTGGATGGTGGATCCGCGCTACGACAACGTGGAAATTTATCACAGCATGGAATTCGGGTTGCAGTTGAAAGGCATCCTGGCCGGCAGCGAGGTGCTGACGGAACAACTGATTCCCGAATTCCAATTTGTCATCGCCGAACTGTTCGCGACGGAGGCCCGGGCGCAATAATGCCATTTTTTGCCATTTTTTGCTTGAACCCGAATGGCGGATATGCTTTCTTATCTGCACAAAGGAGATTAATCCATGAAAATATCGAAACTAATTCCAGTTCTTGCCGCCGGCCTGTTGCTGACGATCGCCGCCCCGCGGCTCTTCGCGGACGACAGCACGAACAAGGAAGTCACCGTCACCGGCACGATGGTCTGCGGCAAATGCACGCTGCATCTCACCAAGGAATGCCAGAACGTCGTCCAGGTCCAGAAGGACGGCAAGACGATCAACTATTTTCTGACGCAGAATGACGCCAGCAAGGCCGCGCACGGGCCGGTTTGCGACGGCAGCTCGGAAAAAGTCACCGTCACTGGCGCCGTCACGGAAAAGGACGGCCAGGAAACGATGACACCCACCAAGATTGTCGCGGACAAATCCTGATTTTCCGGCGCTTAACCGCCGCCGGATTTTTTCATCTGGCGTCGGTTGAATTTTACGCAGTCCTCGTATTTCACGCCGGTGCCGCCGAAGATGTCCAGCGCGGAGCCGATGGTGAGGTCAATTTTCCCCTGTCCCAGCCGCGTGACTTCCTTCAAATCCGAAATGGAGTTCGCGCCGCCGGCATAAGTCACCGGAATCGGCGTCCAGCGGCCAAGTTTCTCCACCAGCTCGCGGTCAATGCCGCGGCACAAGCCTTCCACGTCAACCGCGTGGACCAGAAATTCCGCGCAGCTTCCGGCAAGCTTCTGCAAATTTACCGCGTTGACGGCCAGCTCCGTGAATTTCTGCCACCGGTCGGTGACGACAAAATAGTCGAGGGTCGAGGGTCGAGGGTCGAGAGATTGCCGGTCGGTCGCCTTCCCGCTCTCGACTCTCGGCACTCGACTCTCGACCTTCTTCCGGCAGCTCAAATCCAGCACCAGCCGGGTTTTGCCGACGATCTTCACCAATTCATCCAGCCGCACCCAATCCACCCGGCCTTCGCGGAAGACCCAGCTTGTGACGATGACGTGCGACGCGCCGGCATCCAGCCAGCCGCGCGCGTTCTGCGCGTTCACGCCGCCGCCGATTTGCAATCCGTCCGGAAACGCCGCCAGCGCCGAGCGCGCCTCGGCTTCATTGCCGGCCCCAAGCTGGATGACATGGCCGCCGGTGAGACCGTCGCGCTTGTAAAGCTCCGCGAACCATGCCGCCGGTTGGGTCGAGACAAAATTCGTGCGCAAGCCGGCGTCGCCGAGCGTGCCGCCGACGATTTGCTTCACTTTGCCTTCATGCAGGTCAATGCAGGGACGAAACATTTCCAAATTATGATTGACGATTTGCGATTGACGAGAATTTTGTCACCCGGTTCGCAAATCGCAAACCGGAAAACC
>CAYYWB010000388.1:0-2235 GCA_964475285.1 uncultured Bifidobacteriaceae bacterium | reverse complement strand
TCACCGGCGGCGCCGGTTATCTCGGCTCGGTCCTCACGCCCACGCTCCTCGCGCAGGGCCATGAAGTCACCGTGCTCGACAATTTTTATTTCAACCAAAACTCGCTGCTTGACTGCTGCCAGTTCGAGAAATTCCAGGTCGTCCGCGGCGATTGCCGCGAGGAATCTGTCGTCAAGCCGCTCGTCGCCAGGGCGGATTTGATCATTCCTCTCGCCGCGCTTGTCGGCGTGCCGCTCTGCAACACCGACGCCATTGCCACCAAGACCACGAATCAGGAGGCCGTCGAAATGATTTGCCGCCTCGCCGGCAAACAGCAGTGGGTCATCATGCCCGTCACCAACAGCGGCTACGGCGTCGGCGAAAAGGGGAAATTCTGCACCGAGGACACGCCGTTGCGCCCGATTTCGAGCTATGGCGTCACCAAGGTGAAGGCCGAGGAAGCCGTGCTGTCGCGCGAGAACAGCATCAGCTTCCGCCTCGCCACCGTGTTTGGCTGCGCGCCGCGCATGAGGATGGATTTGCTCGTGAACGATTTTGTCTATCGCGCCGTCCACGACCGCGCGGTTTTGATTTTCGAGGGACATTTCAAACGCAATTACATCCACATCCGCGACGTGGCGCGCGCGTTTCTGCATGGCATTGCCAACTTCGACAAAATGAAGGGCAAGCCTTACAACGTCGGCCTCGACGATGCGAACCTCTCCAAGCTCGAACTCTGCGCCGTCATTCACAAGCACCTGCCGAAATTCGTCTTTGTCGAGGCGCCGATTGGCGAGGACCCGGACAAACGCGATTACATCGTCAGCAACGCGCGGCTCGCCGCGACCGGTTTCAAGCCGGAATGGGGTTTAGATCGCGGCATCACGGAACTCATCAAGGGTTTCACCATTTTGAGGAACACGATCTATTCAAATGTGTAAATCGTGAATCGTTACATCGTTGAATCGTTGCAACGGTTCACGATTCAACGGTTCACGATTCAACGATTCAACGTGAGCATTTCTCCAGACCAAATCACCGCCGTCGTCCTTGCCGGCGGATTTGGCAGGCGCATTCAACATTTGCTGCCGGATTTGCCCAAGCCGATGGCACCGGTGAATGGCAGGCCGTTTTTGGAATGGGTCGTGCGCTATCTGGCCGCGCAAAAAATCCGCCACGTGATCTTGTCCACCGGCCATCTTGCGGAAACCATCGCGAGCCATTTTCAATCGCAGCCCGTCAAAAATGTCCGCGTGACCTGTATTCCTGAAACCGAACCGCTCGGCACGGCTGGCGGATTTCTGAACGCGATTAACGGCATGAAGGAACAACCGCAAGTTTGGCTGGTGCTGAACGGCGACTCGCTCGCGCCGACGCCGCTGGCGCAAATGCTTCAATCGCTGGACGATTCGAAAATCGACGGCGCGATTCTAGGCGTCCGTGTCGCCGACGCCTCGCGGTTTGGAACCATCCAGCAAAACGCGGCGGGCGATCTGGCCGGCTTCAAGGAAAAGAAGCCGGGCGCGGGTGTCATCAACGCCGGAATTTATCTGTTCCGCGACTCCACGATTGATTCTTTTCCGGACAAAACGCCGTTGAGTTTCGAGACGGAAGTGTTCCCGGCGCTGATTGTGGAGAATATCCGCCTGAAAGTTTGCGTGACGGACGCGCCGTTTTTGGATATAGGAACGCCTGAATCCCTGCCGCTGGCTGAAGAATTCATCCGGCGGAACGCGCAGTTTTTTGAATCATGATCATCTGCCGGACACCATTTCGGATTTCGTTTTTCGGCGGCGGGACGGACTACCCGGCATGGTATCGCCAGCACGGCGGCGCGGTGCTGGCGGCGACCATCAACAAGTATTGCTACCTGACCTGCCGCTATCTGCCGCCGTTTTTCGAGCACCGCATCCGCGTGGTGTATTCCAAGATTGAAAACTGCCAGCGGCCCGAGGAAATCGCCCATCCGTCCGCGCGCGAAACGCTGCGTTTTTTGAAGATGAATCGCGGCATTGAAATCCACCACGACGGCGACCTGCCGGGCCGCAGCGGCATGGGCTCCAGCTCGGCGTTCACGGTGGGACTGCTCAACGCGCTGCACGCGCTGGAAGGCCGCGCGGTCGGGAAAAAACAGCTTGCGACCGAAAGCATACACATCGAGCAGGACGTGCTGAAGGAAACCGTCGGCTCGCAGGACCAGATTTGCGCGGCTTACGGCGGCGTGAACCGCATCAGCTTTTTGCAGACTGGCGGCTT
>CAYYWB010000387.1:0-2240 GCA_964475285.1 uncultured Bifidobacteriaceae bacterium | reverse complement strand
GCGCGGGGAACGCGATGATTTCCTACTGCCGCTATCTGGGGAAGACTTTCTGGCCAACGGACATGGCGGTATATTATCCGCATCCCGGACATTGGCCGCTGGCGGAGGTGCTGCTGGCGGGTTTATTTCTGGCCGGCATTTCGGCGCTGGTGTTTATGCGGCGGCGGCGACAGCCCTTTATGCTGGTGGGTTGGCTGTGGTTTGTGGGGACGCTGGTGCCCGTGATTCAACTTGTGCAGTCAGGCCAGCAGGCGATGGCAGACCGGTTCACTTATGTGCCGTCGGTGGGACTGCTGGTTCTAATCATCTGGGGCGCGCATGAACTGGCGCGGGGCTGGCGGCATCATGCGACAGTGTTGTCTCTGGCGGGCGCGGCGGCGGCGGTTCTGTGCATGGCGCTGACGCGTCAGCAGCTTGGATATTGGCAAGACAGCGAGACGCTGTTCCGTCATACGCTAAAAGTCACGCGGAACAATTACATCGCCCTTATCAACCTCGGCAGCGCCCTCGGCGGGAAAGGCCGGATCGAGGAGGCTGTCAGCCAATTTCAGCAAGCCATCCGCCTCAAACCGGATGACACCCTTGCCCACGAAAATCTCGGGGTCGCCTTCGACATCGAAGGCCGGACCGACGAGGCCATGAGTGAATTTCAGGAAGCCATCCGCCTCAAACCGGATTACGCGGACCCCCACTACAACTTTGGCGTCGCCCTCGACAATGCAGGCCGGTTTGACGAGGCCATCAGCCAGCTTCAGACAGCCATCCGGCTTGGAGCGGATGATGCCGACGCCCATTTCAATCTCGGCAACGCCTTCCTCAACAAAGGCCGGATTGACGAGGCCATCGGCGAATACCGGGCAGCCCTCCGCCTCAAACCGGATTATGCCAACGCGCAAAAAAACCTGGCGCAGGCCTTGGAATTGAGCAACAAATCAATCGAACCGGTGAAGCCGTGAGACGGGAGCAGGCATTTTGAGGCGCGCCACCGTCCCGGCAGACGACCGGATGTCAGCCCGGCGCTCTGTGCCGGGTTCATCGGTCTAAGTTCAAATGTTCATCCGGGATGAATTCCTGGAATCATTTTTGGAAGAGCGCCGGGGACAATATGGCTTGCCAAAAAAATATCCCGGCGGATAATACAACAATGAGCACGCCGGAAAGCAATTCAAACGCCTGCGACCAGGTCCGCGAAGCAACCGTAAAAGTCGCCGTGATGCGCCATGCCCGGCTGTGGTGGATGATTCTTCTGGCCGCGCTCGGCCTGCCGTTTGCGGTCGGCGCGATTCCGGTGCCCGCCGCAGCGCCCTCCGCGCCGGCGAGTCTGATCGTGGACGATGTCAGCGCGCCGGTGGGCACGGAGGCCGCGCCGTATTTCGGCTGGCTCGACAACGACGCCAACGCCAATGAAATCCAGACGGCCTACGAAATCCTCGTGGCCACCAATGCGGCGGACCTCGCCGCCAACTTTGGCGACGTTTGGGACAGCGGGCAGGTTGCAGGCAGTTCAGAGAACCATATCGTGTATGCGGGCGCGCCGCTCACTTCGGACACGCAGTATTATTGGCAGGTCCGCACCTGGAACCGGGAGGGCAACGCCGGCCCGTATTCGACCAACAGCACATTTGAAGTCGGCCTGCTCTCCAACTCGGACTGGAGCGCGGCGTCATGGATTTGGCGCAACACCAGTGCCTCCGACGATTACACCTACTATCGCAAGTCCGCCAGCCTGCCCGCCGGGACAATTACGCGCGCGACGGTTTATGTGTCCAGCGTGCAAAAATACGCGTTGTATGTGAACGGGACGCTGGTGGGCAAAGGCCCGATTTACGCGTTTCCGCAGTATCAATTTTACAACGCCTACGACATTACGAGCCTGATCGCGCCCGGCGTGTCCAATGTGTTTGCGGTGTTCAACCACTGGTTCGGCGGCGGATCGGGGCGTGTGGCCGCCCAGCGCGGCATCTTGATGGAGGCGATCATTCATTACGCCGACGGCTCGAGCGTTGTGGTGGGCACCGATGGCAGTTGGAAGGAGAGCCAGGCGAAGAGCTGGACCACCGGCCAGTCCTCGCGCGGCGGCTCCGGCACCGGCTACATCGAGAAGATTGACGCGCGCAACCTCACGCCAACCTGGTTCCAGCCCGGCTTCGACGATTCGGCGTGGAGTTATGTCACGGTGTTCGGCCCCCAGCCCAATTCGACGTTTTCGGGCGTGCCCCTGCCCAACCTGACGCGCATTG
>CAYYWB010000386.1:0-2255 GCA_964475285.1 uncultured Bifidobacteriaceae bacterium | reverse complement strand
AGAACGTGGAGGTGCTGCTGGTCGCGCTGGCGGTGGCGATGGGCATCCGGACGTTTTTCCTGCAGCCGTTCAAGATTCCCACCGGCTCGATGCAGCCGACGCTTTATGGCGTGACATCGGCCAATTTGGCCGGCGACAAAACGTTTCAAATTCCCTCCGGCTGGGCGCGCGTGAAGGACTGGTTTCATGGAACTTCATACGTTCACGTTGTTGCGCAAGCCGACGGGACGTTAACTGATATCAGCCCGATGCAGCATTTTTTGATTTTTAACATCAAACAGTCGTTATGGATTGGCGGAGTGGAACACACGATGTGGTTTCCGCCGGATTATGGGGAGCAGGGCCTGGCCAGCCGGGCCGGCCTGTTTCCCGGAGCGGTTTTTCACAAGGGCGACGACGTGGTGAAACTTCAGGTCAACGCCGGAGATCATTTGTTTGTGGACCGGCTGACATATAATTTTAGAAAGCCGGCGCGCGGGGAAATTGTTGTTTTTGAAACCGCCGGAATCCCCAGGGACAAGCGTGAATCCTTGAATCCTCCGATCCCAGCCGATCAGTTTTACATCAAACGGCTTGTCGGGCTTGGGGGCGAGACGATTTCCTTGAAACAGGATTATGAGGTCACCAACGTGCTGACATTCGGCGGAGCGACTGTTCCCGTCGGCCATCTGGTTGTGAACGGCCAGCCGTTGTCCGCCTCAACGCCGCATTTTGAAAATCTCTATTCATTTCCCGGCGCGCCGGAGGGAACCAGGACGCTCAAGTATCAGGATCAACATTATTTCGGCCACGCGATGGTCCGGGCGCTTGCTCCCGGCCAACAATTTCAAATTCAACCGGACCATTATTTTGTCATGGGCGACAACACATTCAACAGTTCCGACTCGCGTTATTGGGGGGATTTTCAAGCCTCAAGCGTCATCGGCAAATCCTTCTTCGTGTATTGGCCGCTGACCAAGCGGTTCGGCGTGGGACATACCATCACCGCGCAATGAATTTATCCGGGCTCGGAGTTCATCGTTGATTTTACAAAACACGAGACCCTGAACCATGAACCCTGAACGGATCATAGAAACAGTTCTGATCACCGGGGCGTCGTCGGGAATTGGTCTGGAACTGGCGCGCTGCTTCGCCGCCGAAGGCTCGCGGCTGATTCTGGTGGCGCGCAACACTCCGGCTTTGGAAAAGCTCGCCGGGGAATTGCGCCGTGATTACAAGGTCGAAGCAATAGTTTTGACTGCCGACCTTTCGTTGCCAGAAACGCCGGGGAAAATATTTTCCGAATTGAAGGGCAGGGGAATCGTCGTGGACGTTCTGGTCAACAACGCGGGATTCGGCGCGCATGGCCTTTTTTTGGAATTGCCGCTCCAACGCCAACTTGAAATGGTCCAGGTCAATGTCACCACTTTGACGGAGCTGACCGGACTTTTCCTGCCCGGCATGGTGGAACGTCATCGCGGCGGCGTGCTCAATGTCGCATCGGTCGCCGGATTTGTGCCCGGTCCCGGCATGACGGTTTATTTCGCGACCAAGGCATTCGTGTTGTCATTTAGCGAGGCTTTGGCCGGCGAGCTTGCCGGCACAGGCATCAAAGTCATGGCGCTATGCCCAGGTCCAACCGGAACCAATTTTGGCAAGGTTGCAAACTTCAACAACAATTCCCGGCTGGTGCGGGTCGCCAAAATGACGGCGAAAGACGTCGCGCGACAAGGTCACAGAGACTTTCGAGGCGGGCGCGTGGTGGCCGTTTCAGGCTGGAGAAACCGGCTGCTGGTATTGTTGATCCGATTGACGCCGCGTTTGCTGGTCCGGAGAATTACCCGGAAATTCAATGGATGTTAGAATTTCCAGCTTCAATCCAAGCAGGTGTAACAATTAAGGACAGACAATGTCCGTTATATTTAATTTAGTCACCGGCCATCCACGTCAGTTGTCAATTTTCGTTCCAAGCTGAATTGTTTCGCCATCGCGTAGGCTTTCAAATATTCGCCTATCGTTTGTTTCCATGAAAAATCCGCCTTCATCGCGGTTTGACGGAAGCGCCGCAGCAAGGCGGAATGTTCATAGAGCGCCAGCGCCTTGCGAATCGCCTTGGCCAATGCACACGCTGAAAATTCCCGGAACTTGATGCCGTTCGCGTGCGCCGCATCTTCCGTGAAATCAATCACGCTGTCATCCAAGCCGCCGGTGGCGCGGACAATGGGAATCGTCCCGTAACGCAGGCTATACATCTGATTCAGGCCGCTTGGCTCAAA
>CAYYWB010000385.1:0-2256 GCA_964475285.1 uncultured Bifidobacteriaceae bacterium | reverse complement strand
GCGCCGCGCTCGTCACGGCGATGATTCGCGCGCTGGCCGAGGAACTCAAGCCGCTGGCGCGCGATCCGGGAATGTTCCTTCGCAAACTCAATTCCGACTTGTGCAGCATCCTCAAAAGCACCGGCTCGCCGATGCTGACCACGGCGTTTTATCTCGTCGCCGATTGCACGACCGGCGTCATGCGGTTCGCAAATGCCGGCCATCCGAAGCCGCTGTTCATCCGCCGCTCGGCCGGCCGCGTCGAACCGCTCGTCAACGTCACCGGCCAGAGCCAGCCCGCGCTCGGACTGTTTGACGACCCGGCGTATCAAACGACGGAAGTCACCCTCACGCCCGGCGATTTCGTGATGCTGTTCACCGACGGCCTTTACGAAGTGCAGGGCTTGAACGAGGAATTGTATTCGCAGGAGCGGATGATGATGGACGTGCAGAACCTGCTGTCCAAAACCAACAAAGAGTTGTTCGACGAGCTGCTCGAAGCCATCCGCATCTTTTCCGTGAGCCACGAATTTGACGACGACGTTTGCATCGTTGGAATGGAATTTGCTCCAAAGCCGGCAGCGGAA
Organism: uncultured Bifidobacteriaceae bacterium; assembly: GCA_964475285.1. Lineage (GTDB taxonomy): Bacteria > Verrucomicrobiota > Verrucomicrobiia > Limisphaerales > UBA11358 > UBA11358. Next base: position 1,690 of record CAYYWB010000385.1, on the reverse strand, counting down.
GTTTAGCCCGGTTTGTGCGGGTGACAGCCGCGAGGCGGCGCGGGCAATGCGCAATTCCTGCACCCGCCGCGCAAAATTTCGCGCGGAGAAATTTTGCGTTGAAGTTGACGCACGCGCGCCGGTCGCGCAAACGTCCTTCAAGTTGCCGCAAATATGACAAGCCGCTTCAAACAACCGATCTGGACGGTTCCGCTGGCCATCGCGGGATTGGTGGCGCTGTCCGGCTGGTGGGGGAACCACGAACTGCGCCGGACCATCGAGCAGCAGCTCCAGGCCCAGTTGACCTCGACGCTCAACGTGAACGTGACCGCGCTGGAATTCTGGACGACCAACCAGACCCGGCTCGCCACCGAGCTGGCCGGCGAAACGGAAGTGCGCGCCCCCGCGCTCCGGATTTTGGATCGTGCCGAACTGGAACCCGGCTCGCCCGAAAGCCGCACCAACGCCGCAGACACCGACCAATTGCTCCGCTATCTCCGCCCGCGGCTCACCCCGTTGGGCTATGAAACCGCGCAACTGGTGGACACCAATTTTGTCATCGTCGCCAGTTCGATGCGCGCCCCGCCCGGCCCGCCGCCAAAGGTTTCCGAGTCGCACACCAACAAGTTCGCCGAACTTTTTGCCTCGCGCGGCCCGGTCATCATCACGCCGTTCAAACCGGAACTGCTCGAAGAACGGCGCGCCGCGGGATTTTTTGGCAGCCGGGGACGCGGAGGCGGTTCGATGGGCAATCCCGCCGGGCGGCGCAATTCCGGATTTTCCGGCGACCGGGGTGCGCCGCCGACTTCAACTCCGACACCGGCACGGCGCGGTCCGGGTTTTTTCAACGAACAGGGAACCAATGCTTTCAGCCGGCCCAACCGATTTAATGAAGCCAACGCCTTCCGCGGACGGCGTGGCAACGCTTCGTTGATGCAGGTGGCCGCGCCGCTGATCGAAGATGGTGTGGTTCGCGGCGCGCTGGCGCTGGTCATCAATCCGACCAATGAATTCTCCAGGATTCTGTCCATCGCGCGCACGGGCGATTCCGGCGAAACCTACGCGTTTGACCAGACCGGCCTGCTGATTTCAGAAAGTCGCTTCGACGACCAGCTCCGGCAGATCGGCCTGCTTGAACAAACCAACGCCAGTTCCGCACTGAATCTGCGCCTGCGCGATCCCGGCGGCGATTTGACAGCAGGTTACAAAACGGAAAACACCAATTCGGCGACGGAGTCGCTGACACGCTTTGTGGCCGAGGCCATTGACGGCGATGACGGCGTGGAAGTGACGCCCTCGCGCGATTATCGCGGCGTGCCGGTCATCGGCGCGTGGCGCTGGCTGCCGGAACTCGGCATCGGCGTGGTGACGCAGGTGGACGCCAGCGAGGCTTTCCAGTCGTTGCGCGTGCTCCAGTTGATTTTCATCACGCTCTTTCTGCTGCTGATGCTGTCCGCCGTCGTCCTGTTTGTATTTTCCTACGCCAACCTCGCCTGGCGCCGGCGGCTGGGCGAAGCCGAGTTGAAATTGAAACAGCTCGGCCAATACACGCTGGGTGAAAAAATCGGCGAGGGCGGCATGGGCGTCGTCTATCGCGCGCGCCATGCGCTCATGCGGCGCGACACCGCCGTGAAACTGCTTCTGCCCAACCGCGCAGACGCCGCCGCCGTCCAGCGTTTCGAGCGCGAAGTCCGCCTCACCTGCCAGCTTG
>CAYYWB010000384.1:0-2257 GCA_964475285.1 uncultured Bifidobacteriaceae bacterium | reverse complement strand
TCGTAATCCTCCAGTGACGGAATTTTCATCAGGGCGCGTTTTGCGTAGGCCCGATGCACCGCCTTGCCTCGTGCCGTTTGGGAGAAAACCAAATCAAATCGGAACAGGCGTTTCGTTGAATTCGTTGAAACTGCTTTGAAAAACTTGCCAGCCGCTAACGGGAAACTGGCCGCGACTAAATAGTGCAAACTTTCAAAACTTCGTCGCCGTAATGATTGATGACCTTCACGGCGATTTTTTTGGTTTTGGGTGATGGGAACGGGCGACTCGTGGTGCTGTAAAGCGCCTGCCACGCTGCCTCGTCAATTTCCGCCCGCAACGCGCGTCTCAATTTGTCGTAAGGCTCGTCCGCGCCGGTGAAATACGCCTGCCGCACAAAGAAACTTTCGCCGTTGTAATCCGTGTCAACAAACCAGCACGCGATGTCGTCGGTGCTGCTGTTGCGAATTTGGCCGGTCGTTGGGTCATAAACGTCCACGCCTTTGATTTCAACGGTCAGCTTGCCGTCTTTTTGCTTTTTGATTTCAACATCCGGCTCGCCAAACACCATGAACAAATTTCCCGCGCCGGTTTTCTTCAATAATTCATCCCCCATTGCCAGATCAGGGTTCATCCGCGCGATGGTCACTTGCAATAAGCATTGCCATGACAACCGTTTTGCCGCTGCCGGTCGCCATTTTGAAAGCGATGCGGAACAAAAGCGGATTGGCGTCTTCATTCACACGGCGCAACTCGTTTTCAATCCAGGCATCGCCATATTTGGAAGCAACCTCGGCGAGATAAATAGCCGTTTCCAGGGCTTCAATCTGGCAAAAGAAAAGCCGCCGGTCGCGGTCGGCGCGCTTCCAGTATTCGAGGAGACGCGCGGTGGTTTTGGTCACGCCAACATATCCGCCAACCCGCCAGCGCAAAACACGCTCACGGATTTGATTGATGAATTTGTTTTCCTCAATCCGGTCCTTCGTCCATTCCGTGTCGAAATAAAGCTGCTTCTTTCCTTTTTTCTTGGGAGCGGCGATGGGTATGAAATAGGAACTGACACGGCGGGATTCGACGATTTCATTCGTGATCCCCTCGTCAGAGAACCGAAAGTGGCGTTTCGGTTCGTCGAACGGTGAGTTGATAACCGGATTCTCGATTACAACTTGATTTGTCCCCATGAGTCTTTCAATTGTGAACTGAAAATCAGCCAGCGTCAATTTTCACTTTCGTAAAATCTCGGCAAATTATGCAATAACTGAATTCAGCCCGGTTTTCCCCTCTCCTCCCGTATTGTCAGAAATCCGAGCATGTCTTTTTTTATCGGTTTTAGCCCTGTTAAAACGGTCTGTGCTGGCACTTTTGCTGGCACTTTTTTGATTCTGCCTGGCTGATAGTTGAATTATTCCGTTTGCACAATGAAGCGAAGTTCGCTACAATGTGCAAACGAAAAAAATGAAGCAAACCAAATCCAAAACCCGTATGGACGGGTCGGCGGATGCCTTCATTGACGGGCGGCTGACCTCGGGCCGGGTGGCCTTCCCGCTGGCGGATTTGGTCAAGGAAACCGGACTGTCGGTCACGGCGGCCAGAAACCAGTTGCTGCGACTGGAAAATCGAGTCACGAGAGTTTCGCCGCGACACCAGTTTTTTCTGATCATCAGCCCTGAGCATCGGGCGATGGGAGCGCCGCCGGTGGCGTGGTGGCTGCACGATTATTTTCAATGGCTGGGCGAGCCGTATTATCTGGCGCTTCAGTCGGCGGCCAGCGCACTCGGTTCCAATCCGCAGGCGTTGCAGGTGACACAGGTGATGACCGGAATTCCGCGCCGCGAGATTGAAGTCGGCCGCCTCCGCATCCAGTTTTTCGTGAAACGCGCCGTGGAACTGACCCCCACGCAGCCGTTGACGAATGCTTTTGCCCCGTTGCAAGTCAGCACGCCGGAGGCAACCACTTTTGATTTGATCCGCTACGCCACGCGCATCGGCGGCGTTGGCCGGGCGGCGGAGACCATCGCTCCGCTTTTGCCGCTCGTGCGTCCCGCCAAATTACGCAAGGTATTGAGAATTGAGGACGAGGCAGCCACGGCCCAGCGCCTGGGGTTTGTGCTGGAAAAATTGAAGGCAACCGACCTGGCCAGGGTCGTTCACGAATGGCTGCCGGCGGATTTGATATTTGTGCCGCTGGTTCCCGGTTTGCGTCGTGATGCGCCGGAAATCAAGCGGTGGAGAATTCTGAACAACGCCGTGGAGTTTGAACGATGACAACGCCCATCAC
>CAYYWB010000383.1:0-2280 GCA_964475285.1 uncultured Bifidobacteriaceae bacterium | reverse complement strand
ACCAAACCAGCGCATCAAGCGCGGGTGGAAATCTTATGAAACAAGCATTGGCCGTCTCATTTCTGGTTTTTGCCTCCATCCTGAATTCTTTTTCCGCCCCGCCGCCGACCTCGGCGGAACAGTTGCGGAGCGAATTTGAAACCGCATTGCGGGCAAAAGATACAAATGCCATCGTGTCGCTCATTTGCTGGAAGGACGTTTCCGACAAGGGCAAATCCATTGACACGCAAGAAGCCGCAAGCATGGTGACACATGAAATCGTAAGCGTTCAACTGGCATCGTGGCCGACAAATCTTCCGCTGGAAAATGATATCAAAGGAATTCATTACAAGCCAAATCTCCAAGTCATTGGAATGATAAATGTGAAATTCGCAGACAAACAGGGAGCCGTCGGGGCTGAATTGCCGTATGGTAAGACAGGCAACGCTTTTCTCATGGCTGCCACCATTGAAGAAAAATCCAGTTTGGCTCCAACAAATCAACCGGCAAAATAATTCTATGTTCCTAAAAATCCTCCGCCCTGTTTTTCTCGCCGCGTTCGCCGCGTCGCTGACATTTGCAGCTTCAACCCGCGCCGCGATTCCGCCCGCCGAGAATCTGCTGCCGGCGGACACGCTGTTCCTTTTCACCATTCCCGATTGCGCGGCGCTGCGCACCACCGCCCATCAATCGCCGCAGTGGCTTTTCTGGAGCGACCCGGCAATGAAGCCGTTCCACGACAAGTTCATGACCAAGTTCGAGGAGACGGTGGCCGGGCCGATGGAGCAAAACCTCGGTTTGAAGCTGGCCGATTTTGCGGATTTGCCGCAGGGCCAGTTCACCTTTGCCGTCACGCAAAACGGCTGGACCGGCGGCGCCGACCCGCTGCCCGGCGTGGTGCTGCTCCTTGACACCGGAAACAAAAGCGATCTGCTCAAAACCAATCTCGACGTGCTGAAGAAGAAATGGACGGACGGCGGCAGGACGATTCGCACTGAGGACGTGCGCGGCATTTCCTTCTCCGTCGTGACGCTTTCGAGCAACAACGTCCCGGGGCTGGCGGGCATTTTGCCCGGAAGCCAGCCGGTGCAGGAGCTTGGCAGGACACCCAAACCGGCGAAGCCCGCCGAACTTGTCATCGGCCAGTATGAATCGCTGCTGATTGCCGGCAATTCCTTGCAGGCGGTCGAACCCATCGCCGCGCATTTGAGCGCCAGCCTGCTGCCGGCGCTGAATGACGACGCGGTTTTTGCCGCCGACAAGCTTTCGCAATTCCGCGACGCGCCGCTGTATTACGGCTGGCTGAACGCGAAAACCCTTTTCTTCACGCTCTCCCGCATGACGCCGGCGGCGCCGAATCCCCAGGCGCCCCGCGTGGTGCCGCAGCCGGATTGGGGCAAAATGATTGACGCTGCGGGTTTGACCGGCATGAAGAGCGCCAGCTTCACCTACCGCGAAACCCGCGACGGCTCGCAGGCCAGTTTTTTCATCGCCGCGCCGGAGTCCGGCCGGAAGGGACTGCTCAAGATTTTCGCCGCCGCGCATGAGAGCGCGGTGCCGCAGTTGTTCGTGCCCGCCGACGCCGTGAAATTCTGGCGCTGGCGGTTGGATTGCCAGGACGGCTGGATTGCGCTGCAAAAGATGCTCGGCGACATTTCGCCCATGGCGATGGCCGGCCTCAATTCCGCCATTGACATGGCCAACGCCAATGCCAAGAAAAAAGACCCGGATTTTGACCTTCGCAAAAATCTCATTGATAATCTCGGCGACGACTTCATCAGTTACCAAAAAATGCCCGCCGGAAAAACCCTGGCGGATTTGAACGATGCGCCGTCGCTCTACCTGATTGGCGTGGACAAGGGCGACACGGCAGCTACCGCCATCAAGGATTTGCTCTCGCTCTCGATGCCCCGGACTCAAAAAGTGCCCGACCCGCGTGATTTTCAAGGCCACAAGATTTACACCGTTCCGCTGGCCGTTGCGCGCGTTCCCGGCGCGGCGTCGGTGGCGCGTTCGCTTTACATCACCTCCAGCAGCGGCTACGTGGCGTTGTCCACGGATGTATCCACGCTCGAGGAATATCTGCGCAGCGGCGAAAAGCCGCCCAAGCCGTTGAGCGGCTTGCCCGGACTGGTTGACGCGGCGCAGCACGTCGGCGGCACGGGCGGCGGCCTGTTCGGCTACCAGAACCAGCGCGAGACCCTGCGTTTCCTTTTCAAGACGCTCAAAAACATGGATTCAAACGACAGCGCGGGCGGCGTGAATCCCATGGCGGCGCTGCCGAAGCAATTCCGCGACTGG
>CAYYWB010000382.1:0-2290 GCA_964475285.1 uncultured Bifidobacteriaceae bacterium | reverse complement strand
GCACAGCAGACTCTGGATCTGTTTGTCATGGTTCAAATCCATGTCGGGCAGCCAAATGCCATTTACGATTTCAGATTTACGATTTACGATTTGCATTGGCCAAACAGCCTTTCCTTTCGCGCGTTCGCAATTATCAAAGTCAAATCTTTGAAAGTTTCAATTGAACCAAACTCGACTTTTTTCAAATGCCTGGCTGCATTCCAAATGGAAATGTAAGCACAACCAGCGAGACAAACTCCCCAAATTACAAGTAGCGGGTTCCAAAATCCACCGACCACACAAATCAGGAGTCCCAGCGCAAACGCCCAGCATGAATAATCATAGATCGGGTTGCAGATTTTTACAGGCGGAAGCGCTCCAGGCTCTAATTTCCCAACCTCCGAAAGAAAAAAACCAAGTTGTTTTCTGAAAAAGGGCGCGATTTGCGTTGAGGGTTTTATCTTTTCTTGAACTCCTGTGCTATTGAGTAAAGAACGAATCGTCAGAAAAACCCCTGCGTTCACACAGCGGTTTCCAAACGGCTTGATTTCGATGCGTTTTGCTTTTGTGGCCATCAATTCACAAACGCCACGAAGTTTCTGCTTCTTTGCTGGCTCTAAAACAGCTTTCCATTGTTCGTCCGAAAAATCTGTTTTGAACCAATCATTCATGGCTTTAGCCAGTCTGCGCCAGCCGAGCAAATCACACGCTTCACGCCATTCGTCAATCGTAGAATCAAAAGTTAAAATAATATCCTGTTCCGCTTCAGGATCAAATTGACATTGCTGACGATGACTATCCTTGATTACCGCCAAAATATATTCTGGCGTCGTTGGCACTTCTTGAACTGGATAGTCAATGTTCATTTTATTTGCAGCCAGCCACAATTTCGTCGGCTTTTTTGTGGCTGACACCTTCGTAAAAGGCGTCGTTGCACATCATCACCGGGGCGGTGCCGCAACTGGCGAGGCACTCGACGAATTCGACCGTGAACTTTCCGTCCTTCGTCGTCTGCGGGCCGTGCGCGTGTGCATCCAGACCCAGCTTGTCGCAAAAATGTTTGTGCAGCTCATACCCGCCGCCGAGCGCGCAGCTCAACGTGCGGCAGACCTTGATTTGATACTTGCCCATCGGCTGCTGCCGGAGCATCGGGTAAAACGTCAGGATTTCAAAGACGTTGATTGGCTGGAGTTCCAGCTTCTTCGCCGTCCACTGAACCGCTTCCGAAGAAATCCAGCCGAACTGCTCCTGGATGGCATGCAGCACCATGAGCGACGCGGCGCGCTTGACCGGATAGTGCGAAATCAATTCGTTCACTTCCGCTTCGAGCCGGGGTGTGGTTTGAAAGCTCATCGGTCGCATTCCCCCATCACGAAATCGAGCGAACCCAGAATTGCCACGGTGTCGCTGATCATCGTGCCGACGAAAATTTTCGGGATGATGCTCAAGTTCACAAAGCTGGGTGAGCGGATTTTCATCCGGTATGGTGTGCCGCCGCCCTTGCTGTTGATGTAAAAGCCAAGCTCGCCCTTCGGATTTTCGTGGCCGAAATAAATTTCGCCGGGCGGACAGTTCACGCCTTCCGTGACGAGCATGAACTGGTGGATCAGCTCCTCCATGCTCGACAGCACCTTGTCCTTGGGCGGCAGCATGATCTTGCCGTCGGCCACGTTCACCGGCTCCTTGGACTTGTTGTCGAAGCCGCCGGGAATCTTGTCGAGGCACTGGTGGATGATCCGCATGCTCTGGCGCATCTCCTCCAGGCGCACAAGGTAGCGGTCGTAGCAATCGCCGACCGACCCCACCGGCACGTCAAACTGCAAATCCTGGTAGCAAAGATATGGCTGGTCCTTCCGCAAATCATAAGCCACGCCGCTGCCGCGCAGGTTCGGCCCGCTCAAGCCGTAGTCAATGGCGTCCGCCTTCGAAACGACGCCGATATCTTTGGTGCGGTCCACCCAGATGCGGTTGCGCGTCAGCAGCGTCCCGACCTCGTCCACGTTGGTACCGAACTGGTTGATGAACTTGCGCACCGCCTCGCACCAGCCGGGCGGCGTGTCGCGCGAAACGCCGCCGATGCGCGTGTAGCTCGTCGTGAACCGCGCGCCGGAAAGCGCCTCGGCCAGGTTGTAAATCTTCTCGCGCTCGGTGAACGTCAGCAGGAAGACCGTCAGCGCGCCAATGTCCATGGCATAGGCCCCCATGCCCAGCAGGTGCGACGAGATGCGCGCCAGCTCGGCACAGATGACGCGAATATACTGGCAGCGCGGCGGCAGCTTGTCGTGGATGCCCAGCAGTTTTTCCACCGCCA
>CAYYWB010000381.1:0-2293 GCA_964475285.1 uncultured Bifidobacteriaceae bacterium | reverse complement strand
TCCACGACGACGGAATCGGATTTCTCGGCGAGGATGGTGCCGGTGACGGCGTCATCGCCCTTGAGCTGGAGGGTGTCCGCGGACGCGACATTCGCGGCGCAGAGAGCCAGGGCCAGCCATGCAAATTGTTTCTTCAACGACATTGGCAGACAATAATGCAGCGGCGGGAGTTTGACAAGCGGCGCGCGTCATCAAGGAGAAAAGCGCACCGTTGCAATCTACGGCTCCACCCCGGCCTGGCATTATTCGCCGATGAAATGCAGCGCGACGCGGCGCGAATGCGGACGCGTGCGGTGTTCCCACAAATAAATCCCCTGCCACGTTCCAAGCGTGAGCCGGCCGCCGCGAACCGGGATGTTCAAGTTCACCGCTGTCAACGCCGTGCGGATGTGCGCGGGCATGTCGTCGTCGCCCTCGGTCGTGTGGGTGAACAGCGGAATTAGACGGAATTAGGCGAAAATAAGCGGAAAATCAATGGTTTACGCGGCGCACGTCCGGGTCGGCATTTTCCTGAATCAGCAGCGAGGCCGACGTGTGCAGCAAATGCAAAGTCAGCAGGCCGTCCTTGAACTTATTTCCCCCGACCCAATCTTCCACTTCGCGTGTGAATTCTTGAAGTCCTCGTCCGCGGGTGGAGATGGTCAATTCGTGAAAAGCCTGAATCATTTATGATTTTCGATTTATGATTTGAAAGGAATTTTGTCCGCTCAATCGCAAATCATCAATCATCAATCATCAATTTACTGCGAAACGGGCGCGCCCAGGTCGGCAAGCTTTTTTTCCAGATCGGGATTGCGCGGCTCGCCGAGTTCAACAGCCTTTCGGTAATGCCAGCGCGCCAGTTCGGCCATGGGCGGCTTTTCGCCCAGGTAAATCACGGCGAGATTGTTATGCGCCGAGCCGTAGTTGGGATTTAGTTCGACCGCCTTGCGCAACGCCGTTTCCGCCTGCGCGCGCAGCCCCTTTTGACTCAACGTGACGCCGAGGTAATTCTGGATTTGCGCGTTCGCCGGATCCAGCTTCGCCGCGCGGCTCAACGCATCGAGCGAGTCGTCATATTTCTGCTGGCGAAATTTCAGGAAACCGAGGGTCGCAAGGGTGTAGGCGTCGTTCGGAGTTTGCGCCAGGGCGGCGGTGATATGCGTTTCGGCGTCGGCGAGCTTGTTCTCCTGCAATTCAATCGCCGCCAGATTGCCCAGCGCCAGCGCGTTGTTCGGTTCGCCTTGCAAAATCCGCCGGTAGTCGGCCTCGGCCTTGTCGTATTGCCCGGCCAAAAAATAGTTTTGCGCCTCGGTGACGAGCAGGGCCGAGCCGGCCGGCAGTTCGCCGATGGATTTATTCTGGTCGGCGGAACCGGCGGTCTGCGCCGGAGCAGCGGGTTTCAACAACGCCTGCTCTTCGGGCGTGAGGGGCACGGCCTGCGCCTCGTCAACGGCCAGCCGGGCGCGCAGCGTCTGAACCTCGTCATTGGTTGCCGCCGGCGCGGGGGCCGCCGTCTGCTGCCGCCGCAAACGATCCTCCAACGCCGTCTTTTCAAGCGCGTTGACGCTGGCGTCCGACTGCAACGCCGCGAGCGACTTTGACAAGTCGTCAACGCTCGCGGTTTTCACGGCAAGCTTTTGATTTGCATCCGCCAGCGCCTGCCGCGCCTTCAGCAATTCGTCCGGCGCGGCGCCGTTGGTGGCTCCGGTGTTCATGCTGGCGCGCAGCAGATCATTTTCCTTCATCAACGACAGAACCTGCGCCTGCGACTTGGCCAGTTCCTGCGCGTCCGCCGGAGCCGGCTGCGCGCTCAAGGCTTCCTTGAGCTTCGCCTGAAGCGTCTCGTTGTCCGACTGCAAACCCTGGACCTGCGCGCGCAGGGCGTTCAATTGCGCTTCCGCTTCGGCGGCGGAAGCGGAATTGGCAGGGGCATTTGTGGACGTTGAAGCCGGCGGCGTTCCGCCATCGGGGATTGGCGGATATTGCGCCGACAATTCCTTGATTTTGCCCGTGAGATAATTCAGGCGGTAGCTGACGATAGTCGGATCGCTGTCCGGATACAGTTTCTGGAACTTCTGCAATCCGGCCAGCGCCTGTGTGTAACCGGCGAGCGCCTGGCGCGGCTGGCCGCCGGCCTGGAGCGCGTCGGCCTGCTGCATCAGGCTGTAAATGGCGATGTATTGGTCGTCGGGAGTTTGCTGGGCGCGCGCCGGCGGCAGCACAACGGCAATGGCCAGTCCCAAAAGTGCGGCAAATCGTTTCATGCGGTCAAAATACCCGAACGGGACACGGTTTGGCAACGCTGGTTCGT
>CAYYWB010000380.1:0-2295 GCA_964475285.1 uncultured Bifidobacteriaceae bacterium | reverse complement strand
TGGCGCACCCATGAGGAGTTGAACCTCAAACCTGCTGATCCGTAGTCAGCCGCTCTATCCAATTGAGCTATGGGTGCAGCCAAAAGGAAAAGGCAGGTTACGGGCCGGAGGCCGGCGGCGCAAGATTTTTCCCGCGCCGCAGGCGTTCAATTCGTGAAAATGTTCCGCAACGCCAGCGCCGCAATCGTCACCACCAGCATCAGGCCGCTGGGCATGAATTTTTTTGTCTTCGCCAGACGAATGGCAAAAGCGACCAGCAGCAGCGCCAGGATTACGTTCACCAGATTGCGGGCGAATGCCGGCTGAAAAACACCCGGCAGGATTGCCAGAACTAAAATCGCCGCGAACACCGCCGACGTGATGAGCGACACCTTGCTTTTTGCCTTGAAAAAACCGATCAGCCCGCCGACGAGCAGCAGGACGATGTAGGCCCACAAAACCTTGTTTGCAAAATCATGCACGCGCGCAGGCTGCCTTAATTTCCCAAAACGTCCAAACTTAAAATTTCGCCCGGCTCGCATTCCGCCATCACTTCAAACGGACGGCAGCAGACTTCGCAATCCGTCGTGAACCGCTGGCTGGCGACGCTCGTGTCCACAAACACTTCAAATGTCTGGCCGCAAAAAGGGCACCGGATGTTTTCGGAAACTTCCACGCAGCAATCTAGCCGCACAGCAACAAACCGCAACCGCCGCTGCAAAAAAAGGCCGGCAACCCGCCGGCCCGCCCGCAATCGGGAAGTGTCTTCGCGCCCGGCCTAAAACCGCTTCGTGAGGGTCATGGTGATGGCGTTGCCCTGCGCGCGGTTTTCAGCCATGAATTCGTAATTGTAGCGGAGCGAGACGAAGAACATCTGCTTCGGGAACATGCAACTGATTTCGGGTCCGATGGCCGCCACGCGGTTGATGGGCGTCTTATGGTCGCTGTTGCCGGTCACCTGTTGCTGGTAATAGCCCACCACGCCAAGGTCGGCCTCCTTGCACACGCTCTTGCTGATGCCCCATTCCATCGTGTAGGCATCTCCGGGCGTGACGTGAACGTCGCGCTGCTCGGTGTTGAATTCATAACGGTTCAGCGCCGACACCGCCCAGGTTTTCGCCTCGTCAACATACCAGGTGGCTCCGGCGGTTTGCATGAATGTCCAAAAACCCGCGCCAACGCGCGTCGTTCCTGGTCCTGAATCGCCCGTGGGCGCCCAAACACCGCTGCCAACGGCAAAATCAAACTGCTTGATGTGCCACGAGAGCGTGCCCTCGCCAAAAAGGTCGCCAATGCCGAAGGTGGTGCTGTCAAATCCGCCGGCCCTCACGTGTTGATCCACCAGCGGCAGCAGGGCGTCCACGCCGACATATCCGCCGAGGAATTTTGTGTCCATGATCCAGATTGCGCGGGGAATGTTGGCGTAGGTGAAAGCCTCGAAATTGGGCGGCCCGCTTTTTTGGCCGGAGGGACCGTTCAACTGGTCGGCCCAGTAGAAATAATTGTAGTCGCGGAAATAAAATCCCGGCGGCGGCAGCGACGAGCCTTTGAGTCCCTCGGAACCGGGGACGTAGTGCGCCGACGGCTGGGCTTGAAGCGATGTTGCCAGCGCAATCATTGCGCCGATGGTTGGAATAATACGGGTGGTTTTCATGGTTTTGGATTTTTCAAATCATCAATCTAAAGTCGCAAATCGAAAATTTCTTCAGACATCCTGCAATTTGCCGGTCAGATAAGTTTCGTAGGCGCTCAAGTCGAGCAGACCGTGGCCGGACAGATTGAAAATGATGACGCGCTTCTTTCCAGCCTCGCGCGCCTGCTCCGCTTCCGCCACGACGGCGGCAATCGCGTGCGCGGACTCCGGTGCCGGCACGATGCCTTCGCTGCGCGCGAAAAGCGTCCCGGCTTCGAAAACCTTCGTCTGGTGGTAAGCCTCGGCTTCAATCAAACCCAGCTTCAGCGCGTGGCTCACCATCGGCGCCATGCCGTGGTAACGCAGGCCGCCCGCGTGGATGGACGGCGGCATGAACTTGTGGCCGAGCGTGTGCATCATCAACAGCGGCGTCGTTTCCGCCGTGTCGCCGAAATCGTAGCGCAATTCGCCTTTCGTCAGCGACGGGCAGGCGGACGGCTCGACGGCGACAATCCGGTATTTTTTCTTTTCCTTGATTTTTTTGCCGATGAACGGAAACGCCAGCCCGGCGAAATTGCTGCCGCCGCCGCAGCAGGCGATGATGGAATCCGGTTCCTCGCCCGCGAGTTCCATTTGCTTGATGGCTTCCTGGCCGATGACCGTCTGGTGCAGGCAGACGTGGT
>CAYYWB010000379.1:0-2312 GCA_964475285.1 uncultured Bifidobacteriaceae bacterium | reverse complement strand
CGCTTACAAGAAATTTTACGCCCACGACGAAAAGGGCGAGGCCAAACCGGGCGACCGCGTGCGCATCGTCGAGACGCGGCCGATGTCGAAGTTGAAACGCTGGCAGCTTGTTGAAGTTGTCGAGCGCGGCGTGGAAGAAACCGTGGCGGCCTGATCAAAATTTATGTTGCAAGTTCGTTCCAGTTTGGATGTCGCGGACAACACGGGCGCAAAAATCGCCTGGAACATCGGCGTGTTGGGCCGCAACCAGCGCTACGCCGGCATCGGCGACATCATCAAGGTCCACATCAAGGACGCCGCGCCGGACGGCCAGGTGAAAAAGGGCGAGGTCCACAATGCGGTGATCGTTCGCACGCGGCAAATCATCCGCCGCAATGACGGCTCGTATCTGCGCTTTGACAGCAACGCCTGCGTCATCATTGACGCGGAGGAGAATCCGAAGGGCACGCGCATTTTCGGGCCGGTGGCGCGCGAGCTGCGCGACAAGAAGTTCATGAAAATAATTTCACTCGCGCCGGAAGTGATTTGAAATGAATTTTAAGTTTTGAGTTTTGAATTTTTAGTTCAACTCAAAACTCAAAATTAAGAACTAACAATTAAAATGAAGTGTCATGTGAAAAAAGGCGATGAAGTCGTCGTGCTGGCCGGGAAGGAAAAGGGCAAGCGCGGCAAGATCATCGCCGTGTCGCCGAAAAAACAGCGCGTCATCGTCGAGGGGCTGCAATTGATCAAGCGCCACACACGCAAGAGCCAGGAGCATCCCAACGGCGCGATTGTCGAGCGCGAAGGGACGATTCACCTTTCGAACGTGAAGAAGGTTGAAATCGTGGAACAACCGGCGGCGACTTGAAAAATTTCGTCACGGCCAAATCCGTGACCTTGAATAATGAAAGCCAGACTTTACGAAAAATACAAAAACGAAGTGGTGCCGGCGCTCTGGCAAAAGCACAACTACGTGAACGTCCACCAGGTTCCGAAACTGGAGAAAATTGTCGTCAACATGGGCATCAGCGCGTCGCTGGAAAAAAATGCGATCGAGGACGCGGCGAAGGATTTGTCGCTCATCACCGGCCGCAAGCCGGCCATCAGCAAGTCGCGCCACAGCATCGCGAATTTCAAGCTGCGCGAGAACGTGCCCATCGGCTGCCGCGTGACGCTGCGCAAGGACGCGATGTATGAGTTTTTTGACCGGCTGGTCGCGACGGCGCTGCCGCGCATCCGCGACTTCCGCGGTTTGTCGCCGCGCAAGTTCGACGGTCGCGGCAATTACACGTTCGGCGTGGCCGAGCAGACGATTTTCCCGGAAATCGAGCTGGACAAAATCAAGCGGACGCAGGGCATGGACATCACGATTGTAACCAGCGCGCCGGACGACACGCAGGCGCTGGAGCTGTTGAAGATGATGGGCTTTCCGTTCGCCGAAGCGAAGGAAGCGCCGGCAAAAGACGCGGCCAAAGATACCGCCGTGGAAGCGGGCAAGGAAGCCGCCAAAGCGGCCGCAATGGAACTGGACAAACAAGAAGCGGCCAAAAAAGCAGCGAGAGACGCGGCCAAAGAAGCAGCATAACAACAAACGAATTTATGGCCAAGAAAGCATGGAGAGAGCGCAACAAGCGCAAGAAGGAAACGGTGAAGAAATACGCCGCCGTCCGCGCCGAGCTGAAGGCGAAGCGTGATTACGCCGGCCTCGCCAAGCTGCCGAAGGACGCGAGTCCCATCCGGGTGGTGAACCGCTGCGCGTTCAGCGGCCGCCGGCATGGCTATCTCCGCAAGTTCGGCGTGTCGCGTTTGACGTTCCGCGAGGCGGCGTTGAATGGATTGATTCCCGGCGTGACCAAGGCCAGTTGGTAGAAAGATTACGATTTTGATATGAGCGATCCGATTTCAGACATGTTGACCCGCATTCGCAACGCCGGCCGGGCGTTGCTGCCGGCGGTGGAACTGCCGCACTCGCGGATGAAGGAAAGCGTGGCGAAGATTTTGAAGAGCGAAGGCTATGTCGCCGAAGTGGCCGTCGAAGGCGCCACGATCAAAAAACTCAAAATCCGCCTCAAATATCAGGGCAAGAAAAACGTGATTGAGGGCCTCAAGCGCGTGAGCCGGCCCGGCCTGCGCCGTTACGTCGGCGCCACGGAAATTCCGCGCGTGCTCAACGGCATGGGCGTCTCGATTGTGTCCACGCCCGAAGGCGTGATGACCGGCGCGGAGGCGAAGAAGAAAAACCTCGGCGGCGAACTGCTCTGCCAAGTCTGGTAAAATTTTATGTCGCGAATTGGAAAACAACCGATTGCCATTCCGCCGAAGGTGAAGGT
>CAYYWB010000378.1:0-2314 GCA_964475285.1 uncultured Bifidobacteriaceae bacterium | reverse complement strand
GCCTGGCCGCGCGCGCCCTGGAGCAGGGCGTAGGAGCGCGTGCCTTTCAACATCTGCATCGCCTCCTCCGCCGTGATGGGCGCGAGATGGAACGTCACGTCCTTCATCACCTCGACGAAAATGCCGCCGAGGCCGAACATCAGCATCGGGCCGAATTGCGGGTCGCGCGTCATGCCCAGAATCACCTCGCGCCCGCGCTGGCCCATTTTCTCGACAAAGCCGCCGCGCAGATGCGCCCTGGGGGCGCGTTTCTGGATGCGCACCATCATCAAGTCAAAAGCGTCGCGCACCTGCTCGGCGTTGGCGAGGTTGATGCGCACGCCGCCGAAATCGGATTTGTGGATGATGTCGGGCGAGGAGATTTTCAGCACGACGGGATAGCCGATGCGCTCGGCGATTTCCACCGCCTCGTCGCTGGTGCGGGCCAGCTGGCCAGCCAGCACATTGAAGTCGTAGGCGCGCAAAATTTCCTTCGCCTCGACTTCCCCCATCTGCGGCGTGCCGTTGCGCGCCTGCAAATTGACGATGCGGTCCACGCGGCGGCGGTTGACCGGGAAGCGCGTGACAATGCGGGCGGGCCGGCCGCGCCACGCGGCGTAATCGCACATCGCCCGGAACGCGGTCACGGCGCGGTCCGGCGACGGATAATTCGGAATGCCGACGGCCATCAATTTCTCCTTGCCCGCGGCCACTTCCATTCCGCCCATGAACGCGGCGAGCACCGGCTTTTTGCCCTTGTGCGCGGCGGCGAGCTTTTCCGCCAGTTCCAGCGGGCGCGTCATGTTTTGCGGCGTGACCACGACGATGATGCCGTCAATCTTCTCGTCGTCCTGCATGATTTCAAACGCCTTCACGTAGCGGTCCGGCTCGGCATCGCCAATCACGTCAATCGGATTGCCGAACGCCGCCGAGGCCGGCATGCAGGCTTTGAGTTTTTCCACGCTGGCCGGGCTGGGCGCAACCATTTTCAGGCCCAGACCTTCCGCCGCGTCCGCCGCCATGATGCCCGGTCCGCCGGCGTTGGTGATGATGGCCACGCGGTCGCCCGCCGGCAGCGGCTGCATGGCGAAGGCCGTGGCGTAATCGAACAGCGCCTCGAAATTTTCCGCGCGGATGACGCCCGCGCGCTTGAACGCCGCGCCGTAGGCAATGTCCGCGCCCGCCAGGCTGCCGGTGTGCGACGACGCGGCCTTGGCGCCGGCGGAGGTGATGCCGACTTTCAAAATCACGACCGGCTTGACGGCTGCCGCCTGTTCCGCGATGCGCAGGAATTTGTCGCCTTCCTTGATGCTTTCAAGGTAACCGGCGATGACCCTGGTTTCCTTGTCCTCGGCGAGCGCCTGAATGAAATCCACTTCGTTGAGGTCGGCCTTGTTGCCGAAGCTTATGACCTTGCCGAGGCCGAGCTTGCTTTCCGCCGCCCAGTCGAGAATGGCCACGCACAACGCGCCGGACTGGGAGATGACGGAGATTTTCCCCGGCGGCGGCACCGACGGCGCGAACGTCGCGTTCATGGAATGGTCCGTGTTGAGCACGCCGAGGCAGTTCGGCCCGACCATCCGCACGCCGGCGGCCCGGCAGATTTCGACCAGTTCCTTTTCCGCCGCAGCGCCCGCCGCGCCGACTTCCTTGAACCCGGCGGTGATGACAATCACCGATTTCGCGCCGGCGTCAATGGACTGCCGCAGCGCGTCCTTCACAAATTTTCCCGCCACGACGATGACGCTCAAGTCAATTCGCCCCTGGTCCTTGTATTCGTCCAGCGACTTATGGCATTTGAGGCCGAGGATTTCGGCGGCGCCGGGGTTGACCGGCACAATGGCGCCCTTGAAACCGCCGTTGACCAGGTTGGCCAGCACCGCGTAGCCGACCTTTTCCGGGCTGCGCGAAGCGCCGATGACCGCCACCGACTTCGGATATAAAAGCGTTTCCAGCATAAAATTGTTTGCTCGGCGGAGAATCCCAGATTCACGAATGGAATGCTCCACAAATGTTGTTAAAGGCTTTGCCTTTTTTGCGTGACGCTTTCCGGCCTTTGAATCGGAGGACCCGCCGGCGGCTGGCGTTTCATTTTCTTCCGGCGGGCGGGGCGGCGGGACCGGTTGCGCGCCTTGCCGGAGGCGGGTTCGGCAAACCACCGGACGGGAACCTCCGGCCGGCGCTCAAGGCACGAGCAATTGCCCGCGATAATCCGTGGGGGACTGGCCCGTGATTTTCTTGAACACGCGGTTGAAATGGGTGAGCGACTGGAAGCCGACCTCGAACGCGATTTCGCTGACGCGCAAATTGGGATTGAGCAGCAGGTTCTGCGCCC
>CAYYWB010000377.1:0-2325 GCA_964475285.1 uncultured Bifidobacteriaceae bacterium | reverse complement strand
CCATTTTAATTATGAGCAAAGCACCTATTCGCGTGGCCATCACCGGCGCTGCCGGGCAGATCGGATATTCACTCCTGTTCCGCATCGCCTCCGGCGCGGCGTTCGGGCCGGACCAGCCGGTCATCCTGCACCTCATCGAAGTGCCGGATGAAAAGGCCGTGGCCGCGCTCAACGGCGTCTGCATGGAGCTCGACGACTGCGCGTTTCCGCTGCTCAAAGGTCTCGTGCCGACTTCAAACCTCGACGAAGGTTTCAAGGGCGTGAACTGGGCGCTGCTCGTCGGCGCGGTGCCGCGCAAGGTCGGCATGGAGCGCAAGGATTTGCTCGGCATCAACGGGAAAATTTTCACCGGCCAGGGCAACGCCATCGCCAAAAATGCCGCTGCGGACGTGCGCGTGCTGGTCATTGGCAATCCGTGCAACACCAATTCGCTCATCGCCGCCAACAACGCGCCCGGCGTGCCGAAGAACCGTTTTTTCGCCATGACAGCGCTCGACGAAAACCGCGCCAAGTCGCAACTCGCCAAGAAGGCCGGCGTGGACGTGACCGCCGTCACAAACCTCGCCATCTGGGGCAATCACAGCGCCACGATGTATCCCGATTTCTTCAACACGCAAATTTCCGGCCAGATGGTTCCGTCCGTGATCAAGGACGAGGCGTGGCTCAAGGGCGAATTCATTTCAACCGTGCAGCAGCGCGGCGCGGCCATCATCAAGGCGCGCGGTTTGAGCAGCGCCGCCAGCGCCGCCAACGCCGCATGCAACACCGTCTACAAACTCACCCATCCGACCCCCGCCGGCGACTGGTTCAGCGTGGCCGTTCATTCCGACGGCAGCTACGGCATCGAGAAGGGCTTGATCTTCAGCTATCCGATCCGCAGCAACGGCAGGGATTTTGAAATCGTCCAGGGCGTTCCGCTCAACGACTTCAGCAAGGCGAAGATCGCTGCGACGGAAAATGAATTGAAGGAAGAAAAATCGCTCGTCACGGATTTGCTGCCGAAGTAGCATTGATGAAAATCAATGTTCACCTGCCCGAATTGTGGAAGCACACTGACCCGCAAGCAGGGCAAAACGGGCTTGTTTTGGAGTTGTGATGATTGTGGCGGCAGAGCTGTTAGCATTGCCTTGCTCCGCAAACTTATCGGGAGTGTCGGGGTGTCCGCTATTTGGTCGCGCGCAATAAATGCCGGCGACAATGACGGCCGGTCTTGTCCGATTTGTTCGCGGGGCATGACAGAGGAATCTATAAGTATAGCCGGTCATCTCTTAAAACTTGGCCTATGCACACGCTGCGAATTCGCTTGGTTCGATACCCCGGAATACGAGTCGATTTCTCCGCCGCCGAAACGCAAAGATCCATGCGAGGTGGACGAAGAGGATTTACCCCAAGCGGCGCGTGAGGCACTCGCAATCCATAAAGTTCGCCAGATGGCAGAACAGGAGCGGGCGGAAAATCCACAACCGGACTTGAATTGGAAAACTGTGCCGGCATTGCTTGGTTTGCCGGTTGAAATGGATTCCGATCCTCTCACACGAATTCCGCTGGCGACATTCTCGATTTCCGCGGCTATTACCGTCATCAGCATCTGTGCAATCTTCAATTTGGAAAACAACGTTCAGGATTGGGGACTGATTCCCGAAGAGGCTTGGCGTTGCGGTGGACTGACCTTTCTGACCTCTTTCTTTTTGCATGGCGGAATTTTTCATCTCGTCACAAATCTTTATTTCCTGATCATTTTCGGCATTCATGTGGAAAATTATCTCGGACCGAAACGCTGGCTGTTATTGGTATTTCTGGCGGTGATTGTTGGAGATTTATTACACGTAGCGGCTGACCCACGTGGAGCACTTCCTTGCATTGGGGCAAGCGGTGGAATTTCCGGACTGATTGCGTTTTACGCGTTCAAGTTTCCACATGCACGACTCGGCTTCATTTTGCGTTTCGGATTTATAATCATCCCCCGATGGATTCAATTTCCTGCCTGGTGCGCCTTTTTGTTTTGGTTACTCCTGCAATTCTTGGGTGCATACCAACAGACCACAGGATTCAGCAATGTTTCGTCGCTGGCTCACCTGGGTGGCACGGCTGTCGGGATCGCAATGTGGGCAGTTTGGCGGAAAACTGAATTGCAGTCGGCGGTTGCCACAGCAAAAGTGACAAATTAGTTCCTCGCATTGCGCCGCGCCTTGATTCTGCTAGTCTCGCTCACGTATGGCTTTTGATTCCTTTCGCGATTTCATCGCCGCGCTCGACCGGGCGGGCGAACTCAAACGCATTTCCCAGCCCGTCGCCACCGAACTCGAAATCACCGAGATCGCCGAC
>CAYYWB010000376.1:0-2334 GCA_964475285.1 uncultured Bifidobacteriaceae bacterium | reverse complement strand
TGGATCAAATCGCTCCACGACCTGCACGCGCACGTCATGATTTCGGTGTGGGGCAAATTTTATCCCGGCACCACCAACTTCAATGCGATGCAGAAGGCCGGTTTTCTCTACCAGCCCAACATCACGGAAGGGATGAAGGATTGGATCAATTATCCCTACACCTTTTACGACGCGTTCAATCCCGGCGCGCGCAAGCTTTATTGGTCGCAGATCAACTCCGCGCTGTTCAGCAAGGGCATTGACGCCTGGTGGGAGGACGCCACCGAGCCGGACCTGACGCCTTCGCCGCCCACGCTCGAAGGGCAGCGCGTCCACATGAATCCCACCGCGATGGGCACGGCCTCGCGCGTGATGAACGGCTACGCCTTGATGAACAGCAAGGGCATGTATGAAGGCCAGCGCAGCGTCGCGCCCAACCAGCGCGTGTTCATCCTCACGCGCTCCGGCTTCGCCGGCATCCAACGCTACGGCACGGCCACCTGGTCCGGCGACACTACCGGAACCTGGACCGCGATGAAGAAGCAGATTGCCGCCGGGCTGGGCTTTTGCATTTCCGGCACGCCGTATTGGACGATGGACATCGGCGGTTACACCATGGAATCCAGATTCTCCGCCGGAAATCCCACGCCGGAAAATGCCGACGAATGGCGCGAACTCAACGCCCGCTGGTTCGAGTTCGGCGCGTTCTGTCCGCTCACCCGTTTGCACGGCGAATTGATACCGCGCGAACCGTGGGCTTTTGGCGGCGATTCAGCTCCGGCTTATCAGGCCATCGTCAAATTCGACAAAATCCGCTACCGGCTGCTGCCTTACATTTACTCGCTCGCCGGCGAAATCACGCAGGACGCCGGCACGATGATGCGCCCGCTGGTCATGGATTTTCAAAACGACGCCGGCTCGCGCGGAATCGCGGATGAATATATGTTTGGCCCGGCGTTTCTGGTCGCGCCGGTCACCACCTATCAGGCGCGCAGCCGCAGCGTCTATCTGCCGACGACGGACGGCGACTGGTATGATTTCTGGACCGGCGCAAGCGTTGCGGGCGGGCGCACCTTTGACGCAGCCGCGCCCTACGACGCCATGCCGCTGTTCATCCGCGCCGGCTCCATCATTCCAAACGGCCCGGACATCCAATACACCGGCGAGAAACCCGCCGACCCGATTACGCTGTTCATTTACACCGGCGCGAACGGCGCGTTCACGCTCTACGAAGACGACGGGCTGACCTACAATTACGAGCACGGCGATTTCGCCCGCATTCCGATCACTTGGGACAACGCCACCCAGACGCTGGCCATCGGCAAGCGCGAAGGCAAATTCACCGGGATGCTGGCCAAACACACCTTCAACATCGTGCTGGTGAACAAAAATAAGCCGGTCGGTTTTACCTTCACGCCGACGGCGGACAAGACCGTCACTTACACCGGCTCGGCGCTCAAGGTGAAAATGTTCTAATAAATTCATAGCTCAAGTGTCATACAGTTATGAATTTGAAAACATTCCTTCCAATCCTCTCGCTTCTATTGCTGGGCACCGCGGCTTTCGCGCGTGTCCATGTGTATTGGCCTTACGATAGGCTCACTCAGGAGGCGGATTTGATTGTTATCGCAGCACCGGTTTCTGTGCATGATACCACAGAAAAGACAGTGTTCCCAGGCGTTGCCGAACATGGGCCAAAAGATGGCCCTAGCGGCTCTCATCTGATTCCTGCCATTGGGGTTGAGACGACCTTTGCAGTTTCATCCGTTTTGAAGGGCGACACGAACACCACGACGTTTGTGTTTCACCATCTCCGCGAAGCAGAGAGCAAGCTTGGATATGGTAGCCTAGGAATTGTTGCCTTTGATCCGAAGGAGAAGAAGCAATTCCTGCTCTTCCTGAAGCGCGAATCGGATGGCCGGTATGCCGCGCTGACGGGCCAGACCGATCCGGATGACTCTGTCAAAGATTTGGGGACTACCCCATGAAAATGTCGCACACCGCACTAGAGCCAACCGCCGTTGGCGCGATTCGCCGGTCCTCGTCGGTTTAGCTTTCTACAAAAACTTGTAGTAACAACGTTCGATCACAATCTAACATCGCAGTGCGTGCTGGTAGCCATTTAGAAATAAACCTGCCAGCTCACGTCGTTGCCGGTGGTTGCCGTGAAATCCACGGTGAGCAGATTGCCGTCGGTTTTCAACGTGGCTGCAAGGCCGCCGCTCAATTCCACGCGCCTGGCGATGAAACCGTCCGGGACATAAATGCGCAATTGATACGGATCGCCGGCCACCGCCCGTGAAACGCCTTTGAGAACTTTTTGCTGGCCGTCATAGGCGAGGTCCTTGATGTCAA
>CAYYWB010000375.1:0-2334 GCA_964475285.1 uncultured Bifidobacteriaceae bacterium | reverse complement strand
TACCAAAGCGCGAGATAAATCACCACGCCGGCAAACGCCGTGAAAATGGTCGCCAAAACCCACGCGATGCGCATCCGCGAAGATGACCAACCGAGATATTTTGCCAGCCCGCCGCAAACTCCGGCAATGTCACGATCCTCGCGTGAACGGCAGAGTTTCATAAATCAATCCTTTCCCTGGCCGGATTCCGCACGACCCGCGTCAATTCCTTCGACGACACCCTTGGCGGCGGCTTTCGCAACCGTCTCCACCGCGCCCTTGGTTTCCTCCGCCATGTAATTCACGGTGTCCGCCGCCACGGGTGCCGATTCGCCGGCGATAAAACGGAATACCGCGCCCATGAATCCAAACTGGCACAGGACGCCGCCCACAAACATCAGCGGCAGGCCGACGAATCCGAGCCAGAAAAAACGCGGCGAGCTAAAACTGCCAATGCTCGCAAAGAAACTGACGCCCGCGACGATGATGCATAAAAGTCCGGCAAGGAAAATGGCCGGGCCAATAATCCGCAACGTCGTGCGGATTGAATTTTGTGCAGGCTCCTGCAACCGTTTCAATTCCGGCGAAACCTGCCTTGGTGGATTGTTTTCTGGCATAAGTTTATGTCCGATTGTCGTCAGTTGGTTGAGTTTTGCCGCATTTCGGGCAGAACTGAAATCCAATGTCATGTTCCGTCCCACAGAAAGGACAAAATCGTTTTTCGGCCATGCCGGTGCCGGAGGAACCTGAATTTGACGAACCAGAAACCAGGCAATCCATCGGGTCGGATTCCTCGTTTTTAGTTGCGATGTCATATTGGCTGATCCGGTTCTTGGAGGTGGCGTTGTAAAAACCAATAAAAACCCGGCCCAGAATGACAACCAAAAAAATAATTCCAAAAAAAACAAAAAAGCCTGGCGCTCCACTTTTGCCTGCGCCAACAATCCAAAAGATTGTGAACGGCACACCGAGAACCAGCGCAAAGATTGCCCCGAACAACGACGGTCCGCGTCCTGGTTTGATGCTATACATATTCCCGCGTTTCGTTTCCGGTTGTTACTTCACACTCACAATGGCGTCTTCCGTTTCGGATGGCCGACAAAGAAATAAATCAGCGCGCCCAGCACATGCAGCAGCGCGACCACCAAAACCCAAGCGATTTTTTCGCTCTCGGTCAGCCCTTTGTTCTGGATGGCCGAAATCAGCATCCAAATCCAGAACGCGAACGCCGCCAGTGCAATCGGCAACACAAACAGCATTGCCACCAGGAGCAGAATGAATTCAGCGCCGCCTAGAAACATGATTTGGCCTTTCTTGTAATTTGGGCCTCGTTACCTCGGCTCCTACAAATTGCTATTTTTGTTTGTCGGAATCGTCCTTGCTCATCGCCTTTTTGAGCGCGGGAACCTGCTCCATCAATTTCTCAAACTTGATTCCCGTCAGGGCTTCCAGCACAGGCGGCAACTGGCTGATGATGGTCGTCACATCGCTGGTCAGCTTGCTCGCGCCGCCGCCCGGGCCGTTGCCGGAATTGATGATGACCATCTTTTCGGTCTTCGATAGCGGTTCGCTGATCTTGCCCGCGATCTCCGGCATCACGCGCACCAGCATTTCGATGACCGCCGCCTCGTTGTATTGCTTGAAGCTTTCGGCCTTCACGCGCATCGCCTCGGCGGTCGCCTTGCCTTGCGCCTCGATGACTTCGGCCTGCGCCAGACCGCGCGCCTTGTTCGCGTCGGCCTCGGCCAGACCGGTGGCTTTCACGACATCAGCGCCGGCAAAACCAGTCGCCTTGGTTGCGGACGCCGCGCCAGCGGCTTCGGTTTCCAGTTGAAATTTCTTCGCGTTGGCCAGTGTCTCGACTTTGTATCGCTCGGCGTCGGCGGGCTTTTGCACGGTGGCTTCGAGTTCGCGCTGTTTACGCAGAATTTCCTGCTGTTGCAATTCAATCTGTTTCTGCTTTTCAACGATGCTGACTTGCACCTCTTCGGCCTTCACGAGCTGGCCGGTCTTGAATTTCTGCAAATCGTAGGCGAGGTCAGCCTGCGCCTTTTGCACATTCACCGTTGCCTGATATTGCGCGACGTTGGATTGATAATCGCGTTGCGCCTCGGCGATTTTTGAATCGGCCTGGAACTGCGCCTCCTGCCCGGCCTGCTTCGCCTGCGCGGAGCGGATCTGGGAATCGCGGTCGGCCTCGGCCTGGGCGATGATGGCGTCGCGTTTGACCTGGGCGATGCGCGGTTTGCCGAGCGCGTCGAGATAACCCTGTCCGTCGCGGATGTCGCGGATGGTGAAGCTGATGATGTTCAGCCCCATGTTCGCCATGTCGCCGGCGGCCACTTCCTGGACTTT
>CAYYWB010000374.1:0-2364 GCA_964475285.1 uncultured Bifidobacteriaceae bacterium | reverse complement strand
AGTCGAGCGAGCGCAATTCCTCGATGCGCGCCCAGACCGCCGCGCGGCTGATGCCGAGCTGCCCGGCGAGTTCCGCGCCCGATACGCCGCCGGAACTTGCGCGCAACGCGGAAAGGATTTTGGCGTCGGTGGTCATGAATCTTTCGACTTGGATTAAACGCGGCAAATCTTTCACATTTCGAAGCACTTCCAGCAACCAGCCGCCTTCGATGATTGAAAATTCCCGCTTTCAAAACAAAATCACTCTAGCCACGGCACCATGCCAAAGACAAGTTTTATTGGGAACGTCATCCCCGCCTGAAATCGGCAGCCAATCTCTGCCACCGGCAAGCTTCTGTCCATCCCGGTTTCCCGCATGGCATGCGAATATCCGGCGGCGCCGCCCGTTTGCGTTCGATTGGGAGGAAATCCCATCCCGGAGGAATTGACCTTTTCCGACCGGGCTTTTGCGCTTAACCTTCCCGCATGGAATTTGCCGTGGCGGCGATTTTGATTTTCGCGGGCGCGAGTTTCTTTTTCGCGCTGGCGGAAACGGCGCTGTTTTCCCTCGGCAAATGGCAGGTGGCGCGGCTCGTGGAAAAAAATCCGCGCGCGGGCAAAATTGTCGCAGCCCTGCTCGGGCATCCGCAGGATTTGCTGGCGACGCTGGCGCTGGGCAACACGTTCGCCAACGCCGCGATGCTCGCGGTCGCGCTGCGGATGGTCTTCAACGCGCACTGGATGCTGGCGCTGACGCTGCTCTCGCTGCTTGCGCTGGCGCTGCTCGGCTGCGAGGTTTTCCCCAAGACGCTGGCGGTGCGGCAGCCGGAACGCTGGGCGCTGCGCGTGAGCTGGCCGTTGCTGGTCTTCCAAAAGGCGACCGCGCCGCTGCACCGCGTGGCGCGCTGGCTGAACGCGGCAATCTTGAAAAAAACCGCGCCGCAGATGGACGCGGTGCCGGCGTTGACCGATGCGGAATACCACGAGCTGCTCGAAATGGCCTACCAGCAGGGAACGCTCGCCGAGTCCGAAAAGGAGATCATCCTCCAAATCATCAGCCTCGACCGGCGGACGGCCCGCGACGTGATGCGGCCGCGCGCAGGCATGGCCGCAATCTCCGACGACGCAACCGTCGAGGAGATGATCGCCGCCGCGAAAAAATTCAAGCACCGCCGCCTGCCGATTTACGACGAAACGCCGGACACCATCGTCGGCATTTTGAACACGCGGGCGCTG
Organism: uncultured Bifidobacteriaceae bacterium; assembly: GCA_964475285.1. Lineage (GTDB taxonomy): Bacteria > Verrucomicrobiota > Verrucomicrobiia > Limisphaerales > UBA11358 > UBA11358. The sequence continues at coordinate 1,149 of CAYYWB010000374.1, read as the reverse complement.
CTGCTGGATCCGAAGATTGACCTGGCGGACGCGATTGAATTCCCGTCGTTCGTGCCGGACACGATGAATCTGCTGCAACTGTTCCAAAGCCTCCAAAAGCAGCAGCGCGGGCTGGCGATGGTGGTGGATGAATTCGGCGGCACGGCGGGGCTGGTGACGATGGAGGACATTCTGGGCAGGCTCATCGGCAAAATCCACGCGGCGGCGCAGCCGGAGGGATTTGTCATGGAAAAAATCTCGCCCGATTGCTGGCGCGTGAGCGGGACAATGCGGCTGGACGATTTCCGCCGCGAATTTCCGGCGCTTGGCGAGGTGCCGGAGGTTGAAACGATGGGCGGATTGCTCACGCATTTGCGCGGCGTGGTGCCGGAGGCCGGCGATTCGGCGTCGTTTCGCGGCTTGAAACTCACGGCGCATGCCGTGGACGGGCGCCGTGTGCGGGAATTGATGGTGCAAAAGGTCAAATGACTGAAATGAGAAAACATCCAACATTCAACATTCAACGCTCAACGCCCAATGCAACAGCGCTGTGGCAATCGTTGAATGTTCGATGTTCGACGTTGAATGTCGAATGTTCCCAATTTTTCCGATGAACACCGGCATTCCAACCTGGATTTTGCTGGCGCTGTGTTTGTGCGCGGCGTTCCTGCTGTCGGGCATGGAGGCGGGCGTGTTTGCGTTGAACCGGCTGCGTGTGCGGCGGCTGGCGCGCGCGGGCAAGCCGTCGGCGAAACTCCTGCACGGCTTCCTTGAAAAGCCGGAGAATTTTCTGTGGACAATTCTTGTCGGCAACACGCTCGCCAATTTTTTGATTCTGGGCTGGTCGCTGCTCGCGCTGCGCGCGGCGCTTTTGGGGCATCGCGTCTGGATTGCCGCCGCCTTTGCCGCCGCCGTATTTCTGTTTTATGCGCTGTTCGATTTGCTGCCCAAAATGCTGTTCCGCGCGCATCCGAACCAGTTGTGTCTGGCGGCGGCGCCCGTGTTCCGCCTCGTGCATTTCCTGTTAAGTCCGCTCGTTGCGATGGTGGAGGGCGTTTCCCAAATGGCGCTGCGCCTGACGGGCGGGCGGGCGTTCACGGGCCGGGTGTTCGGCAGCCGCGAGGAAATGCGCTCGGTCATGCAGGAATCCGCGCAATCGCTCACCAGCGA
>CAYYWB010000373.1:0-2371 GCA_964475285.1 uncultured Bifidobacteriaceae bacterium | reverse complement strand
CCATCACGTTCGCGGACATTTCCAAGGCGCGCGCGAAGCTCGGCTACAATCCGCAGGTGAAATTTGAGAACGGCATCAAGCTGTTCGCGGATTGGTTCAAGAAAAGTCAGCAATGAGTTGGCAACGGCGCGCGATGTGATTTCGGTGGGGCGAGACTCCGTCGAGCCTTCTTCAATCAGGGCTCGAGAGGACTCTCGCCCCACCAGAAAAAGTTTCTCAACGCTGTCGTGGCGACCGCAAATCCGGCGGCGGCGCGTTGGTATTTGCCGACGCATTTTCGCTCTTGAACGCCGAGCGCAACAGCCAGTGCCGTTTCAGCCCCTGAACAAAATCGTCGGAGTCCACCACGATTTTGGAAATGCTGCTCAAGATGTTCGAGTTCGACTGCACCTGCGCATTGAGATTGCTGGTGATGTCGGCGAGGTTGATGAGCAGCGCGGCAAGATTCGTGTCCGTGTGGCCGAGCAGCGCGGTGAGGTTTGTGTCCGCGTGGCCGAGCAGCGCGTTGGCATTCGTCAGCGAGCCTTGCAATTGTCCGCTGCCGTTCGTGCCCAGCGCCCAGACCAGCGGGCCGCCCGGCTCGCGCAGTTGCGCGCTGACGAGGGCAAAATTCGTGAGCATCGGCCGCGTCTCGACAAGGGCAACATTCAGGTTCGAGGTCGCATTGGCCGCGTTGTCCAGCACGGCGGCAATTTTGTTCGTCAGCGCAAGCACGTTCGGCAACGCCGTCTGCACCTGCAAAACCATCGCCTGCAACTGGTCGGAAATCGGCGGCGCCTCCACCGCGCGCAGCCAGGCAGTGTCGCGGTCGGGCGTGAAATTGACGTAGCGGCGCACCCGGTTGTCCCACGACGCCACGATGTGGTTGAAATTGACGGCGTTGTCGTAGGCAAAAACGGAATTGGACGCGAGGTTCATTCCCGCCAGCACGCGCAAACTGGCCCCGTCCAGCATGGTGTAGGCGCCGAGGACCACGTTGGAATTTGCGTCGAGCACTTCCTGATAAAGCTGCCAATGGTTGGTTTCGGCGGCGACAAGCTGTTCCAATTCGGGAATGGATTTCCAGGTGCCCGGCTGCGTGACGACAATCGCCGGGCCGTTCGTGCCGCGCGTGACTTCCAGCAGCCGCTTGCCCAAAAAGTCCGCCGCGTTCACCTTCACATACGAGCCATCGCGCCAGATGTAGCGGAAATACGGTTCAAGAATTTCAAATTTCACCTGCACGTTGTGCGGGTCATACGGCTGTTGGGGAACCACCCCGGTGATTGTTCCAACCGGAAATCCCATCATATAGACCGGGTCGCCGACGTTCAAACCCGCCGAGCTTTGGACAAAGACGTGAAACGGCGCCTTGATCTTGAACCAGCCCTTGCGCTCCGCCGTGTGGTAAATGTAATAGCCGAAGCCGAACAGCAGCAGTGCCGTCGCCAGAAAAACAAACCAGCCCACCGCGCGCTCCATCCGGCTCAAGCGCGTGCGCAGTTGCGGTGTCAAATCTTGCAGTGCCATAAAATGTTCCAAATCTTAATCGTAATCGTCATCGTAATCACCAACAGATTATGATTATGACGACGATTAAGATTGCGAGGTTAATTCAACGGGCGCGGCCAGCAATTCTTTTACAACCGGGTCGCTGGCCGTTTCAACTTCGTTCCACGCGCCGACCGAATTGAATTGCCTGTCGCGCAGCACCGCAAACTTCCGGCGCGCGCTTCGCCAGGGATGCAAATCATCGGCGGTGACGACCATCGTCACCGGCCCGCCGCCGAACTGCTCGTGACCGCGCGAAAGCTGCTCCAAAAAACGCAGCCACCATTGCCGGTGCCGCGCGCCGAGGGCGGCCAGCGGATTGTCCAGCAAAAGCACTTCCGGTTTCAAAATCAACGCCCGCGCCAGCGCCGCGCGCTGCCGCCAGTTGGCCGCGACATCCGCCGGCGTCACCTCCGCGAGCGGCGCAAGGTCCATCAGTTCCAGCAACCCTTTCACTTCCGCAGCCGCCGCGTCCGGCGTCAGGTTTCTTTGGTAGCGCAACGGCAGCGCGACGTTTTCGGCAATCGTCAACTGGCTGAAAAGCTGTCCGCCTTGAAAAACAAATCCCACGCGCAGCCGTTCGGCCAGCTCCGCCTCGCCAAAATTGCTCGTGTCGTTTCCAAATAGTCTGCAGCAGCCGGCGGCCGGCGGCATCAACCCGGCGGCCAGCATCAGCAAATCGCTTTTGCCGGAATGTTCCTGCCCGGCGACGACCCAGAATTCCCCCGCCGCCACCGACCAGTTCACATCCTCGACGACGGTAAACGCGGCATCGCGCATCGCGGCGACGTTCACGCCGCGCATTTCGATGGCCGGGATGTTCTGGTTTTCGCTCATGTCA
>CAYYWB010000372.1:0-2393 GCA_964475285.1 uncultured Bifidobacteriaceae bacterium | reverse complement strand
CGATGCCCGGCCCCAACTTGATGACGTATTGCAGGGCGCTGTCGAAACTGCCGGAATACACGCTCGCAGCGGAACTATCGCGCCCCGTGACGGCCGTTCTTGAACAGATTTCCCACGTTGCGAATAGTTGCCAGGGCATATTGCGCCGCAAGGATGAAAAGTCCGTGGCAATGCACAACACGGCAAAGCGTATCCTCTACGAAATTGACAGAGCCTTGGCCGTTGTTGTGGGCAACCACCTCAATTGGATACGCCGACGCGCCGAGTCCACCGAATTCAGCGATTTGTTGAGTAACGTCCTCTATCATATTGCCATCGGCGACGGGGCGGATGTGGCTTGTCTGATCCGGCAGTTTCAAAAACTCAATCCGGATGACGGCGGTTATACGGATATGTTCGCCTGGGACGTTTATCAACGCGTCGAGGCATTGGACTGGCTGGCTGATGAATTTCCAGACTACATCCGCACCGCAGCAAGGCGGATGCACGGCTGGCCAATGCTTGTTCACCGGCACACAAACAATCGCCGCCGCTTCCAACATCTCGCCAGACGTCTCGAACTCGGCGTGGATTATCCGACCGACGCCAGCGAAGGCGCGCGGTTTCGTCCCGACACGCCGATGGTGCAATATCTAGACCCGCTGATCCGCCGGTTATATGTAATGTGCTGGGAACTCGGGGATATGCAATTTGAATCGATTGATACCGAGCAGTCCCTGCTTCTCCAGATTTGGTGGGATTGGCCCGAGGAACCGCCCGGCGAAGAAATACTGGCACCATTGCGAATGGCGCGGCAGTTGCCGCCGTTGACCAAGGCCACAGCCAAGGAATGGGCCGAAAAAGCCATCGTGCCGTTGATCCTTGTTACTGATGCGCGTGACTGGACAAATTGCGCCGAGCCGGTATTGCAGAAAATCGCGAAACAGAAGGGCGTCAAGAGCCGGGCCACCTTCAAATCCCGCCTGCTGGCCGCAGTGTCGGCCACCTTGCGCCGCCTCGCCCGTCCGGCGTAAAATTTTCCCTCTCCGCCCCGGTCGGGATTCCCCGCCCACGGGAGCGGGAGAGGATGTCCGCAGGACTGGTGAGGGTTGTTGGGAAAAATAATTCAACGCGGAGGGGTATCAAGGGTGAGGTGTCAAACCGCCCATCCGACGCAAAATTCCGCATTTTTTCCGCCGTCCGCCGGTCGAACCGGCGCAAATCGCATCCCCATTTGCGTTGTCCCGCCCGCGCGACGACGCAAAGGCCGCGGTTTCTTGCGTCGTTTGACCGTGGAGACGACGCAAATCCGCCCCCAATTTGCGTCGTTACGGCGGCGAACGGACGCAAACTAAAAACTCGCGTCGGGAAGGGAAATGGGATTGACTCATCATCACAACAAAAGTTGTCGTGATGGAATTCCATCACGAACAAAACAGGTATATCCATTAACCAGCACCGCATCCCATGACTGACATCACCCGCAATGGCAAAATCGCACGATTGCCCCGGAATATCCGGGATGAATTAAACCACCGCTTGGAAAATGGCGAACCGGGCGGGCGCATCCTCGAATGGTTGAACGCGCTGCCCGATGTCCAGGCCTTGCTCAAAGCGGAGTTTGGCGGCAGCCGGATTAACGCGCAGAATCTCACCAACTGGCGCAAGGGCGGCTATCAGGATTGGCTCAAGCAGCAGGAACGGCGCGCCACCGTCCGCGATCTGATGGCCAACGCGGAAGAACTCGCCACGGACGCCGGTGGCGTGGAGATTGGCAATCACTTGTCCGCCGTGCTCGTGGCGGAACTCGCCGCTTCAGCGCGCCGCGCGATCGAGGAACTGGCCGAACCCGCCGAGCGCTGCGTGAAATTGCAGGAATTCCTCCTCACCCTGGCCCGCGTGCGCCGTCAGGATTACCTCGCCGGACGGCTTGCCATCGAACGTGAACGCCGGGCGCGCGAGCGGGTTAAAGAGCAGAGTGAGGATGCTTCCATGAGGGAATTCGGATCATATTTTCTATCCGTATATCTGTCCTTGATAGAACATTCGCTTCACTCGATGAAAATAGAAAGGCATGAGTTGCTGGACTTTGGCGCCCAGTTGCGGGCCTCCCAAGATGCCGAATCACTGTTGCGGAGTGTAAAACCGGACGGCTCGCGCCCGGACGGTTCCGCCGCGCCGGTCAAACCAGAATCAAACTGAATCAAGGCTGATCAAGGTGAATCAAACCATGTCAACACCCAACTCTCACCTCCCGCAACCTGCCAGTTTGACGGCATTGCGAATGACGGGTAATTTTTCACCATGATTGATGTCGCTGAAATTCATCCGCGCGGAGCGATGCCGCGCGCGAAGTTCGAGCCTCTGGCGCGGGAAATTTTCACGCTCAAGAAGCAGCTCAACGCCGTCATCCT
>CAYYWB010000371.1:0-2413 GCA_964475285.1 uncultured Bifidobacteriaceae bacterium | reverse complement strand
CCGGCTTCGCTCACCGGCGAACTGCACATAACTTCTACCTTTGCATAACGTTCCTCCTGTGCCAATGCTCACGTCGCAAGTCGCGGCTGGTTAGGAATTCACGAAGCAGCCCTGCAAGCCTTTGGCTTGGGTGGCCGCTCAAATTTATGGTTGACAACTGTATCTTATAAGATACTGTGTAAGAAATATGGGATTCATCGAGTTTCCATTCATCGAAGTGCCGAAAGATTTACGCAAGATTGTCGGCGAGCCAACGCCCGGCACGCGCGCCTACCGCCGGGAGGGGACGCACGCGGAATGCGGCCAATGGATTGAAGACCTCGGCTTGCATTACAAGGGCGACGTGGGCATCTCACCCGCCGGCGTCACCATGTTCGTGCCCGTCCAGCGCGCCGCCGTCCACAAACGGATCAAGGAAGGCAAGCTGACCGCGTTCTTTTTTTACATCACCCGCATCGAAGACACCTTTTTTGGCAGCAAACGCAAAGTCAAAATGCGTCCCTACATTCTGTTGTCCATGAGCGAATGCAAGGCGTGGGTGGCGGAAATGAAACGCCGGATGGGTTATGTGGATGAGCCGGACGAAAGTCTGATGCAACAACGAAAAAAGCTCAAACCGGCGGCGGTGGCGGACGAACCAAAAACCGTGAAAGAGGCCGTGGAAGCCCTAGGCTTCGCGGACACCGACCCGAAAGACAAGCGGAATCGGAAGGTGCGATATGAGGACGATGAATTTGACCGTGCAAACCGGCAGCAAGATATGTTTTTGCTGTTGGCGGAAGCGATGGCGGCGATGGCGTCCGACAAAAAGAAGGCTGAATTTTACCGGAAGCGACTGGAACGAGGCATGGAGTGGGACAAGAAAGTAAAAGCCTGGAAATGGAAGGACGACGATGAACCCGCAAAATGAATTTAACGACCGGCTGATCCGTCTGCCGGAGCTGGAACGGATTTTTGGCGTGTGCAAGCGCACGGTAAGACGGAAGGCAGAAGCCGGTGAGTTGCCACCATTAGTTCGTAGTGGCGGCGTGGTGGGGATGCTCGAAAGCAAAGTTAAAGAATATTTTCGACGGTTGAGCGGACAAGGTGCAAATTGACGAAAGGAAAAATATGATTGCTTACATTTATCGGCCCAAGCGGCGGCATGACGGCAAGCGGGTAATATCACGATTGTATTCCGCAAAAATTCGCGTGAATGGTGAGCGCCAGATTTCGCAGGTCTCGTTGGGCGTATCGGACAAACAGGTTGCCCAAGAAAAACTGCGCCAGTTGGTGCAGGAACGGGAAAAAGAACTTCACGGTTTGATTCCAGCCAAAGTCATGCGAGACGCGGCACAAGAGTCGCTGACGAAACATTTGAAAGATTTTATCGGCGATCTGCGGGCAAAAGGGCGAAACGATCAATACATCGCCGAATTTGAAAACCGGCTGGCGCTGCTGATGGAACAGTGCGGCTGGCATTCATTACGCGATGTCACCGCCGACTCGTTTGTGAAGTGGCGGAGCGAACACAAGAAAGCCGCCAAGACGATGAATGAATATCTGGCGAGCGCCAAAGGGCTTCTGAATTGGATGGTCAAGCAGAGGCGAGTTGCCGCCAATCCGCTGGCCGTGGTTCAGAAGACGGAAACGCGCGGCAAGGAAGTCCGTGCCCGGCGCGCTTACACGGATGACGAAATCCAAGCCTTGCTGAATGTGGCGGGCAAAAGACGCATTGTTTATCTGATGGCGGTTTTGACCGGGATTCGGCACGGTGAATTAAAGGCACTCCGATGGAGCGACATGAATTTAAGCGCGGAAAAGCCATCGGTGACGGTGCGTGCCTCCGTCAGTAAAAATCACAAACTGGCGTGTCTGCCCCTGCATCCCGATCTTGTCGCCGAGTTGTTGCGATTCAGACCGGCCAATGCACAGGCTGGTGGTTTGGTGTTTGACGGGCTGATGCCGCACTCTGTTACGTTTAATGCTCATTTGAAAGCCGTGGGCATACCAAAAACTGACAGCCAGGGCCGGGTGGTGGATTTCCATTCGCTCCGGCATACGTTCTGCACAAACTTGCATCGTGCCGGTGTCCCGCAACGTGAAGCGATGGAATTGATGCGCCACAATGATCCACGGCTGACGGCGAGCACTTACGCGGATGTTTCCTTGTTCTCGCTGCGGGGTGCGGTGGCGAAATTGTCCGTTCCTTCCACGAAGCATGACGCACAAATAGACGCACAAAGTTTAGTCACAGACGGTCTTTTACCGTCACTGTCTGTCACCACTATCGAAGGGTCTGAAAGCGATAAAACCACTGTGAATACAAGGGGGAAATCACTGTCTGACACCCGGTGTCACGCCGGGTCAAAAACCGAAGAGTGGTGCCCACGACAGGACTTGAACCTGTATGATTTTACTCACTAGAACCTGA
>CAYYWB010000370.1:0-2413 GCA_964475285.1 uncultured Bifidobacteriaceae bacterium | reverse complement strand
GAAACCATTCTCTATTCCTCGGCGGGCATCGTCGTGATGCTCATCCTCGCCATCGCCGTCAATGTCATCACCGGCGCGAAACCGGTCCGCGCGGACCTGACGCGGGAAAAAGCCTACACGCTGTCGGCGGGAACGCGCGCAATTCTGCAAAAGCTCGATACGCCGGTGAAAATCCGTTTCTACTGCACGCAAAGCGACACGGCCACGCCGGAAACGGTTTATCTCAAGGACTACGCGCGCCAGGTCGGGGATTTGTTGCAGGAATACCAGCAGGTCGCCGGCAAAAATCTCATCGTCCAGAAATTCGACCCGCAGCCGGATTCGGACGCGGAGGATTCCGCGCGGCTTGACGGCCTCGAACCGCAACAATTGCCGGGCGTGGATGAATTCTACCTCGGCCTGTCAATTTCGCTGCCCGGCACGAGCGTGGCCATTCCGTTTCTCTCGCCGGACCGCGAGAAACTCCTGGAATACGACATCACCCGCGCGCTTTCGCAGGTGATCAACCCGGAAAAGCCGGTCATCGGCATAATGAGTTCGCTGCCCGTGTTCGGCGCGCCGTCCAATCCCATGATGGAGCAGATGGGGGGTCAGCAAGGCGCGCCGCCGTGGACAATCATCCAGCAGTTGCAACAGGACTACAACGTCCGGCAAATCGAGATGGATGCCGCGAAAATTGACGACGAAGTGAAAGTGCTGGTTGTGATTCATCCGAAGGGCATTTCCGACCAGGCGCAATACGCCATTGATCAATTCGTCCTGCGCGGCGGAAAACTGATCGCGTTTCTCGATCCGCTGTCCGCCTACGACAGCCGCCAGCAAAATCCGATGGAAGGCGGGATGGGCGGCAATTCGTCCACGCTCGACAAATTGCTGCCGGCGTGGGGCATTCAGTTCGACACCAGCAAGGTCGTCGCCGACCTGGATTTCAAGATGCAGTTGCGCGGCCAGAACAACGAGCCGGAGGACGCGCCGGCGTGGCTCGCGCTGACGCCCGACGGCATCAACCGCAACGACATCGCGACCAGCGAGATTGACAGCATCTGGCTGCCGATGGCCGGCGCGTTCACCGGCGCGCCGGCGGCCGGACTTCAGGAAACGGTTTTGCTCCACAGCAGCAAGGACGCGGAACTGGCGGACGCCTTCATGGCCAGCATGGGCGGGCAAGGCATCATGAACAGTTTCAAAACAACGGGCGTGAATTACAACCTCGCCATCCGCCTGACCGGCAAATTCAAGACGGCCTTCCCCGGCGGCAATCCCGCGAACACGGAAACCAACGCCGCGGCGAAAACGGACGATTCGTTGAAGGAATCGAAAGCCGAAACGTCGGTCGTGCTGTTCGGCGATTCCGATTTGCTCGCCGACGCCTTTTCACTGCGCAAGGAGAACGGCCCGTTCGGCGAGCTGTCCAGCGCGATGAATGCAAATCTGGACCTGGCGCAAAACCTGATTGAGCAGATGGCGGGCGACAGCAACCTCATCGCCGTGCGCAGCCGCGCGTCCTTGAGCCGGCCGTTCACGCGCGTCAAGCAGATGGAGGCGGCGGCCGAGGCGAGCGGCGAGGCGAAGGTTGCGGAATTGCAAAAGAGCCTCGAAGACACCCAGCAGCGATTGGGCGAACTTCAGCAGCAGCAGAAGGACACCAACCTGAAGGAACAGCAGGCCGAGGTGGATAATTTCCGCAAGAAGGAGGCGCAGGTCAGCCTCGAACTGCGGCAGGCGCGGAAGGATTTGCGCAAGGAGGTCGTGTCGCTGGAAACGCGCATCGAATGGCTGAACATCCTCGCCATGCCGCTTGCCGTGACGCTGGCCGGAATCATGATCGCCGTGGTCAAACGCAAAAAGAATTCCGCAAAATGAATCGCAGGCAATTCATCATCTTGTTGGCGCTCGTGGCCGTCATCGGCGCGGCGGGATTGATTGTTCATCAGCGCGGCAGCCAGTCCTGGCAGAGCGCGGCGGCGGCCATCGGCCGGAAGCTGCTGCCCAATCTGCCCGTCAATGACATCGCGCAGATCACCATCCAGTCCGGCACGAACACGCTGAACCTCGCCCGGCGCGACACCCTCTGGCGCGTGCGCGAACGCGGCGATTATCCGGCGAACTTTTCCCAAATCAGCGGCCTGCTGCTGAAGCTCGCCGACCTGAAAATCGTCCAGACCGAGGAAATCGGGCCGTCGCAACTGGGCCGGCTTGAACTGCTGCCGCCCGGCGCGCAAACCAATTCCGGCACGCTGGTTGAATTCAAGGATCAATCCGGCAAGACGCTCAACACGCTTCTGCTCGGCAAAACGCACACGCGGAAGCCGCCCGGGAATTCACAATTCGGCGGCATGACCGATGAAGGCTTGTCCGATGGCCGCTACGTCATCGCGGGCGCCGATGCGAAAACCGTCGCCGTGATTTCCGA
>CAYYWB010000369.1:0-2421 GCA_964475285.1 uncultured Bifidobacteriaceae bacterium | reverse complement strand
TGGCTTCGACGGCGAGCCTGGGCGTCGCGTAGGCGGTGATCATGAGCACGGGCAGCTCCGGCCACTGGTTTCGCGCGCGGGCCAGAAAATCGTAGCCGCTCATCCCGCCGAGGCGCGCGTCGGTGATGACCATGAAAAATTCCTCGCGCGCGAGCAGCTCCAGCGCCTCCTCGGCGGATTCAACGGCGCGCGCGGCATAGCCCTCGTCATTCAGCACCGTCTGCAACGACAGGCGCATGTTCTTCTCGTCGTCCACGACGAGCACGGGCGGCATCGGCGCACTCATGTTTTGGATAATTTCATCAGCGCTTTGGCGGGGAAGGATAGGGTGAAAGCCGCGCCTTGGCCAGACTTGGATTCGAGGCGCACCGTGCCGCCGTAAAGCTCGACGTTGTGTTTGACGATGGAGAGGCCGAGGCCGGTGCCTTTTTCCTTGGTCGTGTAGTAGGCTTCAAAGATCCGCTCGGATTTGTCCGGCGGAACGCCCGGGCCGTCGTCGCGCACGCAGATTTCGACGGCATGATCCGGACGGCATCGGGCGGTGACAAGCACGTTGCCCTTCTGTCCGATGGCCTCACGCGCGTTGAGCAGGAGATTCACCAAAATTTCCGACAGATGGCCGCGCTGCATCAACAGCGGCGGAAAATGCGCCGCGTATTCGCGCCGGATTTTGATCTGGGTCGGCACGGCTGGCGGAAACACCTGCGCGATGGCCCGATCCAGCTCGGCGACGACATCCAGTTTCTCGACCCGGCCCTCGCTCAATTGCGCATAGCCTGTGATTTGTATGATGACGCGGTCGGCGCGCGCGATCTCCTCCTGGATGATTTCGATTTGTTGCGCCGCCGCCTCGGTTTTGCCGGTCCGCAACGAGCGTTGCAGCGAGAACGCGGTGTTGTTGATGATGGCCAGCGGATTTTTGATCTGGTGCGCGAACTCGGCGGCGAGCCGCCCCGCCGAGCGCAACTGGGTTTCGCGCGCGGCGAACTCGCCCGCCTCCTCCAGGGCGATCTGCTGGCGTTCCAGCAGCAGTTGCGCGCCGTAACAGCCGCCCGTCATCAGCAGCAAGACCGCCATCCGCAGCACAAACGGCTGGCCCCAGTCATCCGGCGTCGCGTCGAACGTGTTCAACGTCGTTTCATTGCTCGTCACAAAAATGTCCAGCACGCCCACCAGCACGTAACACAGGCTGATGGCGAGATTCAACAGCAGTTGCGTGCCACCCGGCGGCACGCTGACGGCGTTGCGGACAATCAACGCGACGATCAGCCAGAACAGGATGCTGTCCAGGCCGTCGGACAATGACGCCAGCCCCGCGATAAACAATCCATCCACCAGGCTGCTTGTGACCACCGTCCATTGCACCACCGCCAGCGGCAATTGTTCCACGCGAAGCAGCACCGCTGCAAACAAAACATTGGCCAGAATGTAGAACCAAAAAACGGATTGCACGGTTTCCACCATCAAGTCCGATATGCTCCCCGCCAGGCCTTTCCACGGCGTGGATTGGTGGAAGGAATACAAAATCATCCCGATGATCACTGCCTTGACCGGCAGCATGACATCCCGCTCCATGATTTCGATGCGGTGGAGCAGGCGCGGCGGATCGGGCGCCGGGATTTCAAACAGGCCCGGCAACCGCTTGAGCCATTGCAAACGGCTGGGTTTCATAAATCAAAGTTTGAAGTTTTCAGCGTCCGGTTTTCAGTCGAAATAAAACAGCGAAACGTGAATTGCTGATGACTTGAAACTGAAAACTAAAACTCATTTCAACTTCAACACGCGCTCCGCGATTTTTTCCACCGGCCACAGCCGGCCAATGCCTTCGTAGCCGCACGACAGCATTCCCTCGTCCGGCCCGATGAATTCCGCGCCGCGCGATTTCAGAATCTTCACGTTTTCCCGCGTGGCCGGGTGCAGCCACATCTTCCCGTTCATCGCCGGCGCGATCAAAATCCCCGCCTTCGGATTCAACGCCAGCGCGATGCACGTCAGCGCGTCGTCGGCGATGCCATGCGCCAGCCTGGCAATCACGTTCGCCGTTGCCGGCGCGATGAGCAGCAAATCCGCCGCGTCCGCCAGCTCGATGTGCGCGGGCTTTCCGCCCTCGTCCTCGTCGTAAAGATTTGTGACGACGGGGTGGCGCGTGAGCGTCTTGAACGGCAGCGGCGTGATGAACCGCTGCGCGTCCGCCGTCATCACCACGCGGACGTCGCATCCGGCCTTTGTCAGCAACGACGCCAGGTCCGCCGCCTTGTGCGCGGCGATGGAACCCGTGACTCCGAGGACGATTTTCTTTGAAACGCTCATGCCTGAATCTTAACCCAAATCCGCAATCCGCAATCAAAAATCTGCCATTCAAAACTCCGGCGCCGCCGCCCGCGCCGCGCGCATTTTTTCCGCCTCCACAATCGCCAGCAT
>CAYYWB010000368.1:0-2427 GCA_964475285.1 uncultured Bifidobacteriaceae bacterium | reverse complement strand
ACCCTTTCGGGACCAGATCCTAAGTCTGGCGCGTCTGCCATTCCGCCACGCGCGCGCGGCCATTAACTTGCGCCGCGCGCCGGCAAATCTCAAGCCCGGTTTTGGCCGAGGCTCCGGTCCGCGCGTCCGCACGCAGCCCGCGATTGCACGGGCCGGCGGGTTCGTTTAACTTCACGCCATGCGATTCTGGTTTCGATTTGCGTTTTGCGCGCCCGCCGTCCTGCTCGGCGTCGCGCTGGGCGGCTGCACGCCCGGCCAGGAACGGGCGGACGATGAAAAGGAGCCGCATTTCGTGCTCGGCCAGAGCCGCGTCAACGCGATGGATTACCAAGGCGCCGTCGAGGCGTTTGAGGAATCACTCGAAGCGAACCCGCAGTCGGCGGCGGCGCATTATCAGCTCGGCATGCTTTACGAAAATCAGGTGTCCGATCCGGCGGCGGCGATTTATCACTACCAACGGTATTTAAAATTGAACCCGAACGCGGGGAACGCGGATGTCATCCGGCGGCGCATTGACGGCTGCAAACAACAACTGGCCGCCGACGTGCTGGGGCTGCCGCCCTCGTCCGCCGCGCAGCAGCAACTGGAAAAGCTCGCCGGGCAAAACCGCGAGTTGCAGCAGCAGGTGGACCAGCTTCAGGAAACCGTCAAGAAGTGGAACGCCTATTACGCGAGCCAGTTGGCGGCCCGGAGCAATGCGCCGCCGCAAAACAACTACATCGCGCAGCCCGGCACCAACCCGGCGCCGAATGTCGTTCCAGCGCGGCAGCCGGTGACACCGGGCCTGACGCAAATCAAACCCGCGCCGCCCAAACCCGCCGCGCCGCGCACGCACACGGTCGTCGCCGACGAAACGGCGGCGGGCATCGCGCGCAAGGCCGGCGTGAAATTGAGCGACTTGGAGGCGGCAAACCCCGACATGAATCCGGCCCGGATTCGTGTCGGTCAAGTGTTGAACCTCCCGCCACCTTGAAAGCCTGAATGATTTTGCGCGGCGCATTTCTTCTGGTTGCGGCGTTCTGGGTCGCGATGAACGTGCTGCTGTGGCGCGCGGAATACGGTTCTCGCAACAGCGGCACCCCGGTGCCGCTGGACCTGGTCTGCCGGAAAATTCTGACCGCGCCGGACGCCTCGGCGTTGAGCGTTTATCAAGACGGGCAAAAAATGGGATTCTGCGATTTTTCCACCAGCATCCAGCAGGAAATGGCCGAACTCGACGAGGACAACCCGCCGCCGGAGGGCCTCGTCGCACGCGCGGGCTACCAGATCCGGCTCAATGGCAACGTGGCCATCGGCGATTTCACCAACCGGCTGAAATTCGACGGGCGCGTCAGGTTTTCGCCTGGCCGCGAGTGGCGGGAGTTGAATTTGAAATTATCCACGCGCACCTCCACGGTTGAAATCCACTCGCTGGCCACCAACCAGACGGTGTCCGTGCAAATCACGAACAGCTTCGCGGCCGTTTCCCAAGTTTTCACCTTTGCGGATTTGCAAAATCCAAACACGCTGCTGCGCACGCTCGGCGGTGACTTCGGCGGTGGATTGGGGAACGGCTTTGATCTGCCGGCCCTGCCGGCCACCACCGCGGGACTTGCCGGGAGCGTCCCGTGGGAAGCGCGCCGCGTCCGCCTGATGGTGGGCCGCGAGGCGGTGTCGACTTACCGGCTGGAAACGCGCGTGCTGGGCCAGCCGATCGTCATCCACGTCAGCACGCTCGGTGAAATTTTGCGCATGGATCTGCCCGGCGGCTTAACCGCCTCACTCGACGAATGGAGCAAACCATGATCGAACTCGTCCATCTCACCAAAAAATTCGGCGACCTCGTCGCGGTCAACGATGTGACGCTGACCGTTCCGCGCGGGGAATTTTTCGCCATGCTCGGCCCCAACGCCGCCGGCAAAACCACCACGCTGAAAATCCTCGCCGGCCTGATGAAGCCGACCGCCGGAGCCGCGCGCGTCTGCGGATTCGATCTGCAATCGCAGCCGCTCGAAGCGCGCCGCCGCCTCGCCTTCGTGCCGGATTTTCCATTTCTCTATGACAAGCTCACCGCGTGGGAATTTTTCCGCTTCATGGGCCAGCTTTTTCAAACACCCGACGCGAAGATTGAAGCAAACGCGACGGAGTTGATTGCGCGGTTCCATCTCGGCGAATTTGTGAATCTCCCGCTGGAAAGCCTTTCGCACGGCACGCGCCAGCGCGTCGCCATCGTCTCCGCGCTCCTGCACGACCCGGAGGTGTTTGTGATTGACGAACCGATGGTCGGCCTCGATCCGCAGCACGCGCGCGTCGTCAAGGACGTGCTCAAGGAACGCTCGCTCGCGGGCATGACCGTGCTGGTCTCCACGCATCAGTTGAGCATTGCCGAGGAAATGGCCGACCGCATCGGCATCATCCACTGCGGGAAGCTGATTGCCGTCGGCAATC
>CAYYWB010000367.1:0-2452 GCA_964475285.1 uncultured Bifidobacteriaceae bacterium | reverse complement strand
GGAAATCGTGGCCCCATTCGCTGATGCAATGCGCCTCGTCAATGGCGATGAGCCGCACGCTCCAGCGCCGCAAATCTTCAAGAAAGCCGGACAGCATCAGCCGCTCTGGCGCGGCATAGAGCAGGCGATATTCGCCGTTGTGCAGACCGCGCAGACGCTGGCGGCCTTCGCCCGCCGCGAGCGAGGAATTCAGGAACGTCGCGGGAACGCCGCCGGCTTGCAGCGCGTCCACCTGGTCCTTCATGAGCGCAATCAGCGGCGAGACGACGATGGTGAGTCCGTCGCGAGCGAGCGCGGGAAGCTGGAAGCAAAGCGATTTGCCGCCGCCGGTCGGCAGCAGGGCGAAGACGTCTCTGCCCGCGAGTGAATCGCGGATGATTTCCTCCTGCAACGGACGGAACGAGGTGAAGCCGAAGTATTGCTTCAGCAGCGGGAGCAGTTGTGGCGCGGCGGATTTCAACGCGGACAAAGTAGCGGCATTCTGCCGAAATCCGCCATCCAAAAAATGCGGCGCTCTGCCGAGACACCGCTGCGCCTGTGGGAGACTATTTGGCGGACGGGTTCTGAACGGCCTGCTTTCCGTCTATGCCGCCGGCTTCGGCCTCGTTGTGGATGATTTTGCCGCGCGTGCCGAAGGATTGCACGGCGTCAATGAGCCGCGCGTCCACGGCGTCGCGGTGCAGCGAACTGCCGGCGTGGGCGAGGACATTTGAAAGCCCGGCTTGCGCGGATTCGACCGTCACATTGGTCAGCGGCCCGACGGTGAGATTGGTCATCAAGGTCGGCGCCTCCGCGCCACTGCCGAAATCGGCGGCGACAACCAGGCGTCCGTTCAATTTTCCGTCCTTGTCCGTATCCACGAAATTATCCCTCTGATAGACGTGGTCGGTGGGCTTGTATTCGCCGGTGAAATGCCCGCTCGAATCCGGCCCGGCAATGAGATAATTTCCGATGGCGTCGAGAGAATGGTTCGCCTCGGAATGTCCGCCGACGAGGCCGCAGACGCCCCAGTTATAGACGACGTTGTTGATGTATTGAATTGTTCCCTTCGCTTTGGGGTTGCGGCTCTGGTTGTTGATCCAAAGATTGTGCGAGTAGGTGATGTTGGTGATGGTGTCGGAGAGCGAGCCGAATCGCTGCGGATCAATGCCCTCGCCGATGATGCAGTTCTGAAACGTGATGTCGTGGCTGCCTTGCGTGACGCGGAGACAATCCCAGCGGCCCCATTCGATGCTGCAATGGTCAAAAATCATGTCGCCGCCGCCGGAGAGATCTACGGAGCCTTTTCCGCGGTCGCCGGCGATGCCTTCGCGGAAGCGCAGGTAGCGGACGATGACGTTGTTTTGTCCGCTGAAGGAAACGGAACGTTCGTAAAGCGTGACGCCATCGCCAGGAGCAGTTGAGCCATCGAGTGTAAGTTGGCTGCTGACGGTGACGTTGGATTTCAGGCGTATGACCCCGCCGACATCGAAGACGACGGTGCGGTTGGGTTTGCTGACGGCATCGCGGAACGAGCCGGGGCCGGAATCGTCGAGCGTGGTGACGTGAACCGTCTCACCGCCGCGCCCGCCGCTGGCGAACTGGCCGAAGCCTTCCGCGCCGGGAAAGGCGAGCGGCTTGTCCTGCGCCATCACGAGCTGCAAAGACGTGAGGCCGGCGAGCGCAATCAAAAAGATTAATCTCATCGAGTGATGGACGGAATCCCGCCGGGAACAGTTACAAGTTTGCAGGGTCAATCAGTGATATTCCTGCAACGTCTTCACGCCGTAGCCGGATTTTTTGAGCGCGGCGATGCCGAGCGCGGCGGCCTTGGCGCCGCTCAACGTGGTCATGATGGGCGTGCCGGTGTAAATGGCCGTGGTGCGGATTTTGATTTCGTCGGCGCGCGGCACGGCGCCGCTGGGCGTGTTGATGACGAGCTGGATTTCGTTGTTCTTGAGCAGGTCAATCACGTTGGGCCGGCCTTCGAGCAATTTCAGGATGCGCTGGACTTTCAATCCGGCCTTTTCCAAAACGGTTGCCGTGCCGCTGGTGGCGGCCAGTTCAAAGCCCAGTTCCAAAAATTGTTTCGCCACCGCCGCGACCTGTTTTTTGTGCGCGTCACTGACGCTGATGAAAACCTTGCCGCCCAGCGGCAGCGACGAGCTTGCCGCCATCTGCGATTTTGCGTAGGCGATGCCGAGATCAGCGTCCAGACCCATGACCTCGCCTGTGGAACGCATTTCCGGCGAGAGCAAAATGTCCTGCCCGTGAAAGCGGTTGAACGGAAAAACGGATTCCTTCACCGTCCAATACTTCGGCCGGATTTCCTTTGTGAAATTCAATTCCTTCAGGGTTTTCCCCGCCATCACTTTCGCGGCGAGCTTGGCCAGAGGAAATCCAATCGCCTTGCTGACGAACGGCACGGTGCGGGACGCGCGCGGATTGACCTCCAGCACGAAAACCTTTTCGC
>CAYYWB010000366.1:0-2453 GCA_964475285.1 uncultured Bifidobacteriaceae bacterium | reverse complement strand
CGTTGAGCTCCTGCCGCTGGCAATCCACCGCGCCCATGTAGATGACGCATTTCATGCCGAATATCGCGGCGACGGTGGCGGATGCAACGCCATGTTGCCCCGCGCCGGTCTCGGCGATGATGCGGGTCTTGCCCATCCGCTTGGCGAGCAGGATCTGGCCGAGTGCGTTGTTGATCTTGTGCGCGCCGGTGTGGTTCAGGTCTTCGCGCTTGAGATAAATTTTTGCGCCGCCGAGGTCCTGGGTGAGTCGTTCGGCAAAATACAGCGGCGTCGGGCGACCGACGAATTCCGTGAGATAATACGAAAGCTCGCGCTGAAATTCCGGATCATGCTGGGCGCGAAAGTATTCGGCCTCCAATTCCTGCAACGGGTGCATCAGCGTCTCCGGCACGAAGCGTCCGCCGTAAGGACCAAAATGGCCTTGGGCGTCGGGCAAATTATCTGCGCGAACTGAACTCATGCACTAATTCTCACGCAAAGACGCGAAGACGCAAAGAATTTTCTAGCCACGGCTGGACGCGGGCGGCGGCGGCGCTTTTCCATTTTCGGCTTGCAGGCCGGCGGACACAATTCTTTCCCCCGGCCAGCGGGACAGCAGAAAATCATTCAGGAAATATGCCGCCGGCACGTAGGCAAAGGCCGCGACCACGTCTATGAAATAATGGTAGCGCAGGTAAATGGTGGCGCAGCACATCAGCGCGACGTAAATCAGCGCGGGAACGAACAGCTTTCTGCGGTAGTTGCGCAGGTAAAAACACAGAAGCAGGGGAATTCCAACATGGAGCGAGGGAAAACAATCGTAGGAGACGCGTCCAATGCTGATGATGTAGGCGACGTCGCGGCTCAATGTGTTTCCCGCCAGATTGCGGGTGTATCGGTCGGCAAAATATGTTTCGGGGCCGACAGCCGGGACTAGGATGTAGCTGGTGATTCCCATCAGCATGATGGTCAGGAAACCCATCATGATGCGCCGGAACGCCTGCTCCTCCTTTTTCAGGTAGAAATACAATGCAACGCCCGGGAAAAAAACCACGTGGGAGAAATAAATGAAATAGAGAAAATCGGTGAGCCAGTGCCGCAGATAAGGCTGGAGCAGGAACGACGCCTGATTGCCCAGAATCCACGCGTCAATTTTTGAAAGCATCGGGTCGGCCAGATGCGGATTCACCCGCAACACCAGGTTGTTATACAGCGCATAATAGCAGGCGCTCAACAGCAGGAAGGGAAACCAGTCGCGGAAAATTTTCACCAGGGGCCGGAAAAAGGACGCCAGATAATTCATCGCGTCGAAATTGTTGCCCTCCTCGGATTCCGGCGCCAGCAGCAGTTCCAGCAGGCATTTCACGCCCAGAATGCCGACGGGCAGCAGGATGAAAATGATGTCCAGCATTCCCAGGTTGAACGTATGAAACGAATGGGTGCCGAGGAAAAGCGCCAGCAGCACGACGGAGACCGCGACCGCCATGACATTCTCCAGCCTGGAATGCAGGATGAAGGAAAAACATTTTCGGATCATACGATTTATTTTTGAAGCTGCGCCCGCAATTTGTCGAACCGGGATTTCCAGAACGGCGCGGCATCCGGCGTCGCGAATTTGTCAACGAGCGCCTGCGCCCCGGCCTTGTCCCCGTCCGCCAGCTTGAGCGAAGCCATGACGAACGCCTGGTCTGTGTCCGTGACTTCCACCTGCATGAACGGCGTCATCAATCTCGCCGCCTCCTGCGGCTGATTCCTGTCCAGTTGAACCACCGCAAACAGCTTGGTGATGCTCCAGCGGTAAGCCGTGTCCGCGGACGCCTGTTCCAACAGCGGCACCGCCTTGTCGGTCTGGTCGTGGAAAAAATAATAAAGCCCCTCGTAAAATTCCTCGAACGGCGGACTCTTGCCCTGGCGCAAAGCCTTTGCCTGCTCGATCAGGCGGATGCCGTCGTCCGGTTTGTCCAGCCACAACAGGCAGACGCCCTCCCCGCCGACCGCGTCGGCGTTTTTCCAGTAACCCGCCGAAGTCTGGAACAGGACCAGCGCCGGCGCGAGCCGCTGCGCGCGGAACGCCTGCATTCCGTAATACGAGTAAAGCAGGCTCATGCTGTGGCAGATTGAAGCGTAGCCGAGGACGCACGCGATGCCGCTGGCGGCGCAGGCCAGCAGCAGGTTTTTGAGTTTGTGCGCGGCGGAAACCCTGAACCACCAGCGCCAGAGCCGGATCGCCAGAACCGAAAAAAGCAGCAGTGCAAAATACTTGCCCGTCTCGACGAGGAGCACCTTCGTCAGCGCCGTGTAGTCGGTGATGTTGGGCATGATGTCTTTGCTTTGCCGGTTTCCATTCTTCCAATTCCATTCCGGCGCATTTGATTTTACTCCACGATTTTTGGCACGATGAACAATCCGTTTGCCCTGGCGGGCGCGTTGCGCAGGGCGTCGTCGTGCGGGAGCGACGGGCGGATTTCGTCGGC
>CAYYWB010000365.1:0-2460 GCA_964475285.1 uncultured Bifidobacteriaceae bacterium | reverse complement strand
CACCAGATTCCGGGCATGATCCAGGTCGGCAAGAAATTCGGCAACCAGCCGCTGGACGACCACATCATGGAACATTTGCGGATGAAGCGCATCGCGCCGGAGGACGCCTACGACAAATCGCTTGACCGGAAAAAATTCCGCCCCTTCCTCGCCCATCCTCCTGAAGACGACGACTCGTAATTATGCGTCGCCCCGAGCTGGACAACATGATCAACACGATGC
Source organism: uncultured Bifidobacteriaceae bacterium (assembly GCA_964475285.1). Classification (GTDB taxonomy): domain Bacteria; phylum Verrucomicrobiota; class Verrucomicrobiia; order Limisphaerales; family UBA11358; genus UBA11358. The sequence continues at coordinate 2,238 of CAYYWB010000365.1, read as the reverse complement.
TGGCTTCACAGCCGGAAGTGTCCGATTTGAATTTCACCGTGGACCGCCCGCCGCAGGTGGAATCCTACGGCGAACTCAAGCCCGTCGTTCTTGATCCGCCGATCAAATCATTGACGCCCTTCCAGACGGAGACGATTGTGCTCAATCTCATTGGCGACAATCTGCTCTTGATCGAAAATCTGCTCAAACACGGCTCGTGCGACTCGTCCTACGCACTCTCGGAGAAATCCCGCTTCCGCGTCAACATCTTCTCCCAGCGCGGCAATTATTCCGCCGTCTGCCGCCAGTTGACCCTGGAAATTCCGACGCTGGAAAAATTGAAGCTTCCGCAAATTCTCGCCGAGATTCCAAAGGAAAAGACCGGCCTGATTCTCGTCACCGGCGCGACCGGCTCCGGCAAATCCACAACGCTGGCCGCCATCCTGAACGAAATCAACGCCGCCAAGCCCGTCCATGTCGTCACGCTCGAAGACCCGGTGGAGTTTGTCCATCCGCAGAAGAAGGCCACGTTCAACCAGCGCGAACTGGGCATTGATTTCGACACCTACCCCAACGGACTGCGCGCCGCGCTGCGGCAGGCGCCCAAGGTCATCCTCGTCGGCGAAATCCGCGACCAGGAGACGGTGAAAATCGCCTTGAGCGCGGCGGAAACGGGCCACCTAGTCTTGAGCACGCTGCACACGGTCAACGCCGGCGAGACCATCAACCGCATCATCGGCATGTTCGAGCCTGCGGAGCAGGATCAAATCCGCATCCGTCTGGCGGATTCGCTGCGCTGGATCATCAGCCAGCGGCTGGCCCCGAAAGTCGGCGGCGCCCGCCAAGCCTTGTTTGAAATCATGGGCCACAACCTCCGCACCGAGGAAACCGTCCGCATGGGCGAAATCGAAGGCAAGACCTTCTACGAAATCATCGAGGCCAGCCACACGTTCGGCTGGCGCACCTTCGACCACGCCTGCATTGAAGCCTATGACAAAGGCATCATCACCGAGGAAACCGCCCTGCTCTACTGCACCAAGCGCGGCGTCGTTTCCCGCGCCATTGACAACATCAAAAAGGTGCGCGGCGAAATCACCTCCACCGTCGGCTCCCTGAAGATGAAGCCGGGAGCGCAATCGCCGAACGAGCCGCCGCCCATCCTCAAATTCAAGTGAACCATGCCTGGCGATTTTGAAACCATGTTCATTTCCACGGCGGACAAGCCCGCCCTGATCGCCTTTTCCACGCCGGGCTGGCTCGACGCCGTGAAGGCCGCGCTCAACGAACTTGGCTACAAGGTCCACACCGCCGCCACGCACAGCGATTTTCTCGTGCGCTTCAAGCAGGTCCGGTATCAGGTCGTCGTCATCGAGGAACAATTCGCCGCCAACAGCCTTGCCGAAAATTCCTCCCTCAAGGCGCTGCAAAACATGGCCATGAACGACCGCCGCCACGCCACCGTCATCCTGCTGGGCAATTCCTTCCAGACCTTCGCCCCGCTGGAGGCCTTCCAGCACAGCGTCCACGCCGTCATCAATGCCTCGGAGTTGTTCATGCTCAACCAACTCATCGAAAAGGCCGTCGCCGAAAACATGGTTTTCCTCCAAAGCTACCGCGAAGTCCAAAGCCATGTCGCCAAGCTGTGACTTGCGGCGTGAACGGCTGCGCCGCCGTTATCCATGATTCGACTCGACCAAGCGCTGGTGGAACGCGGCCTGTGCGAAAGCCGCGAGAAAGCCAAACGCTCCATCCTCGCCGGACAGGTCCGCGTCAACGCCCAGACCGCCCGCAAACCCAGCGATTCAGTCAGGCCCGGTGATGAACTCACGCTGGACGCCGGCGAGAAATACGTGAGCCGCGGCGGTCACAAGCTGGAGCATGCGCTCGAACATTTTCAACTGGACGTGGCCGGTCTGGTCGCGCTCGACCTCGGCGCCTCCACCGGCGGTTTCACCGATTGCCTGCTCCAGCGCGGAGCGGCGAAGGTTTTTTCCGTGGACGTGGGCCGGGGCCAGCTCGCGTGGAAACTTCGCAAGGACAAGCGCGTCGTCGTCATGGAAAAGACAAACGCGCGGAATCTGACCGCCGCGCAATTTCCCCCACCCTTCGCACCCGCCGATCTGGCCGTGATTGACTGCTCGTTCATTTCGCTGCGGAAAATTCTTCCCGCCGCCGTGCCGCTGCTGAAAGCGGATGGCAAAATGGTCGCGCTCATCAAGCCGCAATTCGAGGCGGGCAAGGCCGAGGCCGACAAGGGCC
>CAYYWB010000364.1:0-2466 GCA_964475285.1 uncultured Bifidobacteriaceae bacterium | reverse complement strand
GATTTCAACATGCCCTTGGCGTCGTAAGGCGTCGCGGGATAAACGACGTAGAGGCCGGGGATGTGGCAGAACATGGATTCGAGCGTCTGCGAATGCTGTCCGCCGTAGCCCTTGCCCGCGCCGGCGGAAACTCGCAGCACCAGCGGCACTTCGGTTTGCGCGCCGCTCATGTAATGCCACTTCGCGGCCTGATTGCTGATCTGGTCGGACGACATCAGTGCGAAATCGAAATACATCAATTCCATCACCGGCCGCAGGCCGATCATCGCCAGCCCGATGCCCGTGCCGCAGATGCACGCCTCGGAAATTGGCGTGTTGAAAACGCGGTCGCGGCCGAAGGATTCGAGCAGGCCTTTTGTCGCCTTGAATGCGCCGCCGTAATCGGCCACGTCCTCGCCATAGAACAGCACGCGCTGGTCGCGCTTCATTTCCTCGATGAGCGCCTCGCGAATGGCGTCCTTGTAGGTGATTTCGCCGTTGGCGCGTTTTATTTCCGGCAGCGGCTCGATGATTTCAACTTTTGCAAATTCCGCCGGCACGGTTTCGCATTTCGTGTCGGTATACATATATTTGATCACGTCCTCGGCGACCGGATCGGCGGCGGCGGCGGCGCGCCTGGCGGCGCGGGCGTTGCGGTCGCGGACGGATTCTTCCAGCGCGGCAAGTTCCTTCGCGCTCATCACCTTGGTTTCCAAAATCTGCGCCTTGAAGGTTGCAATCGGATCAACCGCTTTCCACGCGGCTTCCTCCTCCTTGGTGCGGTATTCATTGCGCGGGTCGCTCAAGGAATGTCCCCAATAGCGGTAGGTGTCGCAATCGAGCAGCACCGGCCCCTGGCCCTTGTGGCAAAGCTCGGCGGCGCGCGCCACGGCGTCGCGAACGGCGAGCGGATCCATGCCGTTGACGATTTCCGCGTGCATGTTGTTGTCGGCAAAACCGGCGGCGCGGCGCGCAATCCGGCTCACGCCCATCACTTCGTCGTCGGTGCGATGGGTCATGCCGTAATGGTTGTTGATGATGAGGAAAATCATCGGCACGCCAAATTTATGGTCGGCCAGATGATTGGTGAATTGCGCCTGCGAGGCGTAGTTCAATGATTCCAGCACGACGCCGTTGGCGTAGGCGCCATCGCCGGCGAAGCAGCAGACCACCGCGTCCTTTCTCTGATAACGCAGCCCGATTGCCGCGCCGGTCGCAATGGACACGCCGCCGCCCACTATCGCGTTCGCGCCGAGATGCCCCACGGTGAAATCGGCGATGTGCATCGAGCCTCCGCGCCCCTTGCAATAGCCGTCTTCCTTGCCGAACAATTCGCAGATCATCCGGTAGACGTGCTGTTCAAGCGCGGCTTCGAGCAGTTCTTCGCGCTTGTTTGATTTGCAATGCGGCACGCGCTGGGCCAGTTGTTCATCGCTCATTTCGCGGATGGCGACCGTGCCCTTGGCCAGGCTTTCGCCATGGCCGCGGTGCGTGCTGGTGATTTTGTCGGCGATATGCAGCACGGAACACGCGCCCGCCGCCGTGCCTTCCTGGCCGACCGACACGTGCGTCGGCCCGCGATAATTGAAATCGCGGATCGGCTCGTAGGCGCCGGAGCGGAGTTTGACGATCATTTCCTCCAGCTCGCGGATCATCAGCATGTCTTCGAGCAGGTTCGCCACTTCCGCCTTGGTGATTTTTTTCGCTGCCAGCTCCTGCTTCAGGCCGCCCTTGTAGCGGTAGGCGGGAATTTTGCCGCAATTGATTTCAAACGGCTCAAACTTGGGCCGCATGTCGCTCAAATAAACCGGCGATTTGGGGGATGGTTTCTTGGTTGGTTTTTCCAATGTCTTGGTTGTCATAATAATTTTCAGTTTGTCGGTCGCGGCATCAAGCCTTGATCACTTTGATTCCTTTTTTTATCAGTTCCTTCGCGAAATTTTTGTCCAATCCCTTGTCGGTGACGAGCACGTGGACGTTTTCCAGCCGCCCGGCGCGCGCGAACGCCACCTTGCCGGCCTTGCCCGAATCGGCCAGCAGAATCACCTGCCGCGCCCGGCTCATCACCAGCTCCTTGGTGTAAGCCTCGCCGGGATCCGTCGTCGTCAGCCCCTCCTTCAGCGTCAGCCCGAGCGTGCCCATGAACGCCTTGTCCACGTGCAGTTCCCGCAAAACGCAGCGCGTCAGCGGCCCGACCATCGTCTGGCTCAACCGGCGCAGTTCGCCGCCGATCAAAATCAATCGCGGCCCGCGCCCGGCCAGCTCGTGCGCCGCGCGCAGCGAATTGGTCGCCACCGTGAGATTCGTGCGGTCGTGCAGCAATTGCGCGAACTCCAGCACCGTGCTGCCGCCGTCCAGATAAATCGTGTCGCCGGCCTCGACGAACTGCAGCGCGGCCTGGGCGATGCGGTTTTTTTCACGCGCGGCAATGGACGCCTTGTCGTCGAACAGCGGCTCCTCCAGCCGGCTTTCGACGCTCACCGCGCC
>CAYYWB010000363.1:0-2466 GCA_964475285.1 uncultured Bifidobacteriaceae bacterium | reverse complement strand
GCGTGTGGGCCATCGAGCCGAGGATGTCGTGGCGCCAGAGCCGCCAGTCGAAGGAAATGGACTCGGTGAATTGCGCGGCATCGGCGGCGGGACCGCCGGCGAAGCGTCCGCTGCGTGAAACGGGAGATTTTTTGTTCATGCTCATGGTCAGGTTTTAACGCAAAGACGCCAAGACGCAAAGGCATTTTCGTCCTCGTTTCCATCCTTGTCCCCGGCCTTGCCGCTCCCGATTGCGGGGACGAGGAGGTTTGGCGCTGAAAATCAGCGTTGCCGTCCGGCGATGAATGTGAAATGTTCTGTCAAACCATGAGCGAGTTCAAATATGCCTGTCCGGTGTGCGGCCAGCACATCAAGTGCGATTCGTCGCAGGCCGGCTCGCAGATGGAATGCCCGACGTGCTTCCAGAAGATCACCGTGCCGCAGGCGCCCTCGATCGCGGGGCAGAAATTCATCATCACCGGCACCAAGGTCGGAGAGCGGCCCGCGCCGAACATTCCCGAGGACCGGGTGGCGGCGGCGGCTGGAAATAAATTTCCGATTGCGGCGTTGATAATCCTGCTGGCGCTGGTTTGCGCCGCCGGCGCGGCGGTTGTCGCATTTCGCGGAAAAATTTTCAAATCCGCCCGCGGCGGCGCGCCGACCAACGAAGTGGCATCCGGATCGGGCGAACAACCGACGCCGCCCAGGACTCCAACTCCAACCCGCCCCAGACCCGCGCTCTCCGCGCCGCCCGCCAACAACACGAACTGGACGTTGAAACTCAACACGGCGGCCATTCCCGATTCAACGGCGGCGGGACGGATTCACGGGCAGGATTTCGTTGTCGAGCGCGCGTTGTTGCAGAACGGCACGCTGACCCTGCGGTATGGCACGCGCGGGGCGGTGACGTTCGGCGTCCTGATCAATTTCGGAAGCGCGCAACCCCAAACCCTCGCCGGACAGTCCCTTAACATCACCACGAACACGCCGACGGCGGCGCGCATCACATTGATCTGGCAGGACGGCGGCCAGACCGCGCGGCAAAATCTTGACGGCGGCTACGCGATGCGGCTCAACTTCGGGCAGGTTTCCGGCGCCCGCATTTCGGGAAAAATTTATTTCTGCGCGCCGGATGAAACGAAAAGCTACGTCGCCGGAACCTTCAATGCCGACATCCGCACCCCCAGAACGCCGAGGCCGTCAAATTGAAGCAGCCGTCGTCCGCCTGCTGGCGGAGCGCGGGCAAACCCTGGCGCTGGCGGAATCCTGCACGGGCGGCTGCCTCGCGCACCGCGTGACGAACGTGCCGGGCGCTTCGGCGGTTTTTCCCGGCGGGGTGGTCGCCTACAGCAACGCGGCGAAGCGAAAATTTCTCGGCGTCCGGGCCAAAACCCTGTCGCGGCACGGCGCGGTGAGCGCGGCGGTGGCGCGCGAAATGGCCCGTGGCGCGCGGAAGAAATTCGGCGCGGATTTTGCGATTGCCGTCACGGGCATTGCCGGGCCGGGCGGTGGGACGAAACGCAAGCCGGTGGGAACGGTCTTCATCGCGCTGGCGGACGGATGCGAAACGGCGGTCGGGCGGAAAATGAATCCCTCCGGGCGCGAACAATTCAAGCGGGACACGGCGAATCAAGCCTTGAAAATGCTGCATACGCGGCTGATGCGGACTGGATGACCGCGCCGGCTCGCATTTGCTGGTTGAATGTTTTGAACATTTTTGCCAGCTTCCGCCAAACCGGACCGATTTGGACGAATCGCCAATGACCGAAATCAAATCCAACGCCGACATCGAGCCGTGCCTTTCCGTCGTCATGCCGGTCTTCAACGAGGCGGCCACGGTGGCGGACGTCGCCAAGAACGTGCTGGCGCAGCGGCCCGTGCGGCAACTTGTTGTTGTGGACGATGCCTCCACGGACGGCACCTGGGAACAATTGCAGCCGCTCGCGCAAAACGAGCCGCGCATCAGGCTCGTCCGCCACGAGGTCAACCGGGGCAAGGGCGCGGCGCTGCGGACGGGTTTTGCGCGGACGACGGGGGCCATCGTCGTCGTTCAGGACGCGGATTTGGAATACGATCCGGCGGAATATTTCCGCCTGCTTGTCCCGATTTTGTCCGGCAAGGCGGACGTGGTGTTTGGCTCGCGGTTTCTGGGCAGCCCCAGCGGCCACCGCGTTTTGTATTACTGGCATTCGGTCGGCAACAAAATCCTGACCACCCTTTCCAACATGGCGACCGGCGTGAACCTGACGGACATGGAGGTTTGCTACAAGACGTTCCGGCGCGAAATCATCCAGAAAATCAAAATTGAGGAAGACCGTTTCGGCTTTGAGCCGGAAATCACGGCCAAGGTCGCGCGCTTGAAGGTGCGGATTTACGAAGTCGCCATTTCTTATTCGGGCCGCACCTACGCGGAAGGGAAAAAAATCGGCTGGCGCGACGGCGTCCACGCCTTGTGGTGCATTTTCAAATACAATTTCCTCTGACCGC
>CAYYWB010000362.1:0-2467 GCA_964475285.1 uncultured Bifidobacteriaceae bacterium | reverse complement strand
CACTTAACTCATTGCGCCCCAATGGGCCAGAACTATTTATGAGATGTGTTCTAGTCATTATGATTTAGTCATTCTTCATTGCCCTGTCATTTCCCGGCGGCCTTCGAGCGCGCGGCTCAAGGTGAGTTCGTCGGCAAATTCCAGCCCGCTGCCAGCGGGCAAACCGTAGGCGATGCGGGAAATTTTCAGATTGGAACGCGCCAGGCGCTTCGCGAGATACGCGCTGCTGGCGTCGCCTTCCACGTCAGTCGCCAGGGCGATGACAACTTCGCGGATGGGTTCGTGCGAGAGTCGTTTTTCAAGCTCGGTGATGCGCAAATCCCCCGGCTCCACGCCGTCGAGCGGCGAAATCCGGCCGCCGAGGACATGGAACTTGCCGCGAAAGGCGTTGGATTTCTCGATGCTCAAGATGTCCACCGCGCGTTCTACCACGCAGACAAGCGAGGCGTCACGGCGCAAGTCGTCGCAAATGGGGCAGGGCGATTTCTCGGTGAGCGCGCCGCAGGTGGCGCAGAACTGGATTTTTTCGCGAGCGGCAAGCATCGCATCGGCCAGTTGCCTGACGGCGGCGCTATCCGACTGGACCAGGTGCAAAGCCATGCGTTCGGCGGAACGCGGCCCGACGCCGGGCAGCTTGGTCAAAGCGGCAATCAAGGCAGTAATTGAGTCTGGCAGAACAGGCATGGAATCACTAATGACTAAACCATAATGGCGAATGAATGACCAAATCCGAATGACGAATTCACAAGCACGACTCTGGTTATTCTGGATTTGGGCATTCGGTATTCTTTAGTCATTAGGATTTAGGAATTCGTCATTTCAACCAAACCCCGGCAAACTCAACCCCGCCGTGACCTTGCCCATCTCGGCGTTCGCGATTTCTTTCGCCTGTCCAAGCGCCTGATTCGCAGCGGTCACAATCATATCTTCGAGCAGTTGCGCGTCGGACGGATTGAGCGCCTGCGGGTCAATCTTGATGGAGGCGAGCGAACCGTCGCATTTGGCGACGGCCTTGACGGCTCCGCCGCCGCTCGTGGCTTCCACGGTGCGGGCGGCAAGCTGCGCCTGCACCTGTTCCATTTGTTGCTGCATTCGCGCCGCCTGTTTCATGAGTTTTCCGATGCTGGACATATTTGAATTTGAGATTTGAGATTTGAGATTCACGGTCAGGCGCGGATCTCGATAATCTGGCCTTTGAAAATTTCCAGAGCCTTTTGAATGAGCGGGTCGTTTTTGAAATCGTTTTTGTTGAAGGCGGCCGGCGCGGATTTTTCCCTGGCCGGCACCGCTGGCGGCGCATCCACCGATGTTGCGGCTGGCGCCGGGGAAACCACCCGGACACGATTCGTCGGAAACTCCGCCTTGATGAATTTGATCTGCGCGTTGGGATGGCCGATCTCCGCGAGCTTGGTCTGGAGCAGCGTGTGGTTGCGCGGATTGTCAATCAGGGCAAGATGATCCGCAAATTCAGGATCGAAGCCGATGATCAAGGTGTTTTTCTCAAACGAAACCGGAGCGGCTTCCAGCAAATACGTCCGGATGAACGGGCTGACTCGGCTGACGGCTTCCGCCAGCTTCGTCCAAAGCGTGGCGAGATCAGCGGAAATGGCGGCTGCCGCCGGGATTGGAGTGCCGGTCTCCGTCCCGGCGTGTCGTTGCGAGGCTTCGGGTTCATGGCGTGCCAGAGGCCGGCGTTCCGCTGCCGGCGACTGCGCAGGCGAGACGACTGCGCCACTTTGATTTTGGCCGCCGCGCAACTGATTGAGCTGCTTCAAGACGGCATCGAGCGGCATGGCGTTGCGCGCCTCGATGGCTCGCAGCAAGGCGACTTCAACCATGATTTTCTTGGAGGCGGCATCGCGCAGGCGAAGCTCGGTGTCCGCGAAAACTTCGAGGATGCGTGTGAAGGCGTCGGTGTTCGCCAGCGCGGCCTGTTCCTTGAGCGCGGCGACTTCAGCTTCGGAGACTTCGAGCAGATTCAAATCGCCGCGCGAGACCTGGTAAATGAGCAGGTTGCGGAAATGATTCAGCAAATCGGAAAGCAGCCTGCCTAAATCCTTCCCGCTTTGCGAAAGCTCGTTCAGTTCCGTGAGCGCGGTCTGGATTTCGCCGCCGAGAACGGCCTTGCTCAATTTCAAAATCTGGCTTTCAGCGGCGAGTCCGAACATCGAAAGCACATCCGGCTCCTCGATCTTGTCGCCGCAAAAACTGATGAGCTGATCCAGCGTGGACTCGGCGTCGCGCATCCCGCCGTCCGCGCCGCGCGCGATGGCATAAAGCGCGGCTTCGTCAATCTTCACCTTTTCCTGTTTGGCAATCTGCGCCAGGTGCTTGGTGATGAGCGCGCTCGGAATCCGCCGCAAATCGAACCGCTGGCAGCGCGACAAAATCGTCGGCAGAACCTTTTCCGGGTCGGTGGTGGCGAACATGAACTTCACGTGCGCCGGCGGCTCCTCCAAGGTTTTCA
>CAYYWB010000361.1:0-2475 GCA_964475285.1 uncultured Bifidobacteriaceae bacterium | reverse complement strand
CGCCGCTCCGGCGGTTCTGCGTGAGTTCCAGCGACCGTTGATACGCTTCAATCGTATTGGTGATCAGCGCATATTCGTCGCCCAGCGTGCGGATCATGAAAAAATCATCCGCGACTTCAGCCGCCACATCCAGCCGGGCAGATTCCAAATCATCGGCGCTGGCGGCGGAGAGCGCATGGGCGGCCTCCGATTGCTGCCGCACGCGTCCCCACAAATCAATTTCCCAGCCGAGGTAAATCGGCGCGGTGAAGGTGTCGTAAGTGTAGGAATGGCCGGCGGGCTGGCCATTCTGGGGTTGGTTGACGCTGGTGCGCTGGCGGTTGATGTCGCCGTTGGGCGTGCCGCCCGCCGCCAGTTGCGGATAAAAATTCGCGCTGGCTGCCGAGGCCAGCGCCCGGGACTCTTCAAAGCGGTCCGCAGCGGCGGCCAGGTTTTGATTATTGGTCAAGGCCAGCGTTTCCAGCCGGTTCAACTCCGGATCGCCAAACACCCCCCACCACTCGCCGCGCGGCAAATTGGCGGACGGCTCGGCAATTTTCCAGTCGCCCTGATTTGTATTGGCCGAACTGTTGTCGTCAAAATTTTTGGGCAGCGGCTGGTTTGGCAGCGCATTCGGACGATGATAATCCGGCCCGACGGCGCAGCCGGCCAAGCCGGCTGCCACGGCGACAGTGCCAATGAAAATATATTTTCTCATCTGGCCGCTGAATTGGTTCCCGCCGGCTGCTCCACCTGGATCGCCATTCCGTCGGCGATGGAATCGGGCGGGTTGTTGATGACGCGATCTTTTGCGTTCAATCCGGCGAGGATTTCAACGGTGTTGCCAAAATCGCGACCGAGCAAGACGGATTGCAATTTCACCTTATTGTCGCCGCCGACGAGCGCGACCTGCATTCCTTGCGCGCGAAAAATCAGCGCGTTGTCCGAAAGCGTCAGAACACTTGCGGTGGCAGCTTCGTTGAAACGCACTTGCGCGTAGCTGCCGGCGAGAATTTCGCCGCGCGGATTGGGCACCTGCAATTCAACCTGCAAGGTGCGCGAGGCGGGATCAACCGCGCCGGCGGTGCGCGTGACTTTGGCTTCAAAAATCCGGCCGGGCAGCTCCGTAAATGTCAGCCCGGCTTTCTGGCCGGGAGCGATGGCGTGAACGAACGGCTGCGGCACGCGCACATAAATGCGGAGCGGATCGGTTTGCGCCATGCGGAATAATTCCGGCCCGCTGTCGGCGGCGATGAGCTGACCGATGTCCGTGTTGCGCGCGGTGACAATGCCGTCAAACGGCGCGGTGACGTGATCGAAATTTTTCAAATCTCTTAACCGCTGGACATTTGCCTCCGCGGCCTCGACGTCCGCCTGCTTCAAAGTGTAATCCGCCGTTTTCTCGACAGTTTCCTGCTCGCTGACGCTGGCGGTTTTGAGCAGATTCGTCCAGCGGTCGGCGGTGACTTTGGCCAGCGCCAGACTGGCGTTTGCCTGGTCCAGTTCCGCCTTGGCCTGCGCGAGCTGCTGATCCAATTCCGGCGTGTCAATTTCCGCGAGCACCTGGCCGTTGGTGACCTGATCGCCGATGTCCACAAACCAGTTTTTCAAATAGCCGCTGGCGCGCGCGTGAATCGTGGCCTGCACAAACGCCTGAACGTCGGCGGGCAGCGGCGTGCCCAAATCCGGCACGGATGCCACCGGCGAAATGACGCTCACGGTCAAGACCGAATCCGCATGCGTCTCCGCCAAAAGTTTTTGACGCGCCAGCCAGCGCGGCACGAGGCCGATGATGAGGCCGATGACAATGAGGACAACGACGATTTCCGCGACGCGCCGCAAACGGACCGGCGGCGGCGCGGACGATGAAGGTGGAGTTGGGTTCATGGCGTTAAGATGGATTGGTTGGCGGCGGCTTGTGATGCCGGTGCATGAAACTGAAAACGACGGGAACAAAAAACAGCGTGGCAATTGTGGCAAATACCAGTCCGCTGATGACGGCGCGCCCGAGCGGCGCGTTTTGTTCGCCGCCTTCGCCGAGACCGAGGCTCATCGGCGCCATGCCGATGATCATCGCGAGCGCGGTCATCAACACCGGACGGATGCGGCTGATGCCGGATTCCAGCGCGGCGGCAATCGGATCAAGTCCGCGCTGAAGATTTTCCCGCGCGAAGGACACGACGAGCACGGAATTGGCCGTCGCCACGCCCATGCTCATGATGGCACCCATCAACGCCGGAACGCTCAACGTGGTTTGCGACAAAAACAATCCCCCAATCACGCCCGCCAGTGCGCCGGGCAGTGCGGTGATGATAATGAACGGGTCGAGCCAGCTTTGGAAATTCACCACGAGCAGGAAATAAATCAGGATGATGGCCATGACCAGACCGACTCCGAGGCCCAAATAACTTGAGTGCATGGTTTCAGCCTGGCCGCGCACGATGATGTCGCTGCCGCGCGGCAAATCCTTTTTTATGTTTTGGACGAGCGGCCGGA
>CAYYWB010000360.1:0-2476 GCA_964475285.1 uncultured Bifidobacteriaceae bacterium | reverse complement strand
CACCGGCGCGCACGAGCGGCGCATCGGGCGGTTCGAGCAGGCGCAGGGCGGCACCCTGTTTCTCGACGAAATCGGCGAGATTGACGCGACGATTCAGGTGAAGCTGCTGCGGTTTCTCGGCGAACGAACCTTCGAGCGCGTCGGCTCGAACAAAACATTGACGGCGGACGTGCGGCTGGTGGCGGCGACAAATAAAAATCTGGAAGAACTGGTCAAAGCCGGAAAATTCCGCGAGGATTTATTTTTCCGGCTGCGTGTGGTGGAGATTGAATTGCCGCCGTTGCGGGAGCGGGCGGGCGACATTCCGCTGCTGGCGCAAAGTTTCCTGCGCGAGTTCGCCGGGGAAAATGGAAAAGCGGTGAACGAATTTACCGCGGACGCGCTCGAATGCCTGATGAATTATTCCTGGCCGGGCAACGTGCGCGAGCTGCGGACGGCCATTGAGCACGCCGTTGTCTTGAGCCGCGGCGAACGGATTTCCCTGCGCGACCTGCCGCCGTCGGTGCGCGGCGGCGGTCCAGCGGGCGACACGAAATTGTTACAAGGAAATGCTTTGACGGTGAAGGATGCGGAGAAACAATTGATCGTGCGCGCATTGAAAGAGACGAACGGCAACCGGACACTGGCCGCAAAAAAAATCGGCATGAGCCGGCGGACGTTTCACCGCAAGCTGCACGCGCATCACCTGGAAGGATTTTGACTTATGCCGCTGGCGGAAATCATACAAAACCTGATTCACAAGCTGGAAACCGGCGCGGGGCGGCGTTTTTTCCGGATCACCGCGCTGCTGCTGGCGGTCATGGCGCTGGTTTTGCGCTACGATGTTCACGCCTACCGTAATCTCGCCACGCCGGAAGGCATGGACGCGGCGCAACTGGCGCGGAACATTTCCGAGGGCAAAGGCTACACGACGCTGTTCATCCGGCCCTTGAGCCTCTACCTCGTGCAAAAGCACAACGAATCCGGAACGCCGGTCGCGCTCACAAACGCGAACTTCGATTTCGCGCGTGTCAAAACCGCGCATCCGGATCTCGCCAATCCGCCGGTGTATCCGGTGCTGCTGGCGGGCTTGATGAAAATCCTGCCGTTTCACTACGCCGTGGAACTGAAGAGCTCCATTTGGAGCGACAACGGAAGGTTTTCTCGCTACCAGCCGGATTTCATAATCGCCCTGTTCAACCAGATTTTGCTGTTGGCAGTCGTGGTGCTGACCTTTTTTCTCGCCCGGAAATTGTTCGACGCCGGCGTGGCGTGGCTCTCGGCCATTTTGACAATTGGCTGCGAACTGCTCTGGCGGTTCAGCGTGTCCGGCCTGTCCACAATGCTGTTGCTGGTGATTTTTCTGGGGCTGACGTGGTGCGTTTTGAAGATTGAGGAGACAGCGCGCGAACCGCAGCCGCGGCTGAACCGGCTGCTGGTGCTGGCGGTGATGGCCGGCTTGTTGACGGGCGCGGGCACGCTCACTCGCTACGCCTTCGGCTGGACGATGATTCCCTTGATCGTGTTTCTGATTTTGTTTAGCGGACAGAGAAAGGTGCTGCACGCGCTGGCGGCGCTGGGCGCGTTTGTGATTGTGCTGACGCCGTGGGTCGTCCGCAATTTCATGGTCAGCGGCACGCCGTTCGGCACGGCGGGTTTTGCGGCGGCGGAAGCGACGCTGTTGTTCCCGCAATTTCAACTGGAGCGGGCCATCCACCCGGATTTCGGGCATTTGCTGTGGCTGACTCCATATCTCCACAAGCTGGCGGCCAATGGCCAGAACATTTTGGCAAATGATCTGCCACGGTTTGGCGGCAATTGGGCGACGCTGCTGTTTTGGACGGGCTTGCTGTTGAGTTTCCGGAGCGTGGCCGTGCGGCGGCTGCGCTATTTTCTGCTGTTGTGCCTCGGCACGTTTTTTGTGGTGCAGGCGCTGGGGCAAACGCAGCTCTCCGCCGAGTCTCCGGAGGTGAACTCCGAAAATATTCTCGTGCTGCTCGCGCCGCTGGCGTTCATCTACGGCGTCAGTTTGTTTCTCACGCTGCTGGAGCAAATCAATCTGCCTGCGCGGCAACTGCGCTATCCCATCATCGCCGGGTTTGCGGTCTTGTCCTGCCTGCCGATGATATTTGTCTTGCTGCCGCCGAAAACATCGCCGGTGGCGTATCCGCCATATTATCCGCCGGACATCCAGCAGACCGCCGGCTGGATGCAGGAGGGCGAATTGACGATGAGCGACGTGCCCTGGGCGGTCGCGTGGTATGGGCGGCGCCAATGCGTGTGGCTCACGCTGAACCCCCAGGACGACTTCAACGCCATCAATTTCTGGATGAAACCCGTCCAGTCGCTCTATCTCACGCCGGAAACAATGGACAGCCGGTTCATTTCCGACTGGGGAAAGGCTTCCGATAAAAGCTGGGGCGGATTCATCCTACAGGTGGTGACGCAAAGCCAGATTCCGCCCAGCTTCCCGCTGCGCATCGCGCCCAAGGGATTT
>CAYYWB010000359.1:0-2477 GCA_964475285.1 uncultured Bifidobacteriaceae bacterium | reverse complement strand
GAACCGACGACCGACGGTTTACAAAACCGTTGCTCTACCACTGAGCTAAACTGGCCTCAAGGCTGGCCAATTTTGACCGCGATGAGTTGGGGCGTCAAGGGACAAACGGTTGTCCCCGTTATTTTCCCGATGCGACAAATGGCATTCCCAATTGTCCGCAAATTGTTCCGATGGGCCGGGCGAACGCTCGATTGAAGCACGCAAGAAAGTTGCCGACGTGTCGCGGTTGGGACATATTTGGCGCAAATCATGGATGCGACAAGCCAGCTTGGACAGTTCGACCAAAATTTCCTGCTGGCGAACTGCGTCTGGGGCGCGGTCGCCAGCGGTTACATGATTTACGGCTGGCGGCAGCGATCCTTGATCCCCTTCCTCGGCGGCTTTGCGATGATGGGTGTGTCCTGTTTCGCTCCGGTGCTGACGATGACTGCGGTCAGCATCATCATCATGTTTGGTGTCTGGTGGTTGTTGAGACAGGGGTATTGATTTTGGCCGGTTCGGGCCGGTTTTGGAATTCGCCGGCAACGGCGGGCTGTTTGACCCGGCGTCCTGAAGATTTACCGGGGAACTAGGATTGCGCCCCAAAATTTCAGGCATTCTCCGCCGGCGTGACCGTCGCAAGCACGGTTCTGACGACGCTGATGAGTTGTTCAGGGGTGCTGGTGAGTTTTGGGAGAAAGGCGTCGGCGCCAATCTTCTCCGCTTCGAGCGCGATGTCTGCCACGCGGGCGACATTGGAAAAAATAACAACTTTGGCCTGTTTGAGGGCGGGATTGGTGCGGATGAATTTCAGAACATCAACGCCGTTGAACTTGGGCATGACCAGATCGAGAATGATGAGGTCGGGTTTGGCCTGATGAAGTGCCTTCATGGCCGCGATGCCATCTTTGGCAATCAGCACTTCATGGCCTTCCCGCAGCAGGCTCTCGCGGAAAATTTCGACGATGTTGGCGTCATCTTCAACGAAGAGGATCGTTTTCACGGGGTCAGTTTACCGCAACTTAGCAAGCGGTGCAACTGGCGGAAAACAAAAGCGTGCAAAGCCGCCGCCAATTGACTGTCCGGGTTCCGATTGAACCAATTTTTCCCGAATGCAACCAATTATCGTGTTGAATCCTGTAAGACGCGTGAGCATTCCGGCGATGATTCAACGCTAAAAAAACCGGAAGCTGGTCACCCGGCTTCCGGTTGTAATTCCGCACGGCGGTCAGAAACCGCCGCTGCAATTACCGTTTCTTCGGCAGCGCGCTGGTGCCGGCATAAACGGCGTTCTTGCCGAGCAACTGTTCGATGCGCAGAAGCTGGTTGTATTTCGCCAGCCGATCCGAGCGGCTCAACGAGCCGGTCTTGATCTGGCCGCAATTCGTGGCCACAGCGATGTCCGCGATGGTCGAGTCCTCGGTTTCGCCGGAGCGATGCGAAATGACGGCGGTGTAGCCGTTGAACTGCGCAAGCTGCACCGCGTCGAGCGTCTCGGTGAGCGAGCCGATCTGGTTCACCTTCACAAGAATCGAATTCGCCGTGCCGGTCTCGATTCCTTTTTTCAGGAACTTCACGTTCGTCACGAATAAATCGTCGCCGACGAGCTGCACCTTGTCGCCGATCTTGTCGGTGAGCTTCTTCCACGTCGCCCAATCGCTTTCCGCGCAGCCGTCCTCGATGCTGACGATCGGATATTTGTTGACGAGCTTCGCGTAAAAATCCACGAGGTCGTCGCCGGTGATGGTTTCGCCAGTGCTTTTCTTGAAGGTGTATTTGCTGTTGCCGGAATAAAATTCCGACGACGCCGGGTCTAGCGTCAGGTAAATGTCCTTGCCCGGCTTGTAACCGGCGTCCTTGATCGCCTGAATAATTGTTTCGAGCGCCTCTTCCACGCTGCCGAGCTTGGGCGCGAATCCGCCTTCGTCGCCGACCGCGGTGCTGCAACCTTTTTTCTTCAAAACAGATTTCAGCGCGTGAAACGTCTCGGTGATGGCGCGCAATCCTTCGCTGAACGTCGGCAGGCCGAGCGGCATGATCATGAATTCCTGGAAATCAATCGGCGCGTCCGAGTGCGCCCCGCCGTTGATGACGTTCGCCATCGGCACGGGCAAAACTTTTGCGTTCGGCCCGCTGAGATAGCGGAACAACGGCTGGTTCAATCCGGCGGCGGCGGCTTTCGCGTTCGCCAGCGACACGGCGAGAATCGCGTTCGCGCCGAGCTTGGATTTCGTCTCCGTGCCGTCGAGCTTGAGCATCGTGGCATCCACCGTCAACTGGTCGAACGGGTCCAGCCCGATGAGTTTGGGCGCGATGACGTCCGTCACATTTTTGACGGCCTTCTGCACGCCCTTGCCGCCGAAGCGTTTCTTGTCGCCGTCCCGCAGCTCGATGGCCTCGTTTTCGCCGGTGCTGGCGCCGCTGGGCACCGCCGCGCGGCCCGTCGCGCCGCAGCACAACGTCACGTCCACTTCCACGGTTGGATTACCGCGCGAGTC
>CAYYWB010000358.1:0-2481 GCA_964475285.1 uncultured Bifidobacteriaceae bacterium | reverse complement strand
TCGCTGTGTCGTTGTAGGAATCACCGGCGGAAATGACGTGGTAATTCAGCGACTTAAACGCGGCGACGGCTTTTTTCTTCTGGTCAGGCACGCGCAGCTTGTAATCCACGATGCGGTCATTTTCCACCACCAGCCGGTGGCACAGCAGCGTTGGCCAGCCAAGCTGGCGGAGCAGGGGGGCGGCGAACTGCTCGAAGGTGTCGGACAAAATGACGACCTGCACGAGCGAGCGGAGTTCATCCAAAAACGCCTTCGCTCCGGGCAGCGGTTGCAATCCGCCGATGACGTTTTGAATGTCGGACAGCTTCAGGCCGTGCTGGTCAAGCAGCGCGAGGCGTCCGCGCATGAGTTTGTCGTAATCCGGTTCGTCGCGCGTGGTGCGGCGCAGCTCCGGAATTTTGGTTTTCTCGGCGACGGCAATCCAGATTTCCGGCGTCAGCACGCCTTCCATGTCCAGGGTGACGATTGATTGTTTCACTGGCGTAAGTTTTGCAAAAGCGCCTCACGGTGTCGAGCGGATCGCGTTGGTTGGCGGGGCCGTTTTGATCTTGCCCAAAGCTTCGTCAAGACCGCGGCGTGCCTCGGGAAAATCCGGTTTGGCGGCGAGCGCGGTCTTGAAATATTTCGCGGCCGCATCCTGTTTGCCGTGTTGCAGGAGAAATGTGCCGAAATCGAATTGCATCACGGGGTTTTGCGGAGCGAGTTGCGCGGCGATGGCGAGGTGGTTGGAAGCTTCGTCCGGCCTGCCCTGCTGTAGTTGCATCATGCCCAAATCGAACTGGCCCATCGGATAATCCGGTTCGATCTGCACGCATTGGGCGTAGAAATTTTCCGCGTCATTATTTTTGCCGATGTCTTCCAAGGCCTTGCCGAGGCAATCGTCGGCGGCATAGTTGTCGGTGGTCGCTTGAACGGTATGCAGGAAAATGGCGACGCTGTTCCGCCAATAGTTCAACTGGATGGAAGTGACGGCCAGACAGCCGGCGATGGCAAGGCCGCCGGCGGCAGCGGCGATTTTTGTTTTTTGCGAATGGGAATTCAAAAGGTCGTTAAATCCCCAGGCGACAATGATGAACAGGCCGATGCCGGGCAGATAAGTGTAGCGGTCAGCCATGGATTGCACGCCCGCCTGCACGAGTCCGATGGCTGGCACGAGGGTTCCGAGATACCAGAACCAGCCGACGGCCAGATACGGAAACCGCTTTGCCCAGCAGAGAAACAGGACCGACCACATTGCGAGCAAAAAGGCCACGGTGATGACCGCCGCCAGCGGCCAGTGATGGGGATACGGATAAATGAGCGCGAGATCAACCGGCCAGAACATTTTCGAAAGATAACGGACATAGGACATCACGGCATTCTCCAGCCGGAATGAAAACGGCAGCGAAGCGGCTGACCAGAGCGCGCCCCGCTGCACCGTGAAGGTGATGATGCAAGACGCCACGGTGAGAGCGAAGAATGGCAACTTTTCGAAAACAAGGCGGGATAAAATCGTGAATCGTGAATCGTGAATCGTGAATCGTCCGAGCGGCCAGAAATCCAGCAGCAACAGGACGAAGGGCAGGGTGACGACCATCGGTTTGGACATCAGCCCGCAGGCGAAGAAAAACAGGGCCAGAAAATAGCCGAGGGTCGAAGGTCGAGGGTCGAGTGCCAGATTTGCGTCTCCAGCTTTCGACTCTCGACTCTCGACTCTCGACTGCGCTTTTGCATAGCGCACGTAAGCCAGCAGCGTCAGCATCCAGAAAAACGCGCTCAATACATCCTTGCGCTCGGACGCCCACGCGACGGATTCGACGTGCAGCGGATGCCATGCAAAAAGCGCCGCGACAAATGCGCTCCGCCAGAGTGTTCCCGTGAGCCGGTTTAACAAGACGAAAAGCAGCAGCGTGTTCGCCGTGTGAAAAAGGAGGCTGACCAGATGATGGCCGGCGGGGTTCTGGTCGAACAACTGGCAATCGGCCATGTGCGAAATCCAGGTGAGCGGATGCCAGTTGCTGGCCTCGCCGCTTTGGAAGGCCCAGACGATGCCCGGCCACGTCAGGCCGGCCTGGACGTGCGGATTGGTGGTGATGTAATCGGGGTCGTCATAATTGACGAAACCGTGCCAAAGCATCGGCGAATACACCAGCAGCGTGATGGTGGCGAGCGCGAGGCAAATCTTTGCCGTCAGTGACTTGCGGGTGGAATTCGCGGCGGCCATGGCGAATCAGAATTTCACCCGCAAAAGCTTCCGCAACGCGAACCGGCAGGTTTCCGTGTAGCCGACGGATCGCGCCAGCCGGATGGCTTCGGCAAAATTCATTCCCACCTCCGCCGGGGCGTGCGCGTCCGAGCCAAAAGTAATCGGCACGCCTTTTTGAAACGCGATCTGGAGGATTTCGCGGCTGGGATAAATCTCACGGCAATCTTTCCGCAGGCCGGCGGTGTTGAGTTCGATGGCACAACCGGATTTTTTGGCGGCGGCCAAAAACCGTTCGT
>CAYYWB010000357.1:0-2483 GCA_964475285.1 uncultured Bifidobacteriaceae bacterium | reverse complement strand
CAAAAAATGCTTGTGAATTTTCTGCCGGCAAGGCAAGCTTTCCGGCCTTTCGGACCCGCAAACCGGTTTGACCAAACGGGCGGCTCGCGTTGTCTGGGAAGAAGTTTTTGCGTGAAGCGATTCAGCGCCATTATTTTCGTCTGCGTGTTCCTCGCCGCGATTTTTGCGGTGGAGGTTGACGCGCAGCCGTCGTCGCAATCGGCGGCGGGCAATCCGTCAGCAGCCGCCGCCGTTTCCGCTTCAGCCGTTGCTGCAACTCAAAACGCGGAACCGTCGGAGGAACTGGTTCCGTCCGCCGCGCCGACGCTGTTCACCGTTCCAGTTTTGGGATTGCCGGTGACGAACTCGATGATTTGCACCTGGATTGTCGCGGGGGTCATTCTGCTCATCGTCCGCCTGACCACGTGGAAGGGCGTCAAGGAAGTCCCGACCGGGATGCAGAACGTGATGGAATCGCTCGTCGAGGGCTGGGAAGGTTTGATCGGCGACATTCTGGACAAGCGCGTGGCGCGCTGGGTCTTTCCGTTCGCGACGACGTTTTTCATTTTCATCCTGATGTCGAACCTGATGGATTTGGTTCCGGGCGTCGGCAGCATCGGGTCCAATCAAGGCGGCCATTTCACGCCGTTCTTCCGTCCGCCGACGACCGACGCGAATCTCACGGTGGCGATGGCCGGGATTTTTCTGGTGATGAGCCTCGTCTGGGCGGTTCGTTACAACGGCTTTTGGGGGCTGATCAAGCACATCTTCGGCGTGAAGATGGATACGAACAAATGGGCCTATCCGCTGTTCTTTCTGCTCTTCCTTTTCATCGGCGCGATGGAACTGCTTTCCGTGGGATTTGCGCGGCCGGTGGCGCTGGCGATGCGCCTTTACGGGAATATTTTTGCCGGCGAGAGCATATTGGACATGATTTTCCACAATAATCTGCCGCTGGCGCTGCTGCTCTCGTCGTTCATGTATTTTTACGAAACGTTTGTCTGCATCGTGCAGGCTTTCGTGTTTGCGATGCTGGTCGTGGCGTTTGTCGGCACGCTTTGCACGCACGCCGATGAGGAACACGGCCACTGATTTTTGAATTTGCCCCGGCATCGGATGACGGGGCGGCAACCAAAACAACAGAAAGAAAAATTATGATGCTAGCAGATACAGTCGCCCCTGTGATTCAGGGCAACGTCCACATCGGTCTCGCCTTTGGCGGCGCGGCCATCGGCATCGGCATCGCCACGGCCGGTGGCGTCATCGCCATGAGCCGCAACCCCGGAATGTTCGGCAAAATCCTGACGTTCATGTTCGTCGGCATGGCGCTCGCCGAAGGCTGGGCGGTCATCGCTTGGCTCGTCGTCAAATAATCCGGCCATGGACTCATTAGGAATCCAGTGGAAGATCCTGCTCGCGCAGACGATCAGTTTTTCCCTCGTTTTCTTCGTGTTGTGGAGATTTGCCTACCGGCCGATCTTTGCCATGCTTGAGGCGCGCCGGCAGAAAATCGCCGAGGCCATGTCCGACGCCGAGAAGATCAAGGCCGAACTCGCCAAAACCCAGGCGGACCGCAAGGCCGTTCTGGCCCAGGCCGGCGACCAGGCGAACGAAATGATCGAACAGGCGCGAACCGCCGCCGCGCGCGTGCGCGAGGTCGAGACGCAAAAGGCCATTGCCGCCGCCGAACAAATCGTGACCAAGGCGCGCGAAGCCGCCGCGCAGGACCACGCGCGGATGCTCGCCGAGTTGAAACGCGAAGTCGGACGTCTCGTGGTGCAGACCACCGCGACCGTCACCGGCAAGGTTCTCACGCCGGAAGACCAGAAACGGCTCGCCGAGGAAACGGAAAAACAACTGACCGCTTGAAAATCTCAAATTTGAAATTTCAAATTTGAAATCAAGCGAAGCGTGGCATGAAAATTTCCAAACAAGCGCAGCGCGAGGCCCGGCAACTGTTCCGCGGTTGCCATGCCAACGGTCTGCTGGACGAAAACCGCGTCCGGCAGGCGGTGTCGCTGCTGGTGTCGAAGAAGCCGCGCGGCTACGTTGGAATTTTATCGCGGCTTCACCGGTTGGTGAAACTTGATTTGGAGCAGCACGCCGCGAGCGTGGAAAGCGCGACGCCTCTGGCCGCCGATTTGCAGGCGGACGTTGCAAACCGGATCGCCAAAATTTACGGCGCCGGCCTGGACATTTCGTTCCGCCGGAATCCGGCGCTGATTGGCGGCCTGCGGATTCAGGTCGGCAGCGACCTTTATGATGGCAGCGTGAAAACGCGCCTGGAACAATTGGAACAAAGTTTTTAGCCGTGACGGGTGATGCGTGAAACGTGAAAGCATGAGGAACACGTTCACGCATCATGCATCACGCATCACGAACAAATTATGAGCAACTTATTGCAGGAAATTGAAGCGCAAATCGCGGGCGTGAAGCTCGCAACGGCCAGACAAAACGTCGGCACCGTCCGCGAAATCGGCGACGGCGTGGCCAAGATCGAGGGC
>CAYYWB010000356.1:0-2486 GCA_964475285.1 uncultured Bifidobacteriaceae bacterium | reverse complement strand
TGACGTAGGTTTGTTCAAGATTTTCCTTCGTGAACGGTTTTTTCGCCTTGAGCAACTCCAGCACGGCCTCGGCGAGCTGCGCGCCGGTGGCCCAGGCCTCGTCCACGCCGGAGCCGGTGAGGACATTTGTGCTGCCGCTGCTTTCGCCGATGCGCGCATAGCCGTCGCCGGCGAGATGCGGTTCGCCGCGGCGGCCGGATTCGCCGAGCGTTTTCGCGCCCCACGAGCGCAGCCTGCCGCCCTTGAGATAGCGCCAGAGATACGGATGCAGCATCCAATGCTGGAGGTAGCGGTAGGCCGTGCGCGCCGGGTTGTCGAACCACGACGGCACGAAAATGCCGAGCGACGCGACGCGTTCGGGGTGGACGTAAAGAAATCCGAAAATCTCCGGCTCCGGATAACCGAACGTGTGCAGCACCGTGCCGGGTTTGAGCGGCGAGTCTCCCGTCAAATCAACCACGAACTTCATGCCGACCGCCCAGTCGCGCGTGTGATGATTTTCCGGCAGGCCAAATTGTTCATCAAGCTGCCGGCCAATCGCGCCGACCGGGCCGTCGCCGACGACGGTGAGCGCGGCGTGGATGTCCATGCCGGGCGTGAAGCCGGCGGCGGGATTGCCTTTTTTGTCCACGCCCTGATCCAGCAGGCGGACGCCGACGACTCTTGCGGATTCACCATTTTCAATCAGCGCTTCCGCCACGGGCGTGCCGGGCCAGATTTGGACGGTGCCGGTGCTTTGCACCTGCGCGACGACCCATTGCATGAACTGGCCAATCGAAAAGATCATTCCGCCGCGTTTGTGGAGAAAAGACGGGGTCCACGGCAGATTCAGCGCGTCGCGCTCGAACGGCAGCATCCATTTGAAGTCCCGAATCAATTGATCCGCCGTGCGCAGCGTCATCGAGCGCCGGCTCGCGCCGTGGGGGTCGAGCAGGTAAAGAATTTTTTCGCCGCTCACCGGAGCGGCCATGGGAATGCCGGCCTTTCCAATATCTGGAAAGCTTTCGCGCAAGGCGCGGGCGCGGGTGGCCACGCCGGAAACGCCGAAACCAATGTCATCCGCGCGTTCGTAGGAAAGCACCTGCGGCGGCAGTCCGGGCATGACGGCGCTTTCGACGGCGGGCGTGCCGTCGGCGTTGACGAGCTGCCGGGACAGCGTGGTGAGAAATCCCGCCGTGGCCGGGCCGAAGCCGACGCAGACAATGTCCACGTCCATGCGCGGGCGTTCGATTTGAATAGTTTCTGACATGGAAAATATTTAGTCGCGAAGAAATCCGATCTGCCGCCGTTTCGTTTCTGGTTCTGGCGGGGGTTCCATCAGCTTTTTTATCTCGTCGAGGATGTGGACGATGGCTTTTTCGTGATGATCCAGCCGGCCAGTCAGGCTCCGTTCCAGTTCCATCAGTTTTGCAGCAAGCTCCTTATTTTGCGCCAGCATCTCCCGCATTTTCACAAACGCGCGGATGACGAAGACGCTCATCTGCTCGGCGCGCGGGCTGTTCAAAACATTGGCGGCCATGATGGCGCCGTGCCCGGTGAAGACCAGCGGAAGTTTCCTGCGGCCGCCGCGTCCCTTCTTTGATGTTGCAATTTGCAACATCAAACCGGCGAATTCATCCGGCGTGAGTTGAAAGGCAAAGTCTTCGGGAAAGCGTTCAGCGTTTCGCCGGACCTGCTGGTTCAGACGGGTCGTGGACACCTCGTAAATTGTTGCCAGGTCGGAATCCAAAATGACACGCTGGCCGCGAACGACGCGAATCAGGATCTCGATTGGTTCACCGACTTTCATTGACTTACGCCGGATAATCCAGCGCCTCGCGCGTCATCACTTTGGTCAGCGATTCGGCGGCGCGGTCCTTGGCGAGGCGGCAGCCGGTGAGGCAGCCGTCCAGCTTGGCGCGCAGGCGGACGAAATCCTCGAGACCGGCAAAGCGC
This sequence comes from uncultured Bifidobacteriaceae bacterium, assembly GCA_964475285.1. GTDB lineage: Bacteria > Verrucomicrobiota > Verrucomicrobiia > Limisphaerales > UBA11358 > UBA11358. Next base: position 551 of record CAYYWB010000356.1, on the reverse strand, counting down.
ACGCACGGACCGGCTTTCACAGGATGCGGTTCGCCGGCTTCAAAAACATCGGAGAAAGCGCGGGCCGAGCCGTCAATGCCGGGGATGAGTCCCTCGAGCGTTTGCAATTCGTCGGCGCAATAGCAGGCATGGCAACTGGTTTCGTCCCAAGCCGGATGGCGGTTGTAGCCGTGGACAATTTCAGCGCAAACACGACCGGCCTCGCCCGCGGCCCGCGCGGCTTGCACATGGCAAAGATCGGTGAAGAACGCCACCGTGCCCGCCAGACCGTCGGCGAGCGACGGATTTTCCGCGTCCCTGGTTTCCAGTTCCATCACGTCGAGGATGAATTGCCGGGCTGCCAGCAGCCAGCTAAGCGCGTCGGCGAGTGTGAACGTCACGCCCTGCCGCGTTTTGTGATACAGCCTCACGCCGTCGGCATCGGTGGCATTTTGGATGTGATTGAGCGACCAAAGCCAGAGCTGCATGGCGGTGGCGAGCGTGCAGGCGCCGGTGCCGGGCCGGTCGGACGCGATGCGGCGCATTTCCGCGATCCATTGCTGGAATTGCGC
>CAYYWB010000355.1:0-2499 GCA_964475285.1 uncultured Bifidobacteriaceae bacterium | reverse complement strand
AGCTTCTCGTATTCCTCGGCGATGGTGGGCACGAGGTTCAAAAATTGCGCGGAGATGATCTGGTCGGTGTCAATGTTGTCGCGCACGACATAAACGGGGCCGGTAAAAACAGATTGCATAGCGGGCATAATGTGCCGTGCGCGAATGGAATTTTCAAACAGATTCCAACCAGCGGAATGGAGGCGAATTCCACAACGAGTATTGAGCCTCAATTTTTGCCGCCATCAAGGAACCGTAAAGACATTCACTGTCAGCCGGTCGGTGGGCGAGTTGTCGCCGTAGCCGGCGTCATAATAGTGGAAGTGGATGGGCTGGCCGGTGCCGCTGAAGAGCATGTAATAAGTGTGATCGAGGCGAAATGGTCCCCACCAATTTTGGCGCGGCGATTTGGTGAGGTCCGCTTCGTCCACGCCCAGGCCATAGTCAATGTTGCGATCGCCCACGTCTTCCGCGCCGGAACCATCGGCCTTGAAATCCATGTATTCGGCGTCGCCGCGTCCGAGGCCGCCACCGCCGACTTTGCCTGAACCGGAGGCTTGCAGCAGATAAATCGCCGAGTTGCTGGTCGTCATGGTCGTTTGCACGGTTTCTTCGAGAACTGAAACCTGCATGGTTTCGAGCGGCTTTGGCAATGCCGCCGGCGCGGGAGACAGCCGGAACAGCGAGACGGTTATCGCGCCCGTTCCGACGCGGTTGTCGCCGGTGATCAGTTTGAGCGTGAGCGGCTGGCCGGTGCCGGTCGCGATCAAATAATAAATGTGATCCGCGCGATAGCTGCCAAACCATTTCGCGCGTCCGGGCAAAACTCCTTTCGGCTCGCGAGGCGCTTTGAGGCCGGTGTCAATGCCCACGTCCACGCCCGCCACCACATCCGTTCCGGTGGCCGCCGCGCCGCTGCTTTCATACTCGGCGTCCAAAGTTTCCTGTCCCAAAACAACGGCACCGGAAGCCTTGAGCAAAAACAACTCGCCGCGATCAAAGCTCGTCTTGAAAGCCACCGCGTCACCGTTGCCGGGGACTTGCACCGATTCGAGCGCCGTCAACTGGGCCTGCGCGGTGGCAACTCCAGCCAGAGCGAGGCTCGCCGACAGAAAACAAAATTTTAAGGATTGGGTCATGCCCCGAATGTGGAATTTACGGGCGCGGTTTTCAATCAGATTTCAATGGTCGGTTTTTCCGGCGGAGCGGGCGGCAATGGCGGTGGCGTTCGCTGTTCCCGTCGTCGCAAAACAATCACCGCCGCCACGCAGGCAGTCCACGTGGGCAATTCGTCGGCGAGCGGAATGAATTTCAGGACGAATGTCGGCAATAGCAGCCAGTGAAATCCGATCAACCAGTTTGTCAATACCATGGCTGCGACGTCAATGATTTGATCGCCGATGACCCAGCCAAACGGGCCGAGCAAAAATTGCAGGCCGTCCGCGATCACGGCCACGGCAAAGGCAAGAACCATGCGTGTTCGTGTCATTCGCGGCACGCGCGCCATCCGGCTGAATGTTTCCGGCGATTTCATCGGCCACAATTGAACCCAATCGGCTTGCCCGAACCAAGCGCGTTTCTTAAATTGCGGCGTGCTCGACATCAAATTGATCCGCGAAAAACCTGATTTTGTCCGCCAACGCCTCGCCACGCGCGGGGCGGGGGATGAAAAGTTCGTAGACGGCATCCTTCAAGCGGATGAAAGGCGCAGAAAGCTTTTGGCCGCTCTTGAAGAGATGAAAGCGGCGCGCAATCGTGCATCCAAAGAAATCGGTGCTCTAATTGGACAAAAGAAAACCAAGGAGGCGGAAGCAAAGAAAAAGGATGTTCGCTTTTGGGGGGATCAAATTAAGACGTTTGAGGACGGTTTAGATGGCCCCGATAAAGAGCGTGAACGGCTAATGCTTCAATTGCCAAACCTGCCGCACGAATCGGTTCCCGTCGGCAAAACCGCCGCAGACAATCCCGAAGTGCGCGTGCATGGCGCGAAGGCGGCGTTCGCCTTCAAGCCGAAATCGCACGTCGAGCTTTGCGAATCGCTCAAGCTGGTGGATTTCGCGCGCGGCGCCAAATTGTCCGGCAGCGGGTTTTTGCTTTACACGAATTGGGGAGCGCGGCTGGAGCGGGCGTTGATTCAATTTCTGCTGGATTTGCACGTCACGCAGCACGGCTACACGGAGGTTTCGCCGCCGTTCATGGTCGGGCCGCAATGTCTGGAAGGCGTCGGGCAGTTCCCGAAATTCAAGGACCAGTATTACGGCGTGGCCGAAGGTGACGACAGGGAGAAGCTCGGCAAACTTTATCTGGTGCCAACCGCCGAGACACCGGTGGCGAACATCCATCGCGAGGAAATTCTGGCGGAGAAGCAGTTGCCGATAAAATACTGCGCCTACACGCCGTGCTTTCGCGGCGAGGCGGGCGCGGCGGGCGTCGGCACGCGCGGCATGATTCGCGTGCACCAGTTTGACAAGGTGGAGCTGATCAAAATCGTGAAGCCGGAGCACGGCTACGATGAATTGG
>CAYYWB010000354.1:0-2504 GCA_964475285.1 uncultured Bifidobacteriaceae bacterium | reverse complement strand
AAAATCAGCAGCATCTCCACCGTCCAGCGCCCGACGCCGCGAACCTCCGTCAGCCTCGCGATGATTTCGTCATCGGACAAATTCACGATCTGCCGCGACGACGGCACGACGCCGGACAGGGTTTTTTCCGCGATGTCGCGGATGGATTTGATTTTGGCAAAGGAAAATCCGCAGTCGCGGATTTGTTTATCCGTGACCTTCGCCAAATCCTCCGGGCGCGGAAATTTCCGGCCCGGAAAAAACTTTTTGAACCGGGTCAAAATCGTGTTCGCCGCCGTGCCGTTGAGTTGCTGGTGCGCGACGGCCTGCACGAGCGATTGAAACGGCGACCGGCGTTTTTCTGGAACGAGATCACATTTCCCGTGCTCGCGGATGAGCCTCCGCAAAACGGGGTCGCGCTTGGACAAATGTTTGTGGGCGGCGGGCGTCATGCAAAATCAGGCGAGCGACTTGATGATTTCCTCGATTTTGGCGATGCCTTCGCCCGCCTCGTGCGGTTTCAAATTCAATGATGGCAAAAGCCGGATGACCTGCGTCCCGGCAGGAATCACGAGCACGCCGGCCTGTTGCAGCCGGTTCGTCATTTGAATTGACACCGGCTTGTCGCTGGCGGCGAGCGCGGGAATTTTTTCCTTCTCCACAAACTCAAGTCCGAGCATGAAGCCGAGGCCGCGCGCGTTTTTGAGAACAGTCGGATAATTTTCCACGAGCCGTTCCAACTCCCTTTTCAGCCAGTCGCCGAGCTTGCGTGCGTTTTCGTCCAGCCGCTCGCGCTCGATCACCTCAAAAATTTTCAGTGCGACGGCACAGGCCAGCGGCGTGCCACCGAACGTCGTGGCGTGCGTGCCCGGCCCCAGCAAATCCGCGAACGGCGCACGCACCCAGAAAGCGCCGATGGGAAATCCGCCGCCAAGCGACTTGGCCATCGAAAGAGCGTCGGGCAGGAATTCGGAATTCGGAATTCGGATTGCGGATTGCGGATTGGCAGCTTCAAGAATCCGCTGGAAGCTCTGGAATTTTCCCGTGCGGTAATGGCCGCATTGCACGCCATCCATGAGCAGCAGCAGCTTTTTCTCGTCGCACAACTGCCGCAGGCCAACCAGATATTCCGGCGTCGCGGGCGTGACGCCGCCTTCGCCCTGCACGCCTTCAATCAGGATGGCAACGGTCGCGGGCGAAATCGCGTTCCGCGCGGCATCCAAGTCATTGAACGGAATGTGCCGGAAACCCGGCACCGCCGGTTCAAACCCTTTTTTTACCTTGTCCTGTCCGGTGGCGGCAATGCCCGCGAGCGTCCGGCCATGAAACGAATTCGTCGCCGTCAAAATCTCAAACCGGCCCTCGTCATGGCCGAATTTCCGCGCCAGTTTGTAGAGTCCTTCATTCGCCTCCGCGCCGCTGTTGGCGAAAAAACATTTGCCGGCGCCGATGCGTTTGACGATTTCGGCGGCCAGCCGGCCCTGCGGCTCGGTGAAATACAGATTCGAGACGTGGATGAGTTTTTTGGACTGCTCGACGAGCGCGTCGGTAATTGCCGGATGCGCGTGGCCGAGGCAGCAAACCGCGATGCCGCTGCCGAGATCGAAATAGCGTTTTCCGGCGACATCGAAAACGTAGCTGCCCGCGCCGTGGCTCAACGCGAGATCAAATCGTCCGTAGCTCGGCACGACGTTTTTCGCGAACAGGTCGCGCACCGCCTCGAACTGGTTGTGAACGAGCGGCGGCGGTGTTGGAAAAATTTCTTTCATTTGCGATTCGCGTAAATCGTAAATCGTAAATCGTAAATCACAATACGATTTCCGTGCCAACGCCCTTGTCGGTGAAAATCTCAAGCATGACCGCGTGCGGCACCCGGCCGTCCACGAATGAAACTTTTTCCACGCCGGATTTGATGGCGGCAACGGCGCTGTCCACCTTCGGAATCATTCCCTTGTCCACGATGCCGGTGGCTTTGAGGGCGGGCACTTCGACGGTTTGCAAATGCGCGATGACGGTTGAGGCGTCCTTCGGGTCGCGCATCAGTCCCGGCACGTCGGACATGAACACGAGCCGTTTGGCGTTGAGCGCGATGGCGCACATTGCGGCGGCGACATCGGCGTTGCAGTTGTAAATTTTCCCGTCCTCGCCGCGCGCGGTCGGGCTGATGACCGGCGTGAAGCCGCACCACATGGATTCCTTGAGCGGCTGCACGTTGACTTCGATGACTTCGCCGACGTAGCCGATGTCAATTTTCTTGCCGGGATTTTCCTTGTCGTCGAGCCACAGCTTCCGGCATTTGAAAATGTCCCGGCCGGCAAATCCCACCGGCCTGCCGCCAAGCTCCTTGATGGTTTTGACAATTTCAGGGTTGATCTCGCCCGACAAAACGTCGTCCACGATTTGCACCGTGGCCTCGTCGGTGACGCGCTGGCCCTGAATGAAGTTTGCCTTCAATCCGGCCTTTTCCATCGCGCGGGTGATGGCCTTGCCGCCGCCGTGGACGACGACGGGATTGATCTCGACGG
>CAYYWB010000353.1:0-2515 GCA_964475285.1 uncultured Bifidobacteriaceae bacterium | reverse complement strand
TGTCACAACGAGTCCCGAAAAGTCAGAATGGCGGAGAGAGGGGGATTCGAACCCCACAAAATCCCGCCAATAATAACGGAAATCCGCACAACGACTCACAAAGAGACTCACAATTTCCAGTCACGTCAAGCCCCGACTTGTCCCAAGTAGTCACGGCTTGGGCAAAACTTCCGGCTCCACTAAAGGCGGCAATACTCGCCATTGTCAAAACGGCGGAATGATTTTCACCATGAGCTTTAACCTGACATGGCACATGAGCGCGGCATAATCGAATTTAACGCGCTTGCAGGCCGGGGATTCGGGCGGGCTGCACCGGAAGATCACAGCTTTAGAAAAACGTGCTGGCGAGGCTGACTAATTTCCACTTTTCGCTGCTCCCTTGCGTTTGTCCTCGGTGTGACTTGGCCGGATGATTCCAGCGGCTTGAACCGCTGATGTTGAACCGTGTTGAATGGTGTTTAATTGAGTTGAACCTTTTGCGCTAATTTTGCGCAACATTTGCGGCTGCGGTCGCCGCCTCAGGCTGTGCTTAGGGAAGATGTCTGACGAAAAATTGCATCATTTCCTTCGTCACTGCCGCTGTGTGCATCACTACAGACGGCAAAAAGGCGACAAGTTCGTTGCTGCTTTTTGTCGTTCCGGTTTTCCTGTGCGATTTTGCAAAAAAGTCGGCAAGCAAAATGCGTATCGTCATCAATTTTGAAATCAAATACTGCTCAAACGACTGGCTGCGATTCGTGGATTAGGCAGTGGATTTTTTTGGGCTCTCCTCAAAATATAATAAACCACTGGAGTCGCCACGAGCGACAGCAAGACGGAAATGCACAGCGCGCCGATGACCGCGACGGCCAGCGGACGCAGCATCTCCGCGCCACTGCCAATTCCCCACGCGAGCGGCAACATTCCCAGCGCAGCGGCGAGCGAAGTCATCAGCACCGGGCGCAGACGGCGGTGGCCGGAACGCACCAACGCCTCGACCAGTTCTATGCCTTCAGCTTCCAACTGTTGCACGAAGTCGAGCATGAGAATTCCGTTCTTGGCGACGATGCCGACGCCGATGATCGCACCCAGAAATGAAACGATGTTCAGCGTGATTCCGGTCACCCAAAGAGCGGCGACGGTTCCGAACATGGCGAGGATTGCGCCGAAGACAATCGCCACCGGCTCGTTGAAGGAGCGGAATTCAATCAGCAGCACGGTGAACACTAGCAGGATGGCGGCGGCAAGGACGACCACCAGATTGCGGAAAGATTCCTGTTGCAACTGGTAGTGTCCGCCGTATTCGACCGTGCCGGGCGGCAGCGATTTGTCCTGGCTCAATTTGTCCTGGATTTCGCGCATCGCGCTGCCCAAGTCGCGGCCCTCGAGCGCGCCGGAGACGATGATGTCCTGGCGCAAATCGTCGCGGACCAGCTCGACCTCGCTCGGTTCCACGCTCACGTCGGCGACTTGATTCAGCCGGATAACCGCGCCGGTGGAAGTGCGGATCGGCAATTCGCGCAACGCGGCGACGCTGTTGACGGACGACGGTTCGCCCAGCACGCGGATGTTGACCACGCGGTCGCCTTCGAGCATGGATGACGCGACGTTGCCCAGCAGCGCGGTGCTTGCGGCATTGGCGATGTCCTGCGCGGTGAGACCGAACCGCTCGGCGTCGGCGGGGCGCACGCGGAGGTTGATGGACGGTCCGGTTTCCGTCAGGCCGTTCTTGGTGTCCACCACGCCGGGAACGGCTTTGATTTCGTCCTCGACGTGCGGCGCGATTTGTTCGAGCCATTTCAAATCCGGCGAGAATAATTTGATTTCAATCGGTTCGGGCGCCAGTTGCAAATCGTCAATGACGTCGGTCAGGATGCCGGGGAAATCCCAGCGGATCATCGGAAAGCGTTCGGCGAATTCATGGCGCAATCCGGCGATGACTTCTTCCGTGGAATGCGTGCGGTCGGTTTTAAGTTTGACCGCGAAGTCGCCGCGATAAGCCTCGGTGACGAACATTCCCATTTCCGCGCCGAGCCGCCGGGAATAACCCTCGACATCCGGGTTGGCGCGCAAAATGTCCTCCGCCTCGTTGAGAACGCGCGACGTCTCGGTGAGGCTCGTGCCCGGCGGCGCCCAGTAATCAATCACAAAACCGCCTTCGTCAAACTCGGGCAGGAAATCGGATTGCAGGTTTTGGAAAATAAAAACGCCTCCGGCGAAGATCAGCCCGCACGCGAGCATGGTCAGCCAGCTATGCCGCAGCGCCGCGCGCACGGCGATCTCGTAAACCCGGATGACCCGCGTCAGCAGGAATCCGCCCTCCAGACTTTTCGGCGCGTGGCCGTGCTCCATTTTTTCGCGGTCGCGGATGAACCACGCCGCCAGCGACGGCGTGAGCGTGAGCGCCAGAACCAGCGACGTGAGCAGCGACACGACCATCGTCAACGCCAGCGCGCGGAAAAACACGCCGGTGATGCCGGACAGAAACGCCAGCGGAATGAAAACCACCACCGGCGTCAGCGTCGAGCCGACCAGC
>CAYYWB010000352.1:0-2549 GCA_964475285.1 uncultured Bifidobacteriaceae bacterium | reverse complement strand
CTTCACTTCACGGGCTGACGGTCGGCCCTGTTCCCCTCACGACCACGCCCGTTCCGTTTCGCAAAAAGCGCGCTCGTCACGAGCGGCATCGCATGGTGCCGAATGATCGGCGTGCTTCCGCCTGCGGCTCGCCGACGGTCGTTTCGCTCCGACTGCGTTCCTCCGTCTCTCCGCCTCCGCTCCACTTTCCCATTCGCGGAACCGCAGGCCGAAGCAAACGTGAAAAAACGGTCAACACGCGGAAAAGGTTTGCCACAAAAAATGTTTGCGTTTCTTGTGACCAAATGTAGCTTGCCAGCCAAAACTATGAACCAGTCAGAAGGAAATGATTGCACTTCTAGCATTCGCATTTCCAAAGTTGCAGCTCTCGTCGCAATCTTCGTATTCGTTTTTTTCGCAAAGCCCGCCGTGGGTGGTGTCCTGCCACCAGACTGGCAGGTGACGGGCTTGGGTAATGGAGGCAGATTGGTGACTGACGCGACCGTTGAGTATGACAGTGGCACTTGGAACATAAAAACAGGGCCGTCGCGGTCAGCGATAATTTACAAGAATTTCAACGGCGACGTTTCAACGGTGCTGGAAATCACCGATGCAACTGGCCAGGCGAATGCACATATCGGCATCATGATGTGGTCATCGCTCGCACCCACGGCAGGAAAGGCGGGTTTGGTTTTGGATCCTCAAGGGCAGCACCTCTATTTTTCGTGGGATGAAGCGTCAGACCGTCCGCAGCTTTATGGTAATTATATCCAGTGTGAGGGCATCGGATTTCCCGTTTGGTTGAAGTTGACCCGTTCAGGCAGCTATTTTCTGGCTTCTTACAGCAAGGATGGTAAGGAATGGCATTCCATTGGCGTTCCAATTAAAACATTTTGGGCTGGCCAACGCCCCGAATTATTTGCCGGAATCTACGCTGACGGAGTTTGCGAGGAACGAGTAACACATTTGCAGGCAACGCCCGCACCCGCCACAACAACGCCAGAATCGTTGCCTAACAATTGGAATGTGGACATACACGGTGAGCCTGACTATGCGGGCCAAGCCAAATATGCAGATGGCAAATGGATTTTGGCCGGAGCGAACACCAGCGGACGCGGCGGATACCATAACGTGAGTGTTTTGAAGCCAGTTCCATCTGAAACTGAACTTGTTGTAAAAATACAGACCTCTGACTTGAGCGACCCTCGATCTGGCGGCGGTTTATTGTTAAGTGCCCACGGTCTTGACGTTGGCATCATGGCATTTCCGTCGGGAGGAACGCTGGCATTTTTCACGCGACAGGCCATTGATGGACGCACCCTTCAAAACCGAAACGTTCCTATTCCGTCGGCGATGATGGGACAGGCCGGGGCGTTTCTGCGACTTGCGCTTGTGGATGGCAAGATAGCCGCCTTTTACGGCACCGACACAAACAATTGGATTCAAGTGGGTGAAACTCCCCCATTCAATGAGATGGCGGCGGATGTGACGGGTGGGATGGAGTTGTATTCGGTTTCCGACTCGCATTTTGCCTCCACCGTGAGTTTCGATGGCTTTCAAGCATCCTCCATCACAGCGCCGAAACAAGAAGCGCGTTCCAATCCCATTCCGGCGTGGATGGTCCAAAAACAAGGATTTCGCCCAAGCTACATTTATTGGCCCGGATATGGGCAGAAGCCTTCTGACGCAAAATTTTTCAGCACATGGGACGACTTCCATAAGAGAGACGCTGAAATGACGGGACAATCCAATCCACCAACCCCAACGCAGCCGTCCACTCCGCAACCAGCGATGAAGCTGGCGTCCAGCCATCCTCTAATCGGTCTTTTGGTTTGGGGCATTGTCATACTCATTGTTGGCGCAATTTTCTGCATAATAAAACCGTTCAATCGGCTCGTATATTTGCGTAACCGGACGCGCAAAGCCTGGGCGCAAATTGATGTGCAGTTAAAACGCCGATACGACCTTGTGTATAAATACATCGAGGTGGTCAAGGAATATGCCAAGCACGAGAGCAGCACGCTCGAAAACGTGACGCGCGCACGAGCCGCCGCCATGAACGCGGTCTCTATTCAGGAACGTGCGAGAGCGGAAGCCGCGCTTAACGTGAAGATGAAATCGCTTTACGCCGTTGCCGAAGCCTACCCGGACCTAAAAGCCAATCAAAATTTCCTTGCACTTCAACAAAGCCTGACAAATACAGAAGATATGCTCGCGGCTGTGCGGGGCGCATACAACGAAGAGGTCTTAACCTACAACACGGCGGTGCAATCTTTCCCTACAAATCTGGTCGCCTTCGTCTTTCGTTTCAAAGAGCGCGCTTTCTTTGAAATGGAAGAAGCCGAACAACGCGAAGCGCCAAATGAGGGAATTCGTCGGGACCAGCCGAGAGGTCTCTAACTAATTGAGTGACGATGGCGAAATGCCAGGCTTGTTTTCAGTCACGACAATTTCCCGAATCCTGGGCTGGTTTTCGGCAATCAGCGCATGATATTTCTCCGGCAGTTTCATCAGGCCGGACAATTCCAGCCGGTGAATGGCCGTTTCAATCCGCTGCAAAACGTGGCCGG
>CAYYWB010000351.1:0-2565 GCA_964475285.1 uncultured Bifidobacteriaceae bacterium | reverse complement strand
CAAACGCGCGTTGAGCCAGGTGCTCGGCTTTCTCGTTTTGGAAAACGGCGTCTATACTTTCGGCGTGGGTCTGGCACCGCAAACCCCTTTGCTGGTTGAAGCCGGCGTGCTGCTCGACGTGTTCGTCGCGGTGTTCGTCATGGGCATCACCATCTTCCACATCAACCGCGAGTTCGACCACATCAACACCGACCAGTTGAACACGTTGAAGGACTGACGAAATTTATGATTTACGATTTACGATTTACGATTGGCAGCGACTCCGCAGAGCCGAATGAATTGCCTTCAAATCGGCAATCCGCAATCCGCAATCTGCAATCAAAATGATTCTCGCCCTCGTCCTCATTCCGACGCTCGCCAGCTTGCTGGCTTTCGGCCTGCCGACACCGGTCATGCGTCGCGGCCTGCTCGTCGGCACGGCGCTGCTGCACGCGGTGTTGACAGCGTTGTGCTGGAAGACCATGCCGGCGTCGACGCTCAATGGCTGGCTCGGTCTGGATGCGGCGGGATTGTTGTTCTTGACCATCACCAGCGGCTTGTTTCTGGTCGCGTCCGTTTATGCCGCGGGCTATCTCAGCCAGGAATCGAACCGGCACAACACGGACCCGGAGGAAGGGCTTTTGTTCGACAACGCGCCGGAAGCGGTTTTCATCGGCTGTCTGCTTCTGTTTCTGGCGGCGATGACGCTCGTGACCGTCAGCCAGCATTTCGGCCTGATCTGGGTCGCCATTGAAGGAACCACGCTGACCAGCGCGCCCTTGATTTATTTCCACCGGCATCATCGCTCGCTCGAAGCGACATGGAAATATCTTCTAATTTGTTCCGTCGGCATTGCGCTGGCGCTGCTGGCCAATTTCTTCCTCGGCGTGGCCACGGTCCAGCCTCAAGGCGGAGGGTTTTCCCTGGTGCTTTCGGAACTGACAAGCCGCGCTCAACAATTGCAAACGCCGTGGTTGAAAGTCGCCTGCCTGCTGTTCTTCGTCGGCTACGGCACCAAAATGGGTCTCGCGCCGCTGCACACCTGGCTGCCCGACGCGCACAGCGAAGCGCCGTCGGTCGTCTCGGCGCTGCTGTCCGGCGCGGTTTTGAATTGCGCGTTTCTGGGATTGCTGCGGATGCAACAAGTCTGTGTCGCCGCCGGCATGGAGGATTTCACGCGCGACATCTGGATAGCGCTGGGCCTGGTTTCGCTCGTCGTCAGCACGGTGTTTATCATCGGCCAGACCGATTACAAACGGCTGCTGGCGTATTCGAGCGTGGAGAACATGGGCATCCTCGCGCTCGGCGTCGGACTCGGCGGTGCCGGCGCGTTCGGCGCGATGCTGCACACGGTGAATCATTCGCTCGTCAAGGCGATGCTGTTCCTGCTCGCCGGAAACATCGTTGCGCGCTACCAGACGAAAAACATTTTGCAGGTGCGCGGCCTTCTTCGCGCCGCTCCGGTCACCGGCATGCTTTGGATCGCGGGCTTTCTCGCCATCACCGGCTCGCCGCCGTTCGGGCCGTTTTTAAGCAAGTTCACGATTTTGAAGGCCGCGCTCGACGGCGGCCATGTCTGGCTCACAACCGTTTTTCTCGCGACGCTCGGCGTTATTTTCATCGGAATGGCGGCGGCATTTCTCGGCATGGCGCAAGGTAAACCGGAAAAACTTGCGGTCAGCGGCTCGACCCGCGACCGCTGGTGGCAAATCATCCCGCCCGTCGCGCTCGGCGCGCTGGTCTTGTGGCTCGGTTTGAATATCCCGGTGAAATTGAGTGATTTGCTCCATCAAATCGCCTCGACGCTCGGAGGTGCTTCATGAAATCCGGCGCTCCAGTTTTTCTCCGCAACGGCGACACCGCCGCGCTCGCGGAAATTCCCGCCGCGAGTTTTGCCGATTTTCGCGAACAGATTTTGCAGGCCATCGAAAACGGCGCGCGCATCGCGGGCCTGTTTGGCCAGTCGGCCGGCACCGACCGCGTTCGCCTTTTCGCGGTGCTGGCCAACGATGCCGAAGGGCAATTGACTTTGATTTCAACCGAAATCACCGACAGCTACCCATCGCTGACTCCGGCCTGCGCGCAAGCACACTGGTTCGAGCGCGAAATTGCCGAGCAATGGGGCGTCCGGCCTGAAGGCCATCCGTGGCTCAAGCCCATCCGCTTCCACAAATCATTTCACGCTAGTGGCACGGGCGTCCCGCCCGTGAGTTTCGACATACACAATTTCGCGCCGGAATCGGAAACACACGGGCGGGACGCCCGTGCCACGACAATTGCGCCCGGCGTGACGAATTTCTTTTCGATGGACGGCGACGAAATTCACGAAGTCGCCGTAGGCCCGGTTCACGCGGGCATCATCGAGCCGGGACATTTTCGTTTTCAATGCCACGGCGAACATGTTTTTCACCTGGAAATTTCGCTCGGCTACCAGCATCGCGGCGTGGAGCGCGCCCTCGTCGGCGGCCCGGACAAGCGGACGATTCCATTCATGGAAACACTCGCCGGCGACACCACCATCGGCCACACGCTGGCGTATTGCGAGGCGGTCGAGGCGCTCGCAAGCTGCCGCGTGCCGGCGCGCGC
>CAYYWB010000350.1:0-2573 GCA_964475285.1 uncultured Bifidobacteriaceae bacterium | reverse complement strand
ACGACCTCGCCGTCCGCCGCGCCTCATTTCACACGCACGCCGTGGACTGGTATTTGTCCGTGCTGCCGCCACTCGGCGTGCCGGTCCGAACAGATTTTGTCTGGCTGCCCGAACGCCCGCAAATCGCCGCCGCCGTAAACTCAAAACTCAAAACTCAAAACTCAAAACTGATTTTGCTCCAGCCCGGCGCGCGCTGGCCGAACAAACGCTGGCCGGCGGAGAATTTTGCGGCGCTTGCCCGTCTGATCGCGAACAATTTCCGCGCCGCGCGCTTTGCCATTCTCGGCGACGCCGGAGACAGGCCGGCCGCCGAAACCATTTCCCGCGCAGCGCCGGAGCAATGCCTGAATTTGTGCGGCGAAACTTCGCTGCCGGAAATGATTGAGTGGCTGCGTCTCTGCGATTTGCTGGTGACGAACGACACCGGCCCGATGCACGCCGCCGCCGCGCTCGGCAAACCGCTTGTCGCGCTCTTCGGCCCCACCGAGCCGCGCCGCACCGGCCCTTACGGCCAGCTTGAAAATGTCCTGCGGATTGACCTCCCCTGCTCGCCCTGCCTCAAATCCGTCTGCGCCTGGAAAAAAACGAACGAGTGTTTGAACGCCATTTCGCCGGCGATGGTTTTTGAGCAGGTGCGGCTGCGGCTTGCGCCGGATTAGGATTACAGCAGTTCGCAAATGGCTTGCAATTCTTTCGGAAACCGGTTTCATCGGCGGAACTGCGCGATGCGCGGAAGCCCATGAATTCGATCCGCTGTCAGCTTGTTCGGGAAATGATGCGATTTTCTTCTAATAAACCGCCGGCTCGCGTGTCATGGTCAGCGGACACCAATTCATTACATTATGCCTGAATTCAAATTCTTCTGTTCGCGTTGCGGCCAGCAAATTCAATGCGACACGCGCTATATTGGCTCGCAAATCAACTGCCCGGCCTGCAACCAGACGATTGACGTGCCCAAGCCGGGCGGAATTTCCGCCGGCAACCCGCCGGTTAAGGCAAAAAGCAGGACGCCCATCATCATCGCCGCGGCGCTTTTGTTCGTCATCGTTGCGGGCGCGGGATTGTTTTTGTTGTTGCAACCACACGGCGCACCCGCCGGCATGGTTGCGTTGTGGAAGGCCGACGGCAACGCCGCAGACAGCATCGGCGGCAATAATGGCACTTTGATGAACGGCGTGTCGTTTGATCGCGGAGCGGCTGGCAACGCTTTCTCTTTTAACGGAGACAAACAGTATGTGGAAGTGCCGGGCAATCCTGCAATCACGCCGACCGGGCCATTCACGGCCACGGCCTGGATAAAATATGTGAAATTGACCGGCTCGCGGGGCGCCGCGGTGCTGGCCAAAGGCGCGGACGCGGAAGCGCCGGTTGATTGGGCGATGACCGTCGCCGACAGCCACAAATTGCGGCCGCACGCCAATGTCGGCAATAGTTGGGTTTATTTTGACTGTGCCACCACGCTCAAGCCGGACGTTTGGTATCATGTCGCGCTGGTGTATGACGGCCTGAACCTCCAGGGTTATGTCAACGGAGCGATGGATGGAACGCGGCCGGTTTCGGGGAAGTTGCAGGCGACGGATAATTCCCTGAAGATTGGCAGCTACGCGCCCGTCAACGGAACCATGAGCAAAGCTTTCTTCGCTGGAGAAATTGACGAGGTCGCGCTCTTTAACCGCGCCTTGTCCGCCGCCGAAATCAAATCCATCTACAAAGCCGGCGCTCATTAAACCAACACCCTCGCCAAACGCTTGACTTGCGGCGATAAACGCATCATTTTCGCGCCATGAAATTCATCACGAAAAAGCTTCTTGCCGGAACGGCCCTGTTTTGCCTCGGCTTTGCGTTCACGGGAATTGCCCCGGCGCAAAATGTCATCACGCCGGCAAACCGCATCGAACTTTTCAACGGCGCCAATTTTGACGGCCTCACCTTTTGCATGAGAAACAACGCCGACCCGATGAAAACCTGGGAAGTCACCAACGGCGTCATTCATTGCAACGGCTCGGCCATCGGTTATCTGCGGACGAAACAAAGCTACAGCAATTATGTCGTCACCGTCGAGTGGCGCTTCCGAAAGGTCACGCCCCAGGCCAACAACACCGGCGTCCTCGTCCACATGCAATTGCCGGACACCGTCTGGCCGATGTGCGTCCAAAATCAGGGCAAGTCCGGCCGGCAGGGCGATTTTTTCGTGATGGCCGGCGCGGAATGCAAGGAACATCTGGCCCTGGGCAAGGACGCCAACACGCCGGTTCCGCTTCGCGGCGCATCGAATGAAAATCCCGTCGGCCAATGGGACACGAACGTCACGGTTTGCGCCGGCAACGATGACAAAGCCATCATCAACGGCAAATTGCTGAATGAAATCACAGAATGCACCGTTTCCTCCGGCTTCGTCGGCATCCAAAGCGAGGGCGCGGATTTTGAAATCCGCAAAATGTATCTGGAGCCGCTGAAGCAATTTTAGATTTCCGATTTGTGATTTCCGATTTTCCGCTTTGCCCACGCTTTCGCCTGACGCGGCGTTTTCAATTCGTCCTGCAATTGCTTCTCGCGGATTTCCGCCAGCAGCG
>CAYYWB010000349.1:0-2580 GCA_964475285.1 uncultured Bifidobacteriaceae bacterium | reverse complement strand
GTCAGCGCCGGAATCCATTTTTGATCAAACTCGCCTTCCTTCAAAATCTGGAAACGCGCGTTGAAGTTGTGCAGTTGAACGTCATCCGGACCGTTGTAACCTTTAGGAGCCAAGGCACGATCCAATGCCACCGGCAGATTTCCCAAGCCCAAGTGATCCCAGCCGTAGCCAAGTTCCAAACGGCTCAACGGCGATTCCGTAAGCGTGAACGCTTCGAGATTTTTGTCGGAGCCGAGGTTGACGTAGGCAAAGCCGATGCTGGGACGCCCAACCGGCTCGCCGTTGCGCGGCGGATTGACGATGTAAGCCGACAAGGTGGCAAAGATGCCGCCGTTGCCTTCGATCTGATGCAGCGGCAGCGGATCGCCTTTCTCGGCCGGCTTGGCGGCGGTCGGTTGCACGGGTGGTGTGTTGGTTTGTGTTTGATCCGCGTTCACACTCCAGCCCACCGCAACCAAAAATGCGGCAAGCCAGGCGGTGGAACGGTTTCGGTTCTGTTTATTGCTTTTTTTACGGACGTATTGGCCGGTTTTCATTTTGCTACTTAATTTTATCGCCAGCAAACCGCCGGTCGTCCGGTAAGTTTGGTGCAGTTTTGTATTTTTGTTTTAGCCGCCAGTTATCTGGTGGGGATTAAATTTGTGTCAGTTCATGTTTGATTCAGGCCGCGCATTCGCCGCGCCGCGCCTCCGCTTTGAATGGCCGGCTCGCGCCCATGTCGCGATACAACGCCGGATCGGCCTCGGGTTCGTCCACGCGCGTCAGCGGTTCCAGCCGCTGCCGCACCCGTGCCAGCCCGACGCGGTTCACGAACGCCGCAAAATTTTCCCCGGCGGCGCGCCCGGTCTGGTAAAATTCCAGCGTCTGCTCCACCGCTTCCGACACGCGCAACGCGGGAATTTCCGCGACACGCGCGCCAAAAGCCTCCGCCGAATTCGCACCGCCGAGCAGCAAAACGTAATGCGGCACGGGCCGGCCATGGATCTGCCGGGAGACGCCATAAAGCCCGATGTCCGCCGCGTGATGATGGCTGCACGAATTGGGGCAGCCGGAAACGCGGATGCGCAGGCCGCGCAGCAGCGGATCGCGCGCCAGGTTTTTCTCGATGGTCGCCACGATTTTTTCGGCGGCGGGTTTCGGATTGGTGATGGCGGACAGGCACGCGACCGCGCCCACGCAGCGCGTGACATCCAGCAATTGCTCCGCGCAGTATCCGGCCAGATTGGCCGGACTTAAAAATTCGTGGAGCGCGGGCAACGCCGATTCCGGCACCCACCGCAGCACCAGGTTCTGGTCAATCGAAGTGCGAATGCCGCCGGCAAACTGGCGGGCGGCCTCCGCCACCCGGAGAATTTGCGCCGGCTGCAAATCGCCGAGCGGACAACGCACAAACACCGTCGCAAAGCCGGGCTGCCGCTGCGAACGAACATTGGATTGCCGCCAGATTTCGTAGGCCGCCGGCCGGCTTGGAATTGCAGCGGTCGCGCTGTCCGGCCCCCGTTCTTCAGCCACCGGAGGCAAAATCACCGACGGCGTATTCTGGGACAGCAACCGCGTTCGTTCCGCCGTTATTTCGCTTCGCAACCGTTCGATGCCCCAATCCGCCAACAGCCATTTCAGCCGGGCGCGCGCGCGGTTGTCGCGGTCGCCATGCCGGTCAAAAATCCGGAGGATTGCCTCCAGTGTCACGAACAGACTGCCGAGTGGAATGAATTCCTCGAACACCTGCGCCGTTTTGGGCGAAGCGCCCAGCCCGCCGCCGATGACGATGCGAAATCCTTGTTGCCCGTCCTTGCTTGACGCATGCACGCCGATGTCGGCCACGAGCGTGCGAACGTGGTCGTGCGCGCAGCCTTCAAACGCGATTTTGATTTTGCGCGGCATCCGCTGCAAATCCGGGTGCTCCCGGAAATACCGGTCCGCCGCCAGCGCGAATGGTGTCACGTCAAAAATTTCGCCGGTCGCCACACCGGCCAGCGGGCAGCAGACCACCCCGCGCACCACGTTTCCGCCGGTGCGAACGGTGGTCAGCCCCACCTCCCCAAGCCGGCGCAAAAAATCCACCACGCGCCCGGCGGGCACGCCCGCGATCTCGATGCCCTGCCGCGTTGTCAAATGCGCGCCTTCTTCCCATCCCGCCGCAGCCGTCAACGCGGCGACGGTTTCCAACTGGTCGGCGGTCAAAATGCCGGCGGGCACGCGGATGCGAACGACGTATCGCCCCGGCTGCCCGCGCAAACTGTAAATGCCGTGACGCACGCGGACGGCTTTGGTCTCGTCGGTCAGGCCGGATTCGGACTCGATCCGCAAACTCTGCTCCAGTTGTTGGAAGGAATCGTTCACGTCACAAATTGGGCGCGTAGGAGATGAATTTGCGGTATTCGGTCAAGATGGTCTGCAACGCCGCGACAAAGGCGTATTGCTTCTGAAACTCCGGCGGCGCGGCGGGCGTTTCCAAGATGATTTCAAACGGACGCGGATGGACTTTCGGCGGCGCGCTCAAGATGCCGTCGTATTTGTCAGTAATGACGCCGTTGCGCGCGCGAAAGCCGTCAATGATCTCGCCCTCGTTGCGCGCGA
>CAYYWB010000348.1:0-2588 GCA_964475285.1 uncultured Bifidobacteriaceae bacterium | reverse complement strand
CGCCCAAATTCTGAAAGCAAGACCGACTTGTTTCAGATTGTTGACACAGTTAATTCTGAAATACCGTGGATCGCGGGGATTATCCGTAATGAACGCCGGTAAAAACACCACCACAAGCACGGCCAGCACCACAACAACCACCAACAATTCCGTGAGCGTCATTGCCCGGTTTCTTTGATTTGAGCGGCGCGGTTTCATGGCAGCGCGAGGCGGTTGGTGGCGAGGCCGGTCTGGATCAGAACTTTTTGCAAGCCTTCCTTAGAAACTGGTAGAACTGAATTGAGTTTTCCAACTGAACCGTCGGCGAGGCCGATACTGCCGCCAAATTTATGACGCGCGGCGGTCCAAGCGATGGGAGCGTTCGTCGGAAGTTCCAACAAGCCGGATTTTACGGGAACACCGCCGATTGCAAAGTTGCTGTCACCGGAGAGAAACGCTTGGGAACGATTCGTATTGGCATCCAGTCCGATGAAGTAGCTGACATTTCTGGCGGTAAAATTCACGCCCCAAATATTAGTGATAGTGTGAATGGTGTCCGCCGGGCAAAACAGAATTTTTGGCGTGGATAATTCATTGGACATGATTTGAAAAGTTGTCAACACATCTCCAGTTGCCGCCAGTTCCATTGTGCCGCCGTCGGCGACAGAAATCTCCATCGGATACTTTTCGTTGTGGTCACCGGTCCACATCATGAAAGCAAGGCCGACTTGTTTCACATTGTTGATGCAGTTGATGCCTGAAGGAATTCTTTTTGGCGGAAGAAGCGCGGGCAAAAACACAGCCGCAAGCACAGCCAGCACCACAACAACCACCAGCACTTCCGTAAGCGTCATTGCCTGGTTGCTTTGATTTGAACGGCGCGGTTTCATGGCCGCACTGCGTTTTTAGTGGCCGCTGTTGCCGGCCATGTGTATCGCGAAGATGATCAAGACGATGATGATGAGAATGCTGATGCCGGCGCCAATCAGAAAATATATGCCGGACTTGTTCCGCTTTTTTGAAAACACGCTGCTGGTGGTGTCCAGTCCCGGCTTGCGTCCGCCGCTTTCCAGGTCGCTCAAGCTGACGCCGCGCGACATGACCATAGTGCCGCTGTCCGCCACTTTTTTCGCCGGAGCCGGAGCCGGAGCCGGTGTCGGAATTGCCGGAGCCACCGCGGCGGCAGGGGCTGGAGCATTGGCAACGCCTTCGGCTTCCAATTTCAATTCAATCTGGCCCAGACGCAGCGTCTGGCCGGGTTTCAAAACGCTTTCGGTGATCCGCGCATCGTTGATGAAGGAGCCGTTGGTCGAATTGAGGTCGCGGATGAGGACTTCGGCACCGCGCAGCAGCACTTCGCAGTGGTGGCTGGAAACGGACGCGTCGGTGATTTGAAAGGTGTTATCCTCAACGCGGCCGATGGTGGTGCGATCCACGTTCAGCTCGTGCGCGCGGCCTGTCATGCCTTGCGTCAGGATAACCAATTTGGCCATAGCTTGATGAACCCGATTATGTTCGCCGCCCGCCGCAAGTCAAACGGAAATGTTCAGGAAAATTTCCAGCTCAACCGCGCCGCTCAATCAGCGAACGAAATTCCGCGAACAGCGGCGTCGAGTCGTGCGGCCCCGGCGACGCCTCCGGATGATATTGCACGCAAAAAACCGGCCTGGTCTTGTGCCGCAAACCCTCGACGGTCTGGTCGTTCAAATTGATGCGGTTCACGGCCACGTCGGACGGCAATGATTTCGCGTCCACCGCAAACCCGTGGTTTTGCGAGGTGATTTCCACCCTGCCGCTCTCCAAATCCTTCACCGGCTGGTTTGCGCCGCGATGGCCAAATTTCAATTTGAAGGTTTTCCCGCCGAACGCCTGGCCGAGAATCTGGTGGCCGAGGCAGATGCCGAAAATCGGAATGCCGGTGTCCGCGAGCGTTTTGACCTCGCGCACGATGTAATTGAGCGCCGCCGGGTCGCCGGGGCCGTTCGATAGAAAAATCCCGGCGGGCTTGTGCTTCAGCGCGTCGCCGGCGGTCGCGGTTGCCGGCAAAACCTGCGTGGCGAACCCGTGCTGCCGCAGCCGGCGCAGAATGTTGTATTTCAGCCCGTAATCGAACGCGACGATGGGGATGTCGGCGGGCGGCAACGGCTGGCGGAAGTTGCGCGCATCGGCGGTTTTCGCGCCTCGCACCAAATCAAACGCCGCGCTTTGCTCGTCCTTTTCATCCCAGCGAAACGCCTGCTTGTGCGTGACTTCCTTGACGTAATCCACACCCACGAAGACAAATCCCTTGGCGCGTTTGATGGCTTCCGCCTCCGAAACTTCCTCCGTGGAAATGAACCCGTTCATCGCGCCGCGCACGCGGAGTTTTTTCGTCAGCGCCCGCGTGTCAATGCCCTGGATGCCCGGAATGCCGTTCTTTTCCAGATATTCCGCCAGCGAAAAATCCGCGCGCCAGTTGCTGACGACGGGCGAGAGTTCGCGAATGACGAATCCGGCGGCGTGCGGCCGCCATGATTCCACGTCCACCGCGTTGACGCCATAATTGCCGATGAGTGGATAGGTCATCGTGACGATCTGGCCTTTGTAGGACGGGTCGGTGAGGATTTCCT
>CAYYWB010000347.1:0-2598 GCA_964475285.1 uncultured Bifidobacteriaceae bacterium | reverse complement strand
CCATCGGCGTGTAATCAATCGTCGTGTCGCCGAAATAACTCACCGCGTCGGACTTGGTCCAGAAGCCGATTTTGCCGGACGAAAAGGAGCTGTCATTGAGCGTCGGCATCACGGGCTTGCCGTCGAGCCAGCAGGTGACCTGGTCGCCCAGGCATTGCACGGCCAGCGTGTGCCAGTTGTTGGTGGCAATGTCCAGCGGCGGGCCGATGGGTTCGGAGCGGAGGCCGTTCACGACCTTGTAAAAGCGCACATTGCGGCCCAGCGCGCTGACGCGGACGACGTAGAAATTCGACGCGTTCTGGAAGCGGAACACGACGCCCGCCATCTGCTCGGCCACGCCGCCGATGATTTTGAACGGCATCGTCAGCTTGAAATTTTTGAACGTCTGGCCGTCGTAAATCAGCATCGGGAAATGCTCGTCGGTCTGGTCCCGGCTCAATTGGGCGAGCACGGGCCGCCGGGCTGCGGAGGCCGTCGGCGTGATTTGCGGAATCAGCGGCGCGAAGGCCGACGGCGACTCGTCCGTGACGATTTTCCAGTCGCCCGGCTGACCGGTGCCGGCGAGGGCGTTGTGAAAATTGGTCGGCGACTGGCCCGCGGCAAAGCCGCCGAAATTGATTGTGATTTCCGCGCCGGAAGCGGAAATGGCCAGCGCCAGCCACAAACCCAAAAATGATTTTCGCATCGCGCAGAGCGTGGCAAAAAAATGGCCGGGCGACAAGCAATTGCGCCCAGCTGAATCTTGGTAGGGCGCGTCACTCCGTGCGCGCCGCGGCGGGCAGGGGACTGCCCGCCCTGCTGATTACGCTTTCCAAATCATGTCCGCCACGGTCTTGCCGGCGGGGATGAACGGAATGACGTGCGTGCTGTAAGGCGTGATGACGTCGAGGACGTAAGGCTCCTTCGCATCAAGCATCCGCTGGATGGCGGCGCGCAAATCCTTTTTGAACATCACGCGCTCGCATTTCACGCCGAACGAATTGCAGACGCGGACGTAGTCGGGATAAATCTCCGGGCGATGTTCCGGGTCGCCGAGATAGGTGTGGCCGCGGTTGCCGCCGTAGAAATTGTCCTCCCACTGCACCACCATGCCGAGATGCTGGTTGTTCAGGATAATCGCCTTGATGGGCAGATGTTCAATGTGAATGGTGGCCAGTTCTTGAATGTTCATCAGGAATGAGCCGTCGCCGTCAATGTCAATCACCTGCTTGTCGGGGAAGGCGACTTTCACGCCCATGGCGGCGGGCAAACCGTAACCCATCGAGCCGAGGCCGCCGCTGGTGATGAACTGGCGCGGATGCTCATATTTGAACCACTGGCCGGCCCACATCTGGTGCTGGCCCACGCCGGTGGTGATGATGGCATCGCCCTTTGTCAGTTCATAAAGCGCCTCGACCACCATCTGTTGCAGGATGACCTGGTTTTCCTGTCCCTGCATGTGGTCTTTCATGTGGTCGCTGTTGGCGATTTCCGGCGTGATGCGATACCCGAACGGCCCCTTCTTCTTCCACTCGTCAATCTGCGCAAACCACGCGGCGCGCTTTTTGTTGAGCGGGCGTTTGGCGAGCATCGCGTTGAGCCGTGTGAGCGCGTCCTTGATGTCGCCGACCACCGGCAAATGCGCCTTGCGGTTTTTGTTCAACTCCGACGCGTCCACGTCAATGTGGACAATCGTGCCGTTCTTGCAGAACTCCTCGAACTTGCCGGTCACGCGGTCGTCGAACCGCACGCCGAACGCGAGCATCAAATCCGCGCCGTCCTTGATCTTGACCATCGGGTCGTTGAAGGATTTGCGGAGTTCGTATTCGCCGTTGACGGCCCAATTCGCAAACGCCGCGCCGTGCATGCCGAGCCAGCGGAGCGAAAGCGGGTGCGTCTCCGGGAAACCGCCGATGCCCATGAGCGTGGTCGTCACGGGAATGTTCGCGGCCTCTGCGAATTTTTTCAATTCCGCCGCCGCGCCGCTGGTGATGATTCCGCCGCCGCAATAAATCACCGGGCGCTCGGCCTTTTCGAGGAGGCCGATGATTTCGTTGAGCGCCAGTTCATCAGCCTTCAAATCCGGTTGCGTGTAGCCGGGCAGACCTTTCTTGATCTGCTCCAACGTCGGCCAGACGGGCTGGGTTTTGGCCTGCTGGACGTTTTTCGGCACGTCAATCACCACCGGGCCGGGCCGGCCGGATTGCGCGATGTAAAACGCCTCCTTCACGATGCGCGGAATGTCGTTCACGTCCGTGATGAGGTAGCTGTGCTTCACGATGGGCAGCGTCACGCCGATGATGTCGGTTTCCTGAAACGCGCCGCGGCCAATCATGTTGGTCGTCACCTGTCCGGTGATGGCGACGAGCGGGCAGGAATCCAGATAGGCGTCGGCGATGGCGGTGACGAGGTTCGTTGCGCCGGGGCCGCTGGTGCTCATGCACACGCCGGCCTTGCCGGTGGAACGGGCGTAACCTTCCGCCGCAAAACTGCCGCCCTGCTCGTGGCGCGGCAGGATGGTGCGGATTTTTGATTTCGTCAGCGACTGGTGGATTTCCATGCTTGCGCCGCCGGGATAGGCGAAGATGACCTCGACGCCTTCGCGTTCGAGGGCTTGCA
>CAYYWB010000346.1:0-2603 GCA_964475285.1 uncultured Bifidobacteriaceae bacterium | reverse complement strand
GAATGCGTGGCGGATTTGCGCGCGGGACAAAACCTTGCCAAACCGCAAAATATGGTTTCAACTGGTTCAACTCATGGCGATGGAAACGCAAACTGACCCGCGGAAACATTTTGTTCCGCGCTGGCTGCCGTGGCTGCTGGCGGCGGCGATGCTGCTGGTCTATTGGCTGACGCTGAACCGCTGGGTCTCGTTGTTCAACCTTCCTTCCGTGGCAAATATTTCCGGCTGGACATGGCAGCCGGAGGCGCTGAATCCCGTCACCTTCCTGGTCACATATCCGCTCCGCTGGCTGCCCGGGCCGATGATCCCGCTCGCGCTGAATTTGTTTTCCGCCGTGTGCGCGGCGCTGACGCTCGGTCTGCTGGCGAGATCGGTTGCCATTTTGCCGCACGACCGGACAGACGCGCAGCGCAAGCGCGAGGGGAGCGGTTTTTCATTTCTGACAACCGGCAGCGCGTGGCTGCCGCCGCTGCTGGCCGTGCTGGTCTGCGGACTGCAACTCACGTTTTGGGAGCGCGCGACCAACTGGACGGGCGAAATGTTCGACCTGCTGCTGTTCGCGGTGGTGATCTGGTCGCTGCTGGAAT
This sequence comes from uncultured Bifidobacteriaceae bacterium, assembly GCA_964475285.1. Classification (GTDB taxonomy): domain Bacteria; phylum Verrucomicrobiota; class Verrucomicrobiia; order Limisphaerales; family UBA11358; genus UBA11358. The sequence continues at coordinate 2,016 of CAYYWB010000346.1, read as the reverse complement.
ACCGGCTGGGCGAACGCGTATGGCGTCTGCATGCGGCCGCGTTTGTTTTTGCCGCTGGGATGGCGGACGATTGGGGGCTGGCGGGTTTTCTCCCGCTGTTTCTGGTGGCGATAATCTGGCTGCGCGGCTTCGACTTTTTCGATTTGCGTTTTCTGGGGCGGATGTTGCTGTGCGGGCTGGCGGGTCTTTTGTTTTACCTGCTGCTGCCGCTGCTGGCGGTGGCCGCCCACAAAACGCCCCTCACATTCTGGCAGTATTTGAAGTTCAACCTGACGATGCCGTATGACGTTTTGAGGGCCTACTTCCGCTTCGGTTTGCATCCGCAACAGTATCTTGAATCCCTGTCCCTGCTGCTGGCCTACCTGATGCCGGTGTTCGTGCTGGCAATCCGCTGGGAATCGTCCTTCGGCGACCGCAGCCGGATTGGTCTGGCGCTGGCCAGTTTCATGTTTCATCTGCTTCACGCCCTGTTTCTGGCGGGATGCGTCTGGCTGGTCTTTGATCCGCCGTTCAGCCCCCGGCACACCGGGTTTGGACTGCCGCTTTACTACCTCATTGCGTTGAGCGCCGGTTATTACAGTGGTTATTTTCTGCTAATTTTTGGGAAAACCATTTCGCGCCAGCGGGACCGCCAAATGGAGCCATTGCAATGGGTGGATCGCCTTGTCGTTGCGGGCGTGTGGTTGTTGGGCGTCGTGGCCGTGGCGGGACTGGTTTATCGGAACGCGCCGCAAATCCGCGATACGAACGGCGACACCTTCCGGCATTACACCTCGCTCATCGAGGAAAAACTGCCGCCGGCGGGCGGCTATTTGTTGAGCGACGACCTGCGGCAACTGTTCCTGGTCCAGTCAGCGCTCGTGAGGGACGGGCGGGCGCGGGATTTTGTGCCGCTCGACACGCAATCGCTGGTGGTGCCCGCCTATCACCGCTATCTGCACCGGAAATATCCCCAAGACTGGCCGGAACTGGTTTCGGCCACCCAGACCAACGCGCTCAATCCGGTCGGGCTGGTCCAGGTCCTGGCCCGTCTGGCCCGGACCAACGATTTTGTGGCGGCCCGGACCAACATTTACTATCTGCATCCGAGCTTCGGCTATTACTTCGAGCAGTTTTATCTGGAGCCGCACGGACTGATTTACAAATTGAAAATACTGCCGGCGGACACACTGCTGCCGCCAATGCCGGACAAAAATCTGATCGCGGAAAATGAGACGTTCTGGGCGCAGGCCGCGACGCAGGCGTTTGCGCCCGTTGAACGCGCCGCCGCGCCGTTTGATTCCAATGCCCCGCAAACATTGGGCGAACGGTGGCTGGACAAGTTTCATGTGAAGCGCGAGCCGGACCTGATGGCTGTTTTGTTGGGCGCATTTTACTCGCGCAGCCTGGATTTTTGGGGCGTCGAAATGCAGCGCGCCGGCGAACTCGAAAAAGCCGCCGCGCTTTTTGACACCGCGCTCAAGCTCAATCCCGACAACGTCGTCGCCAAAATCAATTTGCAGTTCAACAACACTTTGCGCGCCGGCGGCGCCGCGGCGGTGGACTTGTCCAAAACGACCTCTGACCAGTTGGGCGAATACCGCTCGTGGAGCGAAGTCATGGACGCCAACGGGCCGTTCGACGAACCGAGCTTTTGTTTTGAAAGCGGGGCCGTTCTGGCGGAGGGCAATAATTATTTCCGCCAGGCCGTTGCTTTCTTCGATCGCGTCCGCCAGTTGGTGCCGGACAATCTGCCCGCCCGTCTCTGGCTCGGCCGGATTTACCTCATGGCGCACCTGCCCGAACGCGCGATGGATGCGCTGCTCGACCCGCTGGCGCACCCGGAGAAATTCTCGCTTGTTGAAACCAACGAAACCCAGTTGCGTCTGCTCGCCGCCGCCGCGTGGCTCCAGGAAACCAATTACGCGCGCGGCGCGGAGCTGCTCGAAACCGAAATGGCCCTCCACCCGGACAACAACGATTTGTTCGCCGCCGCCGCGCAGGCTTACATGGTGCGCGGCCTGTTCACCAACGCGC